>JBFWTW010000009.1:0-30642 GCA_050247635.1 Candidatus Dadabacteria bacterium | reverse complement strand
GACCATACTTTCTCGGTCCCGGGAACCTCCCTGAAAGAAGGCTTTCCGTTCTCGCCCATAACCCACTCGATGCGGATCGTGTGAAGCTCCTTTACGTTCCCGTCGGCGTCGCCCGCAAACTTCGTCGTAAGCACCTGGTACTTTCTCGGGTCTTCGCCGAAGACGGCCATGGCCTCTTCCTGGCCGTAGCCGAGCATATATACCCTCGGCCACTGAGGCCAGGGGTTGTCGGGCGCCCTGGTGATCGGGGGCTGCGGCAGAATCTCGAACTGAAGGAGACTCCTGCATCCGTGGCGCATCGCCGTGGCGACGCAGTCGGTGCCCGTGTCGCCGCCGCCCAGGACTATGACGTCCTTATCCTTCGCAGATATATAATTGCCGTCGCTGTGGCCGCTGTCCAGAAGACTCTTGGTGTTGGCTTTCAGGAATTCCATGGCGAAGTGAACGCCCTTGAGATCCCTGCCCGCAACCGGCAGATCGCGCGGCTTTGTCGCCCCCGTGCATATAACGACGGCATCGTATTCCTTCAAGAGCTTGTCCGCAGGATAGTCCTTGCCGATTTCGGTATTGGTGACGAACTCGATACCGCTTTCTCTCATGACGTTGACCCTGCGCTCTACTACATACTTGTCGAGGTGAGGATTCGGGATACCGTACATCAAGAGCCCGCCTATTCTGTCGTCCCTTTCGAAAACCGTGACGAGGTGACCGGCCTTGTTGAGCTGGGCGGCGCAGGCAAGCCCCGCCGGGCCCGAGCCCACTACAGCCACCTTCTTACCCGTCCTCGTTTCCGGGATCTCGGGGAGAACCCATCCTTCCTCGAAACCTTTATCTATTATTGTGCATTCGATGGTCTTTATGGTGACCGGGGGTTCGTTCAATCCGAGCACGCACGACCCCTCGCACGGAGCCGGGCACACCCTTCCCGTGAACTCCGGGAAGTTATTGGTCTTGTGAAGACGCTCGAGCGCCTCGCGCCAGAGCCCTCTGTATACGAGGTCGTTCCATTCCGGTATGAGGTTATTCACCGGGCAGCCCGAGGTCATGCCGTTTATCATGGTCCCCGACTGGCAGAAAGGGATGCCGCAGTCCATACACCTCGCCCCCTGAATTTTGAGCTTCTCGTCCGGAAGGTGCTTGTGAAACTCCTTCCAGTCCTTTAGACGCTCTGAAGGGGAGCGGTCGGGCTCCAGCTCTCTCTTGTATTGCATAAAACCAGTGGGGTCACCCATTAAACTTCCTCCAGTCTATTCTGCCGTCCGGAAAAACCGGACTTCGTTTGCTGCCGATTGTGTGGTTGAAGGGGAACTAATTACCGCTCACACGGGCCAGGTCATTTTTGTTCTCTTCAAACGCCGCCATAAGAGCCTCGTCACCGCTGAGTCCGGCCTGCTCGACCTTTTTGATGGCTTCGAGCATTCGTTTGAAGTCCTTTGGCATCACTTTCACGAACTTTTCCGATAGAGTGGTCCAGCGTGCGAGAATGTCCTTGCCCTTTTCACTATGGGTGTACTCGACGTGCCGCTTTATCATGTTCCTTATCTCTTCAAGGTCTTCTTCAGCGGGTGTTTCGATCGCCACCATATCAGTGTTGCAGTGAATCGGGAAATTACCCTCTTCGTCGAGGACGTAGGCTATGCCCCCCGACATGCCGGCGGCGAAATTCCTGCCGGTGGGGCCGATAACTACGACCCGTCCGCCGGTCATGTATTCACAGGCGTGGTCGCCGACTCCCTCGACTACCGTATGAACGCCGCTATTCCTGACGCAGAACCGCTCGCCGGCCATGCCGCGTATGTACGCCTCTCCGCCCGTCGCCCCGTAAAAGGCGACGTTGCCGGTTATGACGTTATCCTCGGCGTTGAACGTAGACCCCTTCGGCGGATAGACGATAAGCCTGCCGCCCGAGAGCCCTTTGCCGATGTAGTCGTTGGAATCTCCTTCGAGTATCATCGTCATGAACCTGGGGGCGAATGCGCCGAAGCTCTGCCCAGCGGAGCCCATGAAGTGAAGCCGCACTGTATCCTCCGGAAGGCCCACGCTGCCGTATTTGCGGGTGAGCTCGCTCCCGAGAATTGTGCCGACCGTTCTGTTCACGTTCTTTATAGGCAGTATGGCCTCGACAGGCTCGCCCTTTTCGAGGGTCGGCTTGCATATGTCGAGGAGTGTGGTCATGTCGAGCGAAGCCTCGAGACCGTGGTCCTGCTCCATCTGGTTGTATCTGCCCCAGTCCGGAGGGACATCCGGCTCGTAAAGTATGTCTGAAAGGTCTACGCCCCTGGCCTTCCAGTGGTCGATGACCTTCTTCATTTCGAGTTTGTCGGTGCGTCCGACCATTTCGTTTATCGTCCTGAACCCGAGCTGGGCCATGATCTCGCGCACTTCTTCCGCGATAAAGCGCATGAAGTTTACGACGTGCCCCGGGTCGCCCATGAACTTCTTCCTGAGCTCGGGGTTTTGCGTGGCGACGCCCACAGGGCAGGTGTCGAGATGGCAAACGCGCATCATTATGCATCCGAGGACGATGAGCGGGGCCGTGGAGAAGCCGAACTCCTCCGCCCCCAGAAGGGCCGCTATGACGACATCCCTCCCTGTCTTCATCTGGCCGTCCGTTTCGAGGACCACCCTGCTCCTTAGGTTATTGACGAGGAGCGTCTGGTGCGTCTCGGCGAGGCCGAGCTCCCACGGAAGGCCCGCGTGCTGAATGCTCGACTGCGGTGAAGCCCCCGTGCCGCCGTCGTAGCCGCTTACGAGTATGACGTCGGCGTGCCCCTTGGCCACGCCCGCGGCTATTGTGCCAACCCCGACTTCGGATACGAGCTTTACGTTAATTCTTGCGTTTTTATTCGCGTTCTTGAGGTCGTGTATAAGCTCGGCAAGGTCCTCGATGGAATAGATGTCGTGATGAGGCGGCGGGGAAATCAGCCCTACGCCCGGTGTCGAAAGCCTTACCTTGGCAATCCACGGATAGACCTTCTTGCCGGGAAGCTGGCCGCCCTCGCCGGGCTTTGCCCCCTGCGCGATCTTAATCTGTATCTCGTCGCTGTTGACGAGGTATTCGCCCGTGACGCCGAACCTTCCGGAAGCGACCTGCTTGATGGCGCTTCTCTTCAAGTCGCCGTTGGCGTCGGGGATGTTACGGGACGGGTCTTCCCCGCCCTCGCCCGTGTTGCTCTTGCCGCCGATTCTGTTCATGGCAATGGCAAGGCTCTCGTGGGCTTCCTGGCTGATGGCGCCGTAGGACATGGCCCCGGTCTTAAACCGCTTGCATATGGATTCGACGGACTCGACCTCGTCTATCGGAATCGGATCGGACTCGAACTTGAGCTCGAGAAGCCCCCTTAATGTATGGAGATCCCTCGACTGGTCGTCGACGAGCGTCGAAAATCTTTTGAACGCTTCGTAGCTCCCGGAGCGGCAGGCGTTCTGGAGCATGTGCACGGTCCTTGGATTGAACGCGTGATGCTCCCCGCCGGAGCGCCACTGGTACATGCCTCCCGCGTCGAGCGTGAGAGGGTGTGTGCCCCTTTCCGGGTACGCGGACTCGTGCCGCATGACTATTTCCTTCGTAATGACCTCTATCCCGGCCCCCTTTATTCTGGTAGGGGTCCAGGTGAAGTACTTGTCGACGAATTCGTGGTTAAGCCCTATCGCCTCGAATATCTGCGCGCCGTGGTAGCTCTGGACGGCCGATATTCCTATCTTGGACATCGTCTTCACGACGCCCTTTACGAGGCTCTTTATGTAGTTTTTGACTGCGGTTTTTTTGTCTATGTTCTTGAGAAGCCCTTCGTTTACCATGTCGCCCAGGGTCTCGTAGGCGAGGTAGGGGTTTATGGCGCTTACGCCGTAGCCGATGAGAAGGGAAAAATGATGCACCTCCCTCGGCTCACCGGATTCTATAATGAGCGCCACCTTGAGCCTGTTGCCGTTACGGATAAGGTGATGGTGAAGCCCCGAAGCGGCAAGGAGCGCCGGTATAGGTGCGTTCTCCTCGTCAAACCCCCTGTCCGAGAGTATGAGGACGTTGGTGCCGTCTTCTATCGCCTTATCGGCCTTCGTGAAAAGGTCTTTCAGGGCGTCTTCCAGGCCGTCGCTCCCCTCGGCAATCGGAAAGAGCATCGGGAGTGTTTCCGACTTGAAAGTCTTGTTATCGAGCGCCCTTATGCGCTCCAGCTGCTGGTTACTCAGTATCGGGCTGTCGAGCTTTATCAGACGGCAGCTTTCGGGCCGAGGGTCGAGGATGTTCCTCTCGGGCCCTATCGTGACCTCGGTAGCCGTGATGAGCTCTTCCCTTATAGCATCGATCGCGGGGTTCGTAACCTGTGCGAAGAGCTGCTTGAAGTATTCGTAAAGAAGCCTCGGCTTGTTCGAAAGGATGGCCACCGGTGTGTCTTTACCCATCGAGCCTATTGGCTCGACGGCGTTCGTCGCCATCGGGGCCAAAATGACCCTTAGCTCTTCGAATGTGTAACCGAAGACCTTTTGCCTCTGGAGTATATCTTCGTGCGTGGCCCCGCCGCCGGCTTCGCCGTTCGATTCCGGGAGGTCGGAGAGGTTGACGAGGTTATCGTCGAGCCACTTCCTGTAGGGCTTTTCTTTTGCCAACCTGCCCTTTATCTCGTCGTCTTCGACGATGCGGCCCTCGATTGTATCGATGAGGAACATCTTCCCCGGTTGGAGCCTTCCCTTACGGACGATTTGATCCGCGGGAACTTCGAGAACCCCGACTTCGGAGCCCATTATCACCACGTCGTCTTTTGTAAGGTAGTAGCGCGAGGGCCTGAGGCCGTTCCTGTCGAGGACCGCGCCGACCTTGAACCCGTCCGTAAACGCTATGGAAGCGGGACCGTCCCACGGCTCCATAAGGCAGCTGTGGTATTCATAGAAGGCCTTTTTCTCCTCGCTCATGGTCTCGTGGTTGGACCAGGGCTCGGGAATCATCATCATGACGGTATGCTCTATAGGCCGGCCGGCGAGTGTCAGAAATTCGACGCAGTTGTCGAAGTTTGCCGAGTCGCTGCCGTCGGGCTGTATAATCGGGAATATCTTTTCGAGATCCGGGCCAAAAAGGTCTGTTTCGAGCATCGCCTCGCGGGCGTGCATCCAGTTGATGTTGCCCCTGAGCGTGTTTATTTCGCCGTTGTGGATTATATAGCGGTACGGATGCGACCTGTCCCAGCTCGGGAATGTGTTCGTGCTGAAGCGCGAGTGAACAAGCGCTATGGCGGACTGCATGTCCGGGTCGCTGAGGTCGGGGTAGTAAAGCTCGACCTGCCAGGTCGTGAGCATCCCCTTGTAGACGAGGGTTCTATGCGAGAGGCTGGGAACATAGAAGAATTCCCCTCCCTGCATCCCCGAGAACCTTACCTCGTTTTCCGCCCTCTTTCTTATAAGGTAGAGCTTCCTCTCGTAGGTCATGCCGTCCCCGAGCCCGGGGCTCCGGGATATGAAAACCTGCATGACGCTGGGCTCGCCCTTTCTGGCCGTTTCGCCGAGCGAGGAATTGTCCGTCGGCACTTTACGCCAGCCGAGGACCTCGAGCCGTTCTTCCTTTATTATCCTTTCGAGAACCGATACGGCATCCGCCCTTTCCCCCTCGTCCGGAGGGAGGAAGACCATGCCTACGGCGTACTGACCTTCCGCGGGAAGGTCGATGCCGGATTCCTTCGCAACCTTCTCTAGGAACTTGTGGGGCATCTGCATTAAAATGCCCGCGCCGTCGCCGGTATTTGTTTCGCAACCGCACGCTCCCCTGTGCTGAAGATTCCTCAGCACCGTGAGCGCGTCGGCAACTATGCTGTGCGATTTCCTTCCTTTTACGTTTACAACAAACCCTATACCGCACGAATCGTGTTCAAATTGGGGGTCGTATAAACCCTGCTTTTTCGGGTAGCCAAAGGGCTTCATAGTAACACCTTCCTGAGGTCCCAGTTTTCTCAAAAAACGTATTAATTCGAAGGATTGACCCGCGGTATAAGCCGATTAACCCAAGATTTAAGATTAGATGAAAAAAGGCACAAGTCAACACGGGAAAAACTTTCGAGAACCCCGAAAACTATTATATCATAAAACGCTGTTTTACGCTAAGTCCGGGGCGAGATTTCTATTCCCTGTAGAGGTTCGTAATGGGGAAACGGCGGTCTTTTCCGAACGCTCTTGCGGTTATCTTTATCCCGGGCGGGGCCTGCCTGCGCTTGTACTCGTTGCGGTCGACCATCTTTATAATATCCTTCACCGTCCGCACCGGAAAGCCGAGGGATACTATCTCGCCGACGCTGAGGTCGTCCTCGACATAGGCCTTGAGGATAGGGTCGAGCGCCTCGTACGGCGGGAGCGAGTCCGTGTCGAGCTGGCCCGGACGGAGCTCGGCGGACGGGGGCTTGGTTAAAATGGACCTCGGTATTACGTCACGCCCCTTCCATTTGTTGTAGTACTCAGAAAGCCTGTAGACGAGCGTCTTGGGCACGTCCTTTATGACGGCGAAGCCGCCAGCCATATCGCCGTAGAGCGTGCAGTAGCCGACGCTCATCTCGCTCTTGTTGCCGGTTGTGAGGACTAGCCAGCCGAACTTGTTGGAAAGGGCCATCAGTATATTCCCCCTTACCCTTGCCTGGAGATTCTCCTCCGTCATGTCGGGCCCGCGCCCGGAGAACACGTCCGAAAGCATGTCATTAAAGGCTCCGAAGGCCTTTTCTATCGGAATCTCCAGGAGCTCGATGCCGATGTTCCGGGCAAGCTCCTCGGAATCGGTTACGCTCCCCTCGGAGCTGTAGCGGGAAGGCATCGTGACGCCGGTGACATTTTCCCTGCCGAGGGCTTCGGATGCTATGACGGCCACGAGGGCCGAATCTATCCCCCCGCTCATGCCTATGACGGTCTTCGTGAAGCCGTTTTTACGCATATAGTCCCTCGTGCCGAGAATGAGCGCGCTGAAGACCTCTTCCTCGACAGGCTGGAAGTCGTTTACGGTCTGCGCGATTTCGGGTTTGTCCGCCTTTCCGGATTTCCCGACGTGGATGTCTATAAACTCGACGTCCTCGGAATGGGCCCTCAGGAGAAGCTGCTCCTTTCTCCGCCGGGGGTCGTGTATGCGCGATCTGAATACACGGGACGCGTTTATGTCGGCCACGACGAGGTCTTCCTCAAAGCCCTTCCCCCGCGCGATTATCTCGCCGCGCTCGCCTATGACGACGCTATGGCCGTCGAAAACGAGCTCGTCCTGGCCGCCCACGAGGTTACAGTAGGCTATCATGGCGGAGTAGTCCTTTGCCCTAGTGACGAGCATCTGCTCCCGGGCCTTTACCTTGGACATATAGTATGGAGAAGACGAGATGTTGATTATGAGCTGGGCGCCGCCTAGAACGGACTGCTTTCTCGTCGGGTCGCCCGGATACCAGATATCCTCGCATATGTTGACACCGAATATCGTATCCCCGAGCCTGTAAACGGGCGTCCTCGTGCCCGACTGGAAGTAGCGGTTCTCGTCGAAGACGCCGTAGTTGGGGAGGTAATGCTTCCTGTAGACGTCCACAAGCTTGCCGTCGTGGAGCAACGCGGCGGCATTATAGATGTCACCGTCCCTGTCGGCAAAGCCGAGTATGACCGTAAGGCCTTTAGACGCCTTTCTGACCTCGTCCACCGCCTTAATGTTGTCGCCGATGAAGCTCGGCTTTAGGAGAAGGTCTTCGGGCGGGTAGCCTGTCATGGCGAGCTCGGGGAAGCAGAGTACGTCCACCCCCTCGGCCCTTGCGGATTCCATATACGAAAGGATTTTTGCAAGGTTACCGCCGATATCTCCGACGCTCAGATTTATCTGTGCAAGCCCTATTCTCATGCTACTCCGCCACATCCACTGGGTACATCACATCACTGTGATAAGACGATTGTAATTATTACAGTATTTTAACGCAACTCTGGCACGCGGGGAAAGCCCGGCGTAAAAAGAGTTGGGAGCGCGGGGGTGGAAATCAGGACAGCCCGACGGCTATATGCACTACATTCGCGAGGAAATGGAAGATAATGCTGGCCCACAGCGACCCGGTGGCGAGGTATAGATACCCCATAACGAGCGAGGGGAAGAATGTGAGTATCGCCTGAGCACAAACCCCTGAGCCGTGGTTTCCCCCGAGGCAGAGTGTCACGAAATGGCCCACGGCGAAGAGGGCGCTTACTATAACTACACTTTTAATGTTGTTGCCGAATTTTGGCTGCAGGTAACCCCTGAAAAAGGCCTCTTCGGGGAGGGCCACGAGAAGAAGCTGCATCAATATGAACGAATAGGAGAGCTTGTTAATTGTAAGAGATTGCCCCGAATAGAGCCCGTAGCCCCATACTACAGCCAGGTATGCCGCGAGGAGCACGGCGGATACGAGGAGGCCGAGAAGAATCCCCCTCGGGTGCCATTTGAGGTCGCGCGAATCGGGTTTAAGGAAGAACGGGATAGCGAGCATTATGAGCGCCGATATGGACACAACGTACGGCCACGGCAGAAGGAGCCTCATAACAAGTATGGCCGCTATAACCAAAGCGTAGACGACGAGGGGAACTGCGTATCCTGGTATTATGCGGCTTTTCATATCGGTCAGGGCGTAAAAATACATAACCCCCTTGATAGGGTCAATATAGCTTATACCACCCGAATTTATTGATGAAGAGGACTCCCCATATATTTACGAGGACGCTCAAAATTATGAGGGCCTTGTGATACCACCTGAGCCTGCCGCCGGTTCCGAGAAATGTAAGGATCAGAAGGAATGGGTAAAAGTCGAGGGCGTATCTGTAGCCGAACTGCGTCCACCCTGTCCCGCTTTTTATGAATATGAGAAATGCCGTCGGGATTATAGCAGCCCAGGAAGCGAGAGCGAGCCGGCGCCTTACCCCGGCGAAGGGGACGAGGAGAAACGCGGGCGTCGTTATAAAAACGGAAAGGCCGGTCATGGATGGGATAACATACGGCCATTTGTCCATAAAATAAGGGGGCTCCAGCAGGAAAGCATAAAGATGGTATTTCAGGTATGAGAGGCTGAAGAGTCCCTGGTCGAACCACGGGGAGACCTTCTCCTTCGCGGCGGATATAGTATGAAGGCCGTATGCGACGTCGAAAGGCGAGCCGAATCTTATGTAATTGTAGAAGGAGTTGACTAGTACGAACACGGCCGCCCCCACGGAGAACAGGAGCACCGGCCTAAGCCGTCTGAATATCCCCGCGCGGCCGGATGGGCCGGAAGCGACGCCCTGGCCATAGAGCATGACTGCGAAGAACGGGAAGCCGAGTATGGTGGTCAGCCTCGAAAGATAAGACGCCCCGAGGGCGAGGCCCGACGCGAGGGGCACGGGACGCGCCACGGCGAAATAGACCGCCAGCATCAGAAAGAAAAAGGATGTAATCTGGGCAAGGTACCACACGGAGCCTATAGAGGCCGTGTACCAGTGAATCGTTCCGAAGCCGAGGAGCACAGCCATCCATACAGGAAGCTCGCTGTCTTCGGTGAGCCTTCTGAATGTGAGGTATACGAGGGAGACGTTGAGCCCGCCGAGCAAAAACGACAGGAAGAGCTGGTTCGTCGATATGCCATTGATGGCGACAAAGGGCAAGAGAAGAATGGCCGGCATGGGGGGGTATATGAGATAGGACTTACCCCCGCTCCGGACTAGCTCCTCGAAATAGAACGGGGCGCCTTCTATATTCAGCCTTCCATGTAAAATTGCGTTGGCCAGGTATTCGAAATAATTAAAGGGGTTTGTGGTTCCGGGACGGCTCCAGTGGTAGACGACCGCGCCTGTCAGGAACAGCAGCGCCGCTGTCAGAGCCGGAGACATGCGGGCAGAGCTTTCTTCCTCCTTGAGACTCACATCGGTAACCTGATTGTTGTGCCGGTCTGCCATTCCCTGGCCCCCAGAATCGATATCAGAATGTCACAAAAACTACTACAGAATACCGCATGCGGGTGGTAATATAAAAAAGTGAAGAATAAAGGCCCCTTCGTAGATATAAGTCTGCTTATTATATTCTCCACTGCAGCTACTTACTTATTTTCCTATATCGCATACGTGATTCTACAAAATGACTACCCCGCTTTCCTTCCGGTATGGTACACGTGGGATGCACAGCACTATGTCGAGATCGCCAAGGATTGGTATACAAGCTCTACAGTGGACGAGCGGAATCTTCAGATCGTATTCTTCCCCCTTTATCCGCTGCTTATAAAAATCGTAGCCTTTTTCGTGGGAAGCTATGTAGTGGCCGGGCTCTGGGTATCCAACCTGGCCTTCGCCGGGACGGCAGTATATATATACAAGCTCTCGAGGCTCGATTACGACGAGGACGATTCGTGGAGGGCCCTCGTTTACCTTGCCATCTTCCCGACGGCTTACTTCCTGCATGCAATATATACGGAAAGCCTTTTCCTCTTCCTGACCGTAGCCAGCTTTTATTATGCCCGAAGAGGGAGCTGGGCGTTCTCGGGCGCTTTCGGGCTGCTGGCAGCCACTACCAGGATAACCGGAATAGTCCTCATCCCTGCCCTCATTATCGAATACCTTGCACAGAGGGATTACAAAATCCGGGAGACGAAAAAGGACGTTTTCTGGATAGGACTTATAGTCCTCGGTTTTTTGTTATACCTGGGGATTAATTATATGACGTTCGGAGAACCGTTTAAATTTTTAGAGATTCAGAGAGAGCACTGGGGAAAGAAACTCGACTGGCCGTTTAACGGATTTTTACTGACCTACAAAACCATACTGTCGAGGGAACCCGAGATTGCGATGCTGAGCGGGTGGTTTGAAGCATTCTTTGCGTTTCTCGGGCTTGCGCTGTCGATATACGCATTTCTCAAGGTGCGCTTTTCGTATGGGGTATTCGCCCTCTTAAGCTGGCTTATCATGACTTCTACCTGGTGGTGGCAAAGCATACCGAGATATGTGCTCGTCATATTCCCGGTTTTCTTGTCACTTTCCATCCTGGGCAGGAACCGGACGGTCAATTTTATTATTACCTTTTCCTCGATTCTGCTCTACGCACTGTTCCTGATGCAGCTTGTAAGATTCAGGTGGGCGTTTTAGAGAACCCGGTCTGTAACGCCGGATGTGAAAAGAATCCTCGGGGCAGTTCAGAAGTAAGAAATTCAGTGATATAATTTTCTCCTGATAAATGGATATTACGCTCGTCATACCGACATACAACGAGGCCGAAAATGTGCCTATACTCCTCGAAAACGTATACAAGATATTCGTAGAGCACGGGCTCGACGGGAGCGTAACGATAGTCGACGACAATTCCCCGGACGGTACCTGGAATGTGGCGGAGGGGCTTCAGGATAAATACGGGGGTCTTCGAGTTTTAAGAAGGATGAGCGAGAGGGGGCTTTCATCGGCTGTTTTGGAAGGCTTCAGGAATTCCGAAAGCGCCATACTCGGGGTCATGGACGCCGACCTCAGCCATCCCGCCGAATCGATACCGGATATTGTGGCGCCGATAATCAGGGGCGAGGCCGATATCGCGATCGGCAGCCGATACGTCAGCGAAGGCGGCATAGAGGACTGGCCCACGCGGCGGAAGATATCCTCCCGGCTCGCGACCCTGGCAGTACGCGGCCTTACGAGCGTGAAAGATCCGATGTCGGGATTCTTCTTCCTGAAAAGGGAAACGATAAAAGATGTAAAGCTCAACCCGCTCGGCTTTAAGATAGCCCTCGAAATACTCGTCAGGGGAAAATACGACAAGGTGGTAGAGGTGCCGATTACGTTCCGGGACCGTCTTTATGGAGAGACCAAGCTAGGAAGCGGGGTTATAATCGACTATCTTCTCCATGTGGCGAGGCTTTACGCATACAAGGCCTTTTCGTAAAATATCCTCCGGCGGGTGATTTATTATCGGCACGACGCCGGCATCATTTGATCGGAATCCCCAAATGAAAAGTGCAAAAAATACAGACACTGGAAAGACGGCGGCGCTTATATGTGCCGGTGTATTCATCGCGACTTTCGTCGTGTACTACCTCATGCAGGAAGGACCCGCTACTCCGTACGACAATTTCGTCAGGCTCGCAGATGCGTTTCTACACGGAAGGCTTTATCTATTAAGTAACGTCTCTCATATCGAGCTTGTCCCGCTCGACGGTAGGTATTACGTCGTCCCGCCGCCATTGCCGGCAATAATAATCATGCCAGTCGTCGCGATATTCGGCCTGTCCACGAACCAGACCCTTATATCCATAGTCCTGGGGAGCGTGAATGTCGTCCTGTCATATCTGGTCGCAAGAGAGCTGACCGGGAAAAGAAGCATCCAGCTCTGGGCGACGGCGATGTTCGGATTCGGAACCATTCACTGGTGGGTTGCGTCGTCGGGCGGGGTGTGGATGTTCTCGCATACGGTCTCGCTGACGTTTTTATTTATGGCCGTACTGCTCACGCTCAGAAATGCGCCGCCGCTCGCGTCGGGACTCGCACTCGGGGCGTCTTACTGGACGCGGCTTCCCACGATACTTTCTTTCCCGTTCTTTTTGATAATGTACCTGGACAGGTGGTATAGGCCGGCCCCCGGGAAAAGCCTCTTCGGGAGAATAAACCTCTCCCCACTGATCTGGCTTGGGCTGGGAGCGGGTATCTTCGTTCTTCTTAATGCGGGTTATAACTATTTGAGGTTCGGCTCTCCGTTCGACCTTTCGTACTATCTGATACCGGGCATTCTCGACGAGATATGGTATCAAAAGGGCATATTCGATATCACATACATGCCCAGAAATCTCAAAGTGATATTCGCCGGGCTGCCGAGGTTCATAGACGAATTCCCGTACGTTACGCCGTCGTGGCACGGAATGGCGATATGGATCACGACGCCGGCGTTCGTGTACGCGTTTTTTGCGGGCAGGAGCAGGCTCATGGCTGCGTGCTGGGCATCCATAGCGCTCATAGCGTTCGTGAACTTCTGCCATGGAACCTGGGGCTTCATGCAGTTCGGATATAGATTCGCACTCGATTTCTACCCCTTCCTGTTCATACTGACGGTAAAGGGGATAGGCGACGAGATAAAGTGGCACCACATTACGCTTATACTGCTCGGCATAGCAGTAAACCTGTGGGGTATACTCTGGATCAATAAATTCGGATGGGTCGGATATTAGGCTATTTCTTGAAGACCAGATATTTGTAGCCGAAAAAATTCCACATTATAACCAGAACGATTGACGCCAGCGTGGCTATATTCGCCCACAATATTGGCGAGATGCCCCACCGCGGGCCGATGACGTTGACTATATAGGAAGCGACGGCGACGTTTATAAGAAGCCCTATAATGGACACGAATATAAACTTGAAAAACTGCTTCCCCATACCGTCCCTTTCCTTGCTTTCGAATGTCCAGAACTTGTTCCAGAGATAGCTGTTGGAAACGGCGCAGAGAAAAGAGATTCCCTTGAAAGCCGAGAAGAGGTATCCCTTCTCGACCTGAAATACGAACATGAGAAAGTTGAGAACGCCGAAGTCGATAGCCGTGTTCGATACGCCTATGGGGATGAATTTCCCGAATTGAAAAAGTATCCTCCATCTCTTTCCAAGATGGGACGATGCGTAAACCCCCAGGGCGACGGAAAAGGGAATGATTACAAACAGAACCGGAACGACGACGTAGTACGATATATGTGGCATGTTTACGTTGCTCCTGAGCGAGCCCCATATAGCCAGAAGAAATATCGAGATTATAAAGCCGATTATAAGCGAGCAGATTAGGTCTGTTCTGTTCATTGTCGTCATGTCTGATTCCAGTGATTTATTCCCGTGCCGGAGTGGGGTACAGCTATACCGTTCAGGCATAGGCTTTAACGAATTATCTCCATGTGCTTAGCCACATAAAGCGGTCGATTGCCGACTCGCTGATCGGCACTGCGCTAAGCACGGGATAAAAATAAAAGAATACCCCTGCTGCCAGCAATAAGTAGGCAACGGCAATTATCCTGCCCCTACGGGAGCCTTCCCAGAGCTTCCAGAGAAAATAGGAGATTATCACGAATATGAAGACGAGAGAGGGCATGAAATGATAAATGAAGACTATCTTCCTCGGCGAAAAGGCCCACGGTAGCCAGTATGCGAATACGCTTACGACCGCAAAAAGGAGCGGCGGATATTCTTTTTTAAACACCTGGTACGCGCCGAGTATGAAGAAGAGAATACCCGTCCACCAAATAAATGGATTTCCCAGGAGGTAGATGTAGGCCCTCAGCCCCCCGCCGAGCTCATCGTAGAACATGAAGACCGGCCTTATCAGGAGCGGCCACTGCCACCAGGGCGATTGATATGGGTGAGTTTCTGTAACGCCCCCATGGTATATATACATATTTTGCTGCAAGGTGAGGAAATCCATGAAGGAGTTCCCGTGATAGAAAAACGGCAGGTAAGTAAGAATGTATACGACTATCGGTATGAGGACGAAGGCCAGAAACAGCCTGGGAACTATTTTTAGAAGGGATAGCAGGTAGTTACCGTCCTTGGTATCGGCCTTGTAAATCTCATTGTAATAAACCAGGAACAGCCCGACCCCGGCCAGAAATTCCCATATATAAACACCGCTCCATTTTATGGACATGGAAAGGCCGCAGAATAAACCGGTCAGCATGAGGTAGATATTCTTTCTGGTCCGGGCGTATTTCACGATAAATAACGAGGCCAGCATCAGGAAATTGGCCATGAATATATCGACCATGGTGATTCGGCTAAGGACGAAGAAAAAGCCGTCGAAGCTGTAAATGAGGGCTGCAATGAGCCCGGCGGTCTTGCTATCGAATAGATTCCTGACCAGAAGATACATGAAAAGGGCACCCATACCACCGAAGAGCGCCTGGAAGAAGCGCCATCCGAGGGTGTTCGGTCCGAAGATCAATATACCGGTTGCGCTTATTTCCTTGCCCAGGGGAGGGTGCGTCCATTCGTAGGCCAGGTCTTTCGGCGCCGTCGCCCAGCTTTCCCACGCTGCGCGGTTCCCCTTCGCCATCTCCTGCGCTGTAAAGGCAAAGTACACCTCGTCGAAGTAGTAGCTCTCCGGCCTTTCGAGGTTATACATCCTGATGCCGATACTGAACGTGAGCACCAGGAGAAGGAGAATTTCGATTTTGTATTTACGTATGAAGGAATCTGAATTCATTGTTTCTCGGATTTAATTGCCGCGAAGGAGAAATATAGGTTTTTTATAATTGATCGCGTTTATGACATAATCCCGGAATATTACAAGAAACGCAGCAACATACAAGAGCACCATAATCCATATGTACACCTTGGCCAAATTCTCCGAAACCCCGAGAACTGTTTGCACCCCGGCGTATTTGGTCACAAGCTGTAAATGGGAATATGCCATATTAATTACGTAAATACACGACACGATAGCATATAAGCACCAAAATATCCAAAAACGGAAGACTATTAGGGTGAAAAATGCGATTGCCGGGAGGAGATGTCTCTCGTGGGCTCGCGTCACGATGAGAAAAAGGGCAAACAGAATGAGCGTTATGGCTTCCGGGAAAAGATAGGCATAATCTCTCTTTACATTGGATTTCACAACCGTGAAGAATACGAGAAGGCAGCCTACTAATGCATAGAACGTCATGAAAGCGATCGTGCCCCAGGTTCTTACTGTAAGGCCGAGCTTCACGATTTCGTCGTTCATCCACATCGCAGCCGCGCCCCAGAAATTAAAAGCGTTAAGGGAGGTAAATTTATATTCACCATACGCTGCCTTGAACCTGCTTATTATCAGCTCTACGGGGCCCGTGAAGGCATAGGACACCGAATCGAGCTTATCCCATATGAAAGGCAGCGAGACTATAAAGATTGTCAGTGCGCCTGCGACGAGGAAGAGGATAACCGGGAGGATCGAATCGAGTCTGAAATTAAGCCTGGGGACGAGAAGCGACCTTGCGGCCAAAAGCCCGACAACTGGAAAGACAACTATGCTTT
The DNA here is from genome assembly GCA_050247635.1 of Candidatus Dadabacteria bacterium. Taxonomy (GTDB): domain Bacteria; phylum Desulfobacterota_D; class UBA1144; order Nemesobacterales; family UBA2774; genus JADLGH01. The sequence continues at coordinate 14,694 of JBFWTW010000009.1, read as the reverse complement.
GGGGTTTTATCATGAAAGCGAGTGCCATGAAAAGCCCGGAGAGAAAGAACCTATTTCGGAGGCCAAGGAAAACAGAGAGCATTATGGGAAAGGCGTGAAAGGAATCTACCTGGCCCCAGAACGTGGAATTCGAGAGGGCGGCAGGGTTGAAAAAATATGCGCAGGCGCAAACGAGAGCCGTCTTCGCAGAAGCGATTCCCCTTACCCAGAAGAATATAAGAGCGGAAATAGCGAGATCGGCGAGGTTCGCGGGCAGTTTGAACAGAATCTCGACCGGAAACCATGGTAATGCCTTGTTTATACCGTTGAGCAACCAGAGGACGTAGAGATAGCCGGGCATGTAGTCGCACCAGTGCCGGTCGTAGAATTTGCCGAATCCGGCTTCAGATATCTGCATTCCCCAGATCCGCCAGGTATTGAAGTCGGGTTCATATGTTAAAAACAACGAAAGCAAAATACGGAGTGCGAATCCGGCCGCGAGTATGATGGCGAGAAGGACTGCGGGATTTTTCAGGAAGTCCGCTCTGTCAGCTGTTCCTGAGCTCATTTCTTAGCTTCCATGATTCCCTGAACATCCGGAGTATAACCCTTAAGTTGGCGCCGGACTGAGTGCCGAACTTGCGAGGAAAGTGCCTCACGGGAACTTCCTTGAACACGTATCCTACTCTCTTCAGCTTTATCAGAAATTCCGCGCTGAAGAGCGCGCCGCCCGCCTTGATGGGCCTTACTTTGTGATATGCTTCGGTCGGAAATATCTTGAACGCACAGTCCATATCCTTTACGGAGAGGCCGAATACGAGCCGGATATAAAGGCCGTACATCCAGGCATTGAGGGAGCGTATGAAGGAATCCGCCCTGTTCCGCCTATAGCCTATGACGACGTTATTCCCCCCTGTGAAAGGGACGAGCTTGTCGAGATCCGTTATGTCGAACTGGCCGTCGCTGTCCATGAAAAAGATGTAATCGAGGGACGCCTTGTCGAAACCGCTTCTAACAGCCGAACCGTAGCCTTTGTTGACTTCATGGTTTACGAGCACTACGGACGGATTCTTCGAGGAAAGCTCCTCGACTATCTCGCGTGTGCGGTCTCGGGAGCCGTCGTTGACAACTATAACTTCGTATTCAGGAAAATTTGAGCCGAGGTAAGAAAGGCAGTCCGAAACTGTGTTCGCGATATTTTCTTCTTCGTTGTGCGCCGGAAGTACCACGGATAGGGATATATTAGCCATTTATTCGTTTCGATTACCGTGCAAGTTTATCCTTCGGATAATTACCCGGAGGGAATGAGCTTGCAGCCTGCCTCGCGGATTATGAACTGCTTATTTTTGCCGACCGGGGTTTTCTCGAACTTGCACGCTTCGCCTCCCGGCCATTTTACCACAATATCCACCGCTTTCTCAGACCCGAGGCCAAAATAGACGGGGAGCATGTCTTGCTCGCAGCACCCCTTCCCGCCCGAGACTTCCCTTACCTGAAGACCTGTGGCGGGCGTCTTTACCTCGACGCGGGCCCCTATTGCCGAGGTGTTGGTCGTTTTGCCGTTCCCCTCGAGCTTGAGAGTAATGGAGTTATTACCGTTCCCCCCATTCCTCATAAGAGCGACCCCGATGTGACCATTGAGGAAGGCGTCTATGAACCCGTCGCGGTCGTAATCCCCCCAAGTGGCGGAGAATACGTCCTTGGGAAGGGCGATGCCTGCTTCCCCTGCTACGTCCGTGAATTTCCCGTCGCCGAGGTTTCTGTAGAGTTTGTTCGGATAGGTATGGTTCGAGGAGAATATATCGAGCCGGCCGTCGGCGTCGAAATCGACCCAGGCGCAGGTCCTTCCGTCACCCACGTCGCCTGTCCCCGTTTCTTCGGTTACATCTGTAAACGTGCCGTCGCCGTTATTTTTATAAAGCGCATTCCGGGCATCCCTGCCGAGATTGGCGACGTAGAGGTCGATGTGGCCGTCGCCGTTGTAATCCCCGGCGCATGCCGCCGCGGACCTCCAGCCCTGTTCCCCGGCGAGCCCCGAGGATTCGGTGGCGTCTTTTAAGCTACCGTCGCCGTTATTGATATAGAAGTTATTCAGGCCGGAGTTTCCTAAAAAGAGGTCAGGATAACCGTCGCCGTTGGCATCGAACCAAACGGCGTTGTATGCCGAGGTTCTTTCTCCGAGCGGTAATTTCCCGGTTGCGTTCTTGAAGGTGCCGTCCCCGTTGTTGCGGTAGAGGAACGACTTACCCCTCCCGGCCTGAAAGAGATCGACGAGCCCGTCGCGGTCATAATCCACCCATGTAAGGTTCATCGAGACAGAGCCTTCTTCAGTAAGCCCCGCCGCAGTGGAAACGTCTTCGAATTTAAACTTGGCGGAGTTTTTAAAGAGCACTGGCGGCACACCCCCTTCGATGGAAGTGAGGACGAGATCGAGGTAGCCGTCATTGTTATAATCGGCCCACGCAGCCGAGTTTACACCCATATTGGGAAGCCCGGCGGACTCGGACACCTCGGCAAAGATTTTGCCATCCCGGCCCGAATAGAGATAAAGGAGCTGGAGAGGCTTACTTTCCTCTGCTTCCTGTTCCGGTGCCCGCTCTTGATAGCCTCTGCGTGAGCTGTATGAACGGACACGCGAGCCCCGGCCCGGAGAGCGCCTCGCTATATCCGAAATCAACAGATCGAGCCATCCGTCGTTATTATAATCGCCCCATGCCGACGTCTGCCCCAGCGCTTGAGGGGTTTTTACCCCAGCCTTGCCCTTAACGTCTGTGAATCGGGGGACTACATCTTCAGCCCGGGCATCGACACCGGCAAGAATGGCAAAAATAAGGAGTAGTACAGGAAGTGTTTTGTATGACGATAGACTCAAAAGAGGGTCAACCTTTTTTAAGTTCTTTCAACAGCAGATCGGCGGATCTCAGGCTTAACGCCTCGATTGTAAGCGACGGAGCCTCGCCCCCGCCGGATGTCGGAAAAACGCTCGCGTCCGTGACCAGAAGGTTCGGAATGCCGTGGAACCTGAGGGAAGGATCCACTACAGAGTTTTCCCTGTCCTTTCCCATCCTGCACGTTCCGTAAACATGGGTGGCGGAGAAGAAATCGTAGGACGAAACTTCCTCGACAACCTCGCCGGCGCCGCTTGCATTGAGAATGTCCTTGGCCTTGGACGCCATGAATTCAATGCACTTAAGCTCGGATTCCCCGAGGAAAGACTGTATCATGGCAACCGGAGACCCGTATTCGTCCTTTACGTCCGGGTCTACCGTGACAAAGGTGTCTTCGTTTGGCAAAAATTCCGCAATTCCGCCAACCGCCACCGCGTGGCCGAACCACTTCTCGACATCCTTTACGAAGTTTTCGCCCCATCCCGGGCTATACCTTAGGGCATAGCTAATAGGCCCCAAAGCGCTCCCTGCTGTCGGGAACATCCTGAGACCGCCCGGGAACCCGCGCTTCGGATCAGGGGTGTTCCAATCCCAGATGATGCTGTCCATCGGGATGCCGCGGTAGGAGTCGAGCCTTTCTGGATGAAATGCCACGGCCTCGTAGAAGGTCGTTTCCATGAAATTCTTTCCTACGAGATCGTTGTTGTTGATTTCGGAATTAATCAGAAGCCTCGGGGTTTCGACGGCCCCGCAGGCAACGGCTATGTAGTCGCCGCTTACGAAGTGCTCTTTACCTGCCCCGTCGTGATAGACTACGCCCTTGGCCTTGCGTGCGCCGTTCTTATTTTCTACATCTATTCTCGTGACGAAGACGTTATCTAGTATTTCGCACTTGCCTGTTTCCTGAACGAGCGGCATGAATGTGACGTCGACGCTGCCCTTGTCCTTCCTTGGGCACCCCCACACGCAGCCATTACAATAATTGCAGGGCGGCGCGTCGCGGTAGGCCTCGGAGAGTATGGCAACGGAGTTGGGTGTGAGTCCAAGACCTTGTTTTTTACATCCCTTTTCGATTATCTGACTGGCATAGCTGAGCTTATGAGGTTTTAAAGGGAATGGTTTTTTCCTCGGCCTGTAGGGGACCTTTTCCGGCCCGGCGACACCGAGCACTGTCTCTGCCCTGGAATAGTACGGCTCGAGGTCGTCATATCCTATTGGCCAGTCAACGGCGACATCGTAAAGGCTCTTCATACGAAAAGCATTTTCGTTGAGCCTGTGGGCTTCGCCCTGAAAGTGAAGGGTCGTTCCACCGATGCCGGCCACATGCTGGTACTTAAGGTATTTCCTTTCCTTAGTGCGGTTCAGCTTGCCGACGGCCTTGTTCCAGGACCTCAGGTTTTCGTACTTGAGGTCGAGCTGCTGCGGCTTCCCGAACATGTTGCGGATACGTTTTACTTCAGGAAAGCCCTTTGTTTCCCAGTCGGTCTCGTCAAGCGCATAGGCCGTGTACGGATCGTACTTGGGGCCGGCTTCGAGCAAGAGAACATCCATCCCGTTTGCGGCCAATTGCCACGCAAACGGCGCTCCACCAGGGCCGGAACCTATAACGATACAATCATATTTTTGTTTTTTTGCAGGCATAATACGAGAGGCTCATAATATAAATAAACTATTGCACAAAGTCAATTTGTAAGTTATACCATAGGTTTTACTTAACAGGCGTTTAAAGGAGATTTTGATGAAAAAAAGCGGACCGTTAATCCTGATCGCAGCCATTTTACTCTTGGGGTGTAACCAATCCGGATCGGACAACGGAAAAACCGATAATGCAAGAGAAACTGGACAGCCGGGTTCCCACAACGCCAAGGTCGAGAGGCACAAACCGAAGAGAGATTCCAAGGTGGTAGCGTATGTAAACGGCGTGCCCGTATACGAGGATGAGCTCAGGGGCGGGACAGTCGACATGGCGGTAACGAACGAGATACTCTACCAGGAAGGGCTAAGGCTCGGCGTAGACAAAAAGTATGAGCAGAAGGTGGACGACTTCAAGACCAGCCTCGTCGTCAGGGACGTGAGGGTGGATATCATGGAGAACCTCCCCCCCGCGAAGGAAATTACGGATGAAGATATAGAAGAATATTACAACAAAAACAAGGATAAATATTCGGCATACCATATCGTGGAAATCAACTTTTCGGACCAGAACCTCGGCCCGGAGATATTAAAGCTCGCGGGAGAGGGGGAAGAGCTAAGGGACATAGCCACCAATCTCGCAAGCAGCGATCCTAAAGTGATTTTCAACGATCTAGGCACGAGACGTGAGCTCGTACAGTATTTTGACGACAAGGAAGTCGGTTCGCTTTCGGAGGTCGTTAAGAAATCAGACGGTACTTTCAGCGTTTTGAAAATAGTCGAAGTCAAGCAAACCCCACTAGCAAACCTGAAGTTTTCTATTAGAAATAATCTCGAATCTAGAAAAGAAGCAAATTTGATAGAGCATAAGTCCCGCGAAATCGCCCGGGAAAACAATATGGAAATAGAAATCGTAAAATAAATGGCAGGCGGTAATATTTCATGGAAAATTCACGCAGAAAATTCCTGAAAACGGTAGCGATAGGCGCAATCGGCGGCGAAGTGCTGGCAGGTGTTCCAGGCGCCTTCGCGAAGCAGAAATCAACAGAAACTGGAATAGAGGTGCAGAAGGGTTACATCGTATTTAACGAGAAGACCCAAAAAAACATGGAAAGGCTGGCCGAAGAGCTTGTACCCGGAGCCGGCAGCATTGGCATGAAGGAAAAGCTGATGAATTATTTCAGGAGGGATAAGGGCGGAGCCACTTTCTTCGACGCCGGTTTCTGGAACCTCGAATCGATAAGCAAGGCCGCCTTCAAAAAGTCCTTTTACGAGCTCGACAACAAGGAAGAGGTCGAGAAAGTAATGAAGCATGTCAGCGTCAGAAACAGGCCATTTTTCAATCAATTCAGGGCATTGGTGATAAAGTTCTACTACGGAGACCCGGCTGTCTGGAAGAAACTCTCTTATGACGGGCCTCCCCAGCCGAGAGGCTTTATGGATTACACCGAGCCACCCAAAAGCGGCAAGAATAAATAAATTGTTTTATACACTTTAGCTTAAGTACTTTCCCCGTATCCTTCATGCGGCCCCTCAAAGCTCGTGTATGGTAATGAGCTCCATAGTTTGATCCAGCACGCCCTCAATATCCATGACTTTTTCGAGCTCTTCGACACGCCGGCGATTCGCCCTGGTTCGCGGCCCGGACGAGACAATAGAGCAGCAGTCCTTGTAATCGGCTATGGAAACATCGTAGGTGCCGATTCTTTTGGCATAATCCACTATTTCCTGTTTATCGAAAGCTATGAGCGGCTGAAAAACAGGCAGGGAAGCGGCTTCACGGAACAACGCGATGTTTTCCATTGTTTGCGACGCAACCTGACCCAGGCTATCCCCTGTAACCAGGGCCTGGCACCCCTCGGCAGCGGCTACCCTGCATGCCACGCGGGCCATGAATCTCCTGAAGAGTATCAGCTCATGGCCTTTTACATCTCCCGCGCCAAGAAGAGCCATCTCGAACGGGTAGTACGGAACGAGGTGAAGGCGCGATGCCCCCTGGTACGAATCGAGCGTCCTCGCGAGCTCCTCCATTTTCGAGCCGAAAACCTTGCTATTGTCACTGAAAACATGGAAATGGATAAAATCGACCCCGCACCCGCGCTTCATCATGAGAAAGGAGGAGACAGGCGAATCGATGCCGCCTGATAGAAGGGAGAGCACTTTGCCGCTGACCCCCGTAGGAAAGCCCCTTAGCCCTTCCACTCTATCGAAGTATAAGTAGACCCTGTCCGCTATCTCGATATTGATCCTGAGTGCGGGACTTTTGAGGTTCACGGGAAGACCGAATCTGGCAGCCACCTCAGCGCCAATCCTGGAAGCAAGATCCATCGAAGGCATGGGAAAGCTCTTGTCGGATCTATTCGCATATACTCCGAAATCCGCTTGGGCCTCGATTATTTCCCCCACCCTTTTAAGTACAGCGTTCAATATCGATTCATAGTCCTTGTCGACGACAAATGCGGTTGCATACCATGATATCCCGAACACCCGCGAAAGAGCCCCCGGGTTTCCGCCTTCCATGACAAACCGGCCCCTTTGTCTCAGAACTTTTCCGCCCGTCATCATCTGGATATTTTCCTGCAGTTTTATTTCGAAGAGGCTTCTGTTTCTGCCTTTTAGAGACAGCTCTCCATAGTGAATAAGCGTTACCGTTTTATCTTTCATCTTGGAATGCAGGGTTTGAGATGGCTAGTAATTCGTCGTAAGGCACATAGTATAAAAAAAGCCGGAGAAGCTGTCAATTAGCTTCTCCGGCGATTTTATTCATTGTTATTGTGTTAAGACTAAAGAAAGAATAAGTGGCGGTGAGCCCGAAGGCTCACCACCGGATTATTTATCTATCCTTATTTCTTTCTTCTAAGTCTCCTTACACCGAAGGCGAAGGCTACCGGGATCAGCGGTATAAGCACGTTAGCCATTGCGGTACCAAGCTGTACCGGGGAACCGGCTATCGCGCAGCTTCCACCACCGCCGCCAGGACTATTCGTCGGCGTGGTCGTCGGCGTCGGCGTGATCGTCGGCGGGGTCGTCGTCGGGCCAGTCGTTGGCGTGACCGTCGGAGTCGCCGTCGGGCCACTCGGCGTGAAGTCGTCGCTGATGATTACGTTCTCGTCAATACCAAGCCTGAGGTAGCAAGCATTGGTATCACCGCAGCTGTTGAATATCTCGAATTCATCCCAGATACCGGCCGTTACCGTTACGAAAGCGGGAACCGGCGCGTACTCTGGCTCATACTGGTCGGTGAAGTTGATAAGAACAACGTCCGCTCCAGCGGCGTCATTGCCCGGCAGGACGTTGAACTGACCTGCGAGATGGGTCGGAACGAAGCTGGTGAGGAACGCATTTTCAGCACCGGTAAGGATGCCGTTACACTCGAGGGTAAGGTCGAACGTTTCGATGATCCTGAAGTTGTCTGCAAACGTGCCTACAGTATCAGGCAGGATACAATCCGTCTTTTCTCCAGTGATGACCTGAACAACGTAGGTGCTGCCGTCCTGAGGAGCGGAGAGCGTACCGGTTACGAATCCAGACCTCGTCGCGAAGTTGTAGGCAGGAAGATCCGGTGCGTCTACGCCGGTCGTGTTAAGCGTGCTGAGCTCCGTGCATGCTGTACCATCATCCGGAGTAAAACCACCACCGGTGTAGGTGTAGCAATCGCAATCTTCGAAGGCCGCACTTATCGGGAAGCTCGTTACGTCGATCGTACAAACCATCGCATACTGATCGCACTCTTCTCCGCCAGTTAACAGCGAAAGCTGGTAGCTGACCGTGCCGTCCGTGGAACCGTTCTGGAGGCTACCCGGGGTGAAGAAGTTGCTTTCGAGAACCGATACGTTGGTCTCAACAGCGCCGCCTATGAGATTATTCGGAGTCCCGTATGTCGCGCCAGCAAGAGCGCTAACGGAACCAAGGAGGTTCTCGCCGTAGAAACCGCTCTCTGTAGCAGATGAGGAAGCAACGAAAGCCATAAACCTGTTGGCGTTCGGAGCGTCGCATTCCGGGTCTTCCGGATCGTCGCAAAGCGGAGGATCAACCGCAGGCGATATGTTCGAAGCCTCTACTACAGAAGAATCACCCTGAACCTGCGTCCATTCGGGAACGGAGCCAGGACCGGTTTCGAACGTGCCGTTGTCGATAAGGTTGGCCGTAACAGGCTCATCTATATCGAAGCAAATGCCAGCCCTGTGGTAGGGGTTGAAGCCATATTCATAGCCCTGGGAGTCTACAACATAGGTCGTAGCAGCGAGGCCGTTGTAGTCAACAGCGACGTCGGAGGAAGGGCAGTCATCAACTGCGGTAACAACCAAGAAGCCCTCTCTACCCTGAAGAACGCCATCGTTGGCGAGAACGCCATCGTTGGTGATAAGGTCGCTGAAATCATATGCGTGAGTGTCGCCGCCGGTGTAGAAGTCACAGAAGTTAGTGAGCTCCTGACAGTCAGCGCCGAGTACACGAACGTGAACCGCGATAGCCTCAGGGAACGCGTTGGTGACCTGGAGAACAGTCGTCCTGCCCTCGGCCTGCGTCCACCAGCTTACTATCTGGGCCCCGTACGTGTTGGTCGGGAACGGCTGGAATAAGTCTGTGAAGTCGACATGCATCCAATCCATGCCGCCAACCGCCGCTCCGCCAGAGCCTTCAACCGTACCGATAAGACCGGCGGAGAAGTTCCTGGTCGAGCCGGAAATGTCTATATCAAGCCAGCCCGTCGTGTTCGGTATAAATGGGCAGAACTGATCGTTCTCACCCACCCCCTTAGCTTCGTTCTGGAACCCGAAGCCAAAGAGGACAAGCATAATTACTGCTATCAAAGAAAACCTTAACTTGCTTATCATTTATTTATCCTCCTTTTTTAAATTTGTTATGCATTCGCTATTCATCGATGTCACCCGTCATCCGTCCTTAGTTGCTAACTTCTTGAGCTATCTCAAGGAAAATCGGGTCGGAGAGCCAAGAATCCATGGATCCCGTTCCGTCACCATTGTTGAGACCGAGGAAGCCGACAAAGTAGGTCGGATAGTTGCACTCGCCCTCGAAGCTGTCGGTGCCGCTACCCGCAACCAGCGGATCCACACAGATGTTGCCGATAAACGGAAGCAGGAGCCAGCCGGAATCAACCGGAAGGTTATCGCCTTCGAGCTTGCTCGTGTTACAGATTCTAGCAAAGCCCTGGGTGTTCGGCACAGAGTTGTCTATACCGAGGTTGATCGAGTCCGGGTCGCAAGCGAATGTAACCGGGCTGCAGGAGTTGAAATTCTCAGCGTGGTCGAAAATGAGGTTCTGATCACCAGAGCCTATCGCGCCGAACTGAGTGCCAACGCCAGGCGAAGCGTATACGTTGCGGCCATCGAGAAGATCGACATAAGTGATGCCGACAACATCAGCGAAGGCAGGATCGTTTACGTTGTTGAAGTTGAGAGCGTTTTCGAACTGACCCGGGATAAACGGATCGAACTGACCGAACCTGTCGGAAGAAGCAGCGTTCGTCCTGTACTCGTAACCCTCGGAATCGATAATCCTGAACGAGCCGATAAGCGCGCCAGAAACGAAAGAATCCGTGGTGTCGAGAGTAATGGATACGAATCCGTAGCTGTCCGTAAGATCGGGGTTACCCGGAAGGGCAGCCATGTCGTAGACTACGGTCTCACCGGGGGTGAGGAAGTCGTCGAAGTCAACCTCGTTGCAGAACTGGTCAGCTTCGAAGACCTGCACGTGAATCGAGAGAAACGAATCCGAGGTGTTGGTAACCTGGACAAATGTTTCTCTGCCAAGCTGATCGTAGTAGTAGATCAGCCTATCTGCGCCGGTGTCCGTGTTGTCAATCGGATCGTAAAAATTGTTCAGACTGCCAGCGAATGCCTGCATAGGTACAACAGCAAGTAATGCAAGCACTAAAAAGTACTTAAACTTGGATAAACTATCCTGTAGCATTGAACCTTTCCTCCTTGTTTTGGTATTGTTTATTAAGTTTTCTCTATTCATAGACATCCTCCTCTGGAATTTCCTGCGAAAATGGGAAATAGACTCCGGGCTTGCTCTCTACAGGCAACCTCCAATCCTTTCGATATACAAATACCCGAGCATTTCACAACTGCACAGAATTACAACATAGAATGAGTTTGTTGTCAAGTCCTTTTCTCCGGGGCAAAGGCGAACTTTCCGGACGGTCTGCATCAGACTCCTTCCTCCTCTGAATTACAGCAATTACATCACATATTATAACCCCTGTCAAGACTTTTTGGCATTAATAAATAATGAGTACGGGGGGCCCGAAAACGGGGATCGGAAAGCCCCGAGCGGAGGCCCCATAATCACCACACGCCCGCCCCGGCGACGGAACCGGGATGAGGGACCGAAAGCGGCCCAAGAGGGCCCAGGAAGCGACCATATACGCAACAGCGAACAAACAGGTCCGGGAATAGGGCCGCGCAGACCCCTGGAATACCCGCGAAAACGGGCTGCTCCGCCATAGAAACCAGTATAATCCGCCGTACAATCCGGCACAGTCCGCCATACAGCCCGGTATATAATCTGTTAGAATTAAGGGAGCATCGCCGATTTTGGCCCCCCGGGCGGCCGAGCGGCGAGGCATTAGGACCTAATTTATTTGATTGCCCAAGTATATGGTGTGATAATATCTAGATATAACAACCGAAAGGAGAACCAATTTTGAAAAGCCTTTCCAGAAAAGCAAGTAAACTTCTTATCCTCACTGCGGTATTGGTCTTTTCCGCATATCTCTTCTTTATATCTCCAAGTCTTTTAAATCTCGATCGAAACGCCGAAGCCGACAGCCTTAACATAACCAACGTCGTAATGCAATACGTGAAGAGATATTACGTGGACAAGTCCGCCATCGAACCCAAGGCCATGCTGGTCGAGGGACTTAACAGGCTGGAGCAGATAGTAGACGAGGTGCTCGTCGACTTCCCCGAGGGAGAGGACGGGGGGACTTTCGTGGTTCAGGTCGAGGGGGAAAAGGCCACATTCGACATGAGCGGGGTGAACGACCTCGACCTCGTAACGGCGAGGCTGGAGCAGGTCTTCGAATTTATTACACCGCACCTTAAAGGGAACGACCCCAAGGTCAGCGATATTGAATACGCCGTGCTGGACCAGATGCTGACATCGCTAGACCAGCATTCAGGGATAATCACCCCCCAGATATACAAGGAGTTCATGATAGAGACCGAGGGCAGCTTCGGCGGGCTCGGCATAGTAATCGGCGTCAGGGACGGGAATCTCACGGTCATATCCCCGATAGAAGGCACGCCGGCCTACAGGATAGGGATAAAGCCCAACGACAGAATAGTGCAGATAGAGAACGAATCGACGATAAACATGTCGCTCATAGAAGCGGTGGGCAAGCTCAGGGGGCAGAAAGGAACCGAGGTTTCGATACACGTGATGAGGGAAGGGCTTTCGGAACCCAAGGAATACAAGATAGTAAGGGACACGATAGTAATAGAGAGCGTCGAAACCTTCGACCTAGAAGACGGAATAAAGTATGTAAGGATCAGGGACTTTCAGAAGAACACCCTCGACAGCATACTCCACAGCCTTAACACGAGCCCCGAAATGCCGAGCGGGATCATACTCGACCTCAGGGGGAACCCGGGCGGGCTGCTCGATCAGGCGCAGAGGATCTCGGACCTCTTCCTTACGGACGGCGTCATCGTGACGACGCAGATCGGGAGCTCGTCAAAGCCCTATCACGCGAACAACAAGGACGAGGAGTTTACGGGCAAGGTGGTAGTCCTCGTCGACGCCGGCAGCGCAAGCGCGTCCGAGATCGTGGCCGGAGCGCTCAAGAACAACGAGCGGGCAATAGTCATAGGCGAGAGGACGTTCGGCAAGGGCTCGGTGCAGCAGATATTCGACCTTAACGACGGCTCGGCGCTCAAGCTGACCATCGCGCAGTACCTGACGCCCGGGGACAAGTCGATACAGGACGTGGGCGTTACGCCGGACATTATGCTCCACCCGACTATATTCACGGGGGAATCCTCGGTTTTCCATCCGGATTCCGACAACCGCCTGAACCAGCCGCAAAAGAAAAACGCAAGGAAGAAACACGAGGTATTCGAGAAACCCGTTTACAACATATCGTATCTCGACGAGAAGGAGGTTCCTGCACAGGACGACGCAGAGCCGATACCAGAAGAGGCGCTCACAAAGGACGAGAGACGGAAAGCCCTCGATGAAGATTTCTATGTATCGCTAGCCAAGGACATTATAGAAAATTCGAAGATGCAGTCCAGAGAGGAATCGCTCGGAGAGATCAAGCCGGACGTCGACAAGATATCGAAGTCCGAGGAATACAAAATCGAGGATAAGTGGCATGCCCTCGGCATCGACTGGTCGAATGGAAACGGAAAGATCGAAAAGCCTTCGATCTCGACCGTAGTGACCCCGGCGAGGCCCGAGATAAAGGCCGGGGACAAGCTCGAGCTCAAGGTGGAAGTCGAGAACAAGGGGCAGGAGCCGGTGTACAGGCTCATGGCGACAACGAGGTCCGAGAACCCTGTCTTCGAGGGCAAGGAGCTCAGATTCGGAAAGCTGGAGCCCGGCGAGAAGAGGTCATGGACGACGACGTTCGAGGTGCCCAAGTGGACGCTCACGAGGGACGACATCGTGAGCCTCGAATTCCTGGATGCGGCCAAGTCGCCCATTCCGGATTATAAGTTCGACGCAATAACGACCGGACTCGAAAGGCCTCTCTATTCGTATAACTACGAGATAGTCGACGACGGAAGGCTGGGCTCGAGAGGCAACGGAAACGGAGTTCCCGAGGCGGGCGAGGAGATAGTGCTTCTCGTCAGGGTGAAGAACATCGGACAAGGAACTTCCGAGAAAACCGTTCTTACGCTGAAGAATAATTCCGGTGACAAGATATTCCTCGAAAAGGGACGCGTCGAGATAGAGAACCTCCCGCCAGGGGATGTGAGAGACGCGGCGTTCACGTTCGCAGTCAACAGCACGGAGCCCACGATCGACCTCGAGCTCCAGATAGTGGACGACGTGTTCAAGGAAGGACTCATAAGCAAGTCGAAAATACCCGGCGTCGGCGATGGCGAGGGCTATGTCCAGAAAGAGCTTTTCGTCACCGTGCCCGGCGAGGGCGCCCCGATACGCGGCGGAAGCTTCAAGGACGCGCCGATAGTGGCGACGGCCGAGAAAGGGGCCACGTTCAGCGCGCTCGGACAGAACAGCAACTGGGTGAAGATAAAGCTCGACAACGATTTCATCGGTTGGGCGAACAAGGACAAGGTCATAGTTTCGGAATCGCAGTCGGGGACGTCCGGGCAGAGCGCGCCGCAGTTTAGAAAGACCTTCGAGGCGCCGCCCATAATGAGCTTCACTCCCCCGCCCGCCACGACATCGGCGTCCACGATCACGCTCGACGGGAAGGTTACGAGCAGCGACGGCATCGAGCTCGTGTCGGTCTTCATAGGGGACAACAAGGTTGCGCTCATTCCGTCGGCGAAGAAGGAGCTTCCGGTGTCCGTCGAGATCAATCTCGATGAGGACGTAAACCTGATTACGGTTATAGCCAAGGATACTAAGGGGCTTTTATCCAAGCAGTCGTTTGTCGTAAGGAAAGAGGCGCAGCAAGGGTAGCGGGTTGACCGGCAAATTCTTACTCGCCCGCACCCTTACAGGAATCTTTGTCGTCTTTGCCGTAGCGACGATCACGTTCTTTATGTTGAGAACGCTGCCCGGCGGGCCGTTCGATACAGAGAAGAAGCTGCCGCCCCGTATAAAAGAGAACATAGAGGCCAAGTACAGGCTCGACAAGCCTCTATCGGTGCAGTACCTCGAATACATGAAGGACCTCGCCCGGGGGGACTTCGGGCCTTCGTATAAATACATAGACAGATCCGTAAACGAGATCATACGGGAGACGCTTCCGGTATCGGCGCAGCTCGGGCTTATAAGCCTCGTGCTCGCCGTCGCCATCGGGAGCGCGGCCGGCATCGCGGCCGCGTCGAAGCAGGGAGGATTCTTCGATTTCGCTTCCGTTTCCGTATCTACGGCGCTGGTGTCGGTACCGAGCTTCGTAGTCGGCGCCGTGCTGATATATATCTTTTCGATAAAGCTCGGATGGCTCCCGCCCGCATTGTGGGGAAAGCCCGAGAACTATGTCCTTCCCGCGCTCACCCTCGCGGCTGCGCCCGCAGCCTATCTGGCGCGG
>JBFWTW010000008.1:0-30709 GCA_050247635.1 Candidatus Dadabacteria bacterium | reverse complement strand
GATTTCCTTCGGATGAAAGGACTGCGCCATATCGACGATCATCGCGGCGGTTTCCTCGTCCAGCTGCTCCGCATTCTCTTTTATTATGAGCTTTTTGAGCGTGGGAATATCGCCCGACATGAGCGCTTTGTAATAATCTGCATACGCGGCCGCAGCAGGGGTGCCGTCCCCTTTGACGGTCACTTCGACAGGCGCCGCCGGTTTCGGCGCCCCCAGGGCCGCTTTAAACTTGGCGTCGATTGCGAACGTGTAATCCGAGAATGTGCTCTTCTCCGGGGTCGATATTTGCCCCTCTATCGTCTTGTCGTCGAGCTTGTCGATCTTGAGAACGGCGTTTCCGAGCGTGCCGAGCTGCCCTCCCCAGGATTCATCATAGATGGCGTTCAGCCCCGGTGCCTGCTCCTTGGTTGCCTTCGATATGGTAACGACAAGCCCGTGAACCTTCCCCTCCATGGCCAGTTGATGCAGCCCGAAGGGAACGTCCTCGCTTTTGAGCTCGCTGTCCGTGATCACGAGTATTATGTCGTCCGGCCCCTCGTCCGCATAGGCATATTTCATCTGATAGGTCTTGTCGTTGGCGGTGATGGTTCCGGATGCGGAGCCGTCTTCCGCATGCGAAAATACACCGCCCGAAAACGCGAAAAACACGAATAACATCAAAATGCCTGTCAGCACCTTCATGGCTATTCTCCTTTAGCTCGAAGTTTCCCCCGTTGAGGGCCTCGCCTAATATAATCACCATCCTTTAAAAACGTCAATACTTATTTAAGGGCGGTTAATTTCCCATTTCAGGCCCAAAATGCGCCGCCAAGCCCGCCATATAACCGGGGCTTGGAAGGGACTTACGATCGAGGGGTGTTCCGAGAGGACGGGAGGCCGAAGATGCCGTGAACGGGCCTTGGCATCCCGCCGATCCGGGTTATAGACGCGCCTATACCCCGATTCGAGACGACAATCTGTATAGTGAGACTATTTTGAGAGTGGGCAGGGAGGGAGTCGAACCCTCACGAGCGTAAGCCCAACGACTTTTGAGGCCGTCGCGTCTGCCGATTCCGCCACCTGCCCTTACTGGAAGGAACATTATTATTGTACGCAATACGGAAAGAATCAATAGCAGCCGTGCGTTTAGCCCGATGCCAGCTGCCCAGCCGCCGCCGATAAGCCCGATATTATGCGGCTTTTACAAATGTTGACATCAACCGGCCTTCATGTAGCATAACTTTTCTATTCAAAAAATGTAGCCCTGAAGAGATCGGGAGGAGAATTCCAAAATGATTGTCGTAATGAAAAGCGGTGCATCGAAGGAGCAGATCGAAAAGGCCGTATCCACTCTTGACGAGCTCGGATACAAGGCCCACCTCATAGAAGGTGTGCTGAGGACAGTGATCGGCGCCGTCGGTGACGAAAGAGGGAAGCCGCAGGACGCAGAAACATTGAGCATCCTGGAGGGCGTCGAGAAGGTCATGCCCATACTTCAGCCCTATAAGCTCGCGAGCCGCGAATACAGGACTGAGAACACGGAATTTAAAATAGGAAACGCCGTAATCGGCAACAACAAGCTCCCCGTCATCGCGGGCCCATGCTCCGTCGAGAGCGAAGAGCAGATATTGGAGATAGCCCGGGCCGTTAAGGACGCGGGCGCAACGATGCTGAGGGGCGGCGCATACAAGCCGAGGACTTCCCCATACGCATTCCAGGGGCTCGGCATCGAGGGCCTTAAGCTCCTCGCCAAGGCAAGGGAGATCACGGGCCTTCCGATAGTGACGGAAATACTCGACCCCCACGACCTCGACGCAGTCGTCGAATACGCCGACGTGCTCCAGATTGGCGCGCGCAACTCGCAGAACTATGCGCTCCTGAAACAGGTCGGGAAGTCGAAAATGCCGGTCCTGCTGAAAAGGGGCATGTCCACGACCATAATGGAGTTCCTCATGTGTGCCGAGTACATCCTTTCCGAGGGCAACGAGAAAGTCATGCTCTGCGAAAGAGGGATCAGGACTTTCGAGACGGCCACCAGGAACACGTTCGATTTGAATGCCATCCCGGTGCTTAAGGAAAAAACGCACCTTCCTATATTCGCCGACCCGAGCCACGGCACGGGCTACTGGCAGTATGTGACGCCGATGGCGCTCGCGGCGATCGCTGCAGGCGCTGACGGGCTCATCATCGAGGTTCACAACAACCCGGCGGTGGCCATCAGCGACGGTGGGCAGTCGCTAAAGCCGAAAAAGTTTGCGGCGCTAATGGAAAAGGCGGCCCCGGTGGCGAAGGCCGTCGGAAGAGAAATCTAAGCCGAAAAATCATGGGGGTGCTCAGGTCTTCCGGAGCACCCTCTTTCCTTCTATCTTTATCTTTCCCTCTGAAATAAGCCTTATAGCCTCGGGATAAATCCTGTGCTCTTCCGCGTGGATTTTCTGGAGCAGGCTGTCCTCGTCGTCGCCGTCCTCAACGGGCACGACCGCCTGGAGGATTATCGGCCCCGAATCGACCCCTTCGTCGACGAAATGCACCGTGCATCCCGTAAACTTCACCCCCGCCTCTATCGCCTGCCTCGCGGCGTGGATGCCCGGGAATGACGGCAGGAGAGCCGGATGGAGGTTTATCATTCGGTTGGCATACGCCCTCACCAGAACCGGCGAGAGTATCCTCATGAACCCGGCCAGGACTATAAGCTCTATACCCAGTGGCTCCAAATGCTTTAGAATCTCGCCCTCGAACTCCTCTCTCGATTTAAAATCCCTGTGGTTTACGACGAGCGTCGGAATGCTGTGATTTTCCGCCCGTTTTAGGGCGAAGGCATCTGGGTTGTTGCTGAAAACCAGCGCAATTTCTATGGACGGAATAGACGCGTCGATTATAGCCTGGAGGTTCGAGCCGCTCCCCGAAACGAATACCGCAACGCGCATTTTCTTCATTTTGATTTTCCTGTCCCGAGGGAGCACATCTTCAGGCGAAGATACTACACAAGCGGGTATCACAACTCAAGACCGGCCCCGGGGGTTTGCTCCCTCCGGGGTCAAATTCTGCTTCGGCGTCATGTATATTTAGCGGGAAAAAACTGAAAAGGGCAAAAAAAAAGAACCAAGGCAGCTTCCTACTTTCCCACACTCGATAGAATGCAGTATCATCGGCCTCGAAGAGCTTAACTTCCGGGTTCGGAATGGGACCGGGTGTGGCCTCTTCAGCATTACCACCTAGATTCTGGAGTATTAAATTACCCGAACCTGAAGGCTTGTCAAGGCGGAATTTGAATTAATCTCGCAAAGATGATTTAATCATGTAAATGGAGCGTTTGATCGACGATTTCGTCGCTTCACTCAACAGAAGAGACACCACGAAAGAGACTTACAGAAAGGCGCTCCGCGAGTTTTCCAGGTGGGCCGGGGGCGCGAAGCCCGAAGCGCTCGGCCAGGACGACATCCAGCGGTATAAAGACTACATACTCTCGAAGAATCTGTCCCCCACCTCGATGTCGGCTTACCTCACAGCTGTAAGGAGGTTCTACGACTACCTCGTCTCGAAGGATATGACGGCGGAGAACCCGGCGAGGAAGATAAAGGGCGCGGCCCGGCCCGAAAAGCACCTCACCCCTCCCCTCACCCGCGGCGAGCTCGAAAGGCTTCTCGCTTCTGCCGGCGACCCGTCCCCCCTCGGAAAAAGGGACAGGGCCATACTCAACCTCATGGCGCTCGCGGGCCTTAGCGAAATCGAGATCGTACGGGCCGACCTCGGCGACGTCGTCAGGAAAGAAGGCAAAACGGCAATATACGTTCAGGGAAAGAACAAGGATAAAAAGGACGAGTACGTAACTTTGAGCGCCGCCGCATCCGAAGCCCTTCACGATTACATCCGGGCGCGCGGCGGCTCCCGCGGCGGCGAGCCGCTATTCTGGGGCATAGGCAACAGGGCGGCCGGCGGCAGGATTACGACGCGCGGCGTAAGGGCCCGCGTGAATCACTACCTGGGTGTTTCCGGGCTCAGGGGGAAGGGGATAAAGCCTGTCAGCTTGAGACACACCGCCGCCCTACTGGCCATAGCCGAAGGCGCCACAGTATCCGACATAAAGCGCATGATGCACCTTAAAACGGCGGAATCTGCTCTGGTATATTTCGAGGAAGCCAAAGAGCTTCTAAAGAAATAAACTCGGTATCCGGCACCCGCTGCCGGGCGGCGCAGTGGGCCTTACGCCTTTTCGAGGTAGCTCTTTATGGGATAGACCCTGCCCGCGCGCTTCAACTTCTTTATGGCTTTTACCTCTATCTGCCTTATCCTCTCGCGGGTCACCTGGAACTCCTGCCCGACCTCTTCGAGCGTGTGCTCCTTCTCGTCGTCGATGCCGAACCTGAGCCTCACGATGCTCTCTTCCCTGGTGTTGAGGACGGACGATAGCGCGCTGTTTATTATCTCCTTCAGCTCGCTCATCTCGAGCACCTTCACGGGCGACGTCGTGTTCGCATCCTCGATGAGGTCCACGAGCTTGCTGTCTTCCTCGTCCCCTATCGGGGTTTCGAGCGATATCGGGTCCTTCGATATCTTGAGCACGCGCGCCACCTTATCGGCGGTCATGCCCACCTTCTCCGCGATCTCCTCGGGGAGAGGCTCGCGTCCGAGGTCCTGGACGAGGAGCCTCGAAGTCCTGACTATGCGGTTAATGGTCTCTGTCATGTGAACGGGAATTCGGATTATCCTCGACTGGTCGGCGAGCGCCCTCGTTATGGCCTGCCTTATCCACCATGTTGCGTAGGTCGAGAACTTGTATCCCCTGTTGTATTCGAATTTTTCCACGGCGCGCATGAGACCCATGTTCCCTTCCTGTATGAGGTCGAGGAACGGGAGCCCTCGGTTAATGTAGCGCCTTGCGATGCTGACCACGAGGCGGAGGTTCGACTCGATGAGCTTTCGTCTCGCCCTGTGAGTCATCTGCTCGCCGCGCTCTATTCTTTTTAGTGATTTCCTTAGCGTCGCCGTATCCGTCTCGGACATTTTGAGAAAATCCTCGAGCCTCCCCTTAAGGGCCTTCCGGGCCTTCGTCGCGGCCGCGCCCTTTTGCTTTTCGAGCGAGTCGGACTCTCTCTGGAGCTTTTCGACGCGTTCTATGTATGTGCGCGCGACGGAGAGCATTTTCTCCATCTGCGTTCCCTTGAGGTTAATGTCCTCGAGGTATATCAGCATTCTGTTGTTATTTTTTCTTATCTTGTCCTGAAGCTGTTTTCTGTTCTTTTGGGTAGCCTTTTCGAGCTGGGCCTTGGCCTGCTCGTTGTCCCCGTAAAGCCCGACTATCGCGTTGAGCGAATTCCTTATCCCGAGCTGGACGTCCTCCTCGGATGCGTTGTCAGAGCCCTCGGAATCGTCGAGCGAGCTCGTGATGTCGCGTATGCTGAGGCTCCCCTTCTGGAGATCCTCGCCTAGCCTTATTATCTCCCTCATCATGAGCGTCGAATTGAGTATCGCCCTTGCGATGACCCTCTTCCCCGTCTCTATTTCCTTTGCGATTCTTATTTCCTCTTCCCGCGTAAGAAGGGAATGGTCCGCGATCTCGTGGAGATAAAACCTTATCAAATCGTATTCGTTTGCGTTCTCGCGTGCTTCGCTCGGTTTGAGCCCGTACTGCGCTTCCCCTTCCTCGGATTCCGTTTCCTCGTCGCCGTCGAATTCGGCGGAGTCTTCCTGGTCGGGCGAGAAAGCGGCTTTGTCGACGCTATCATCGTCGTCGTCCATATCCTCTATATCGACCGCTTGGCCGGAAAGGCTGTCGTCGTCGATCATCTCGATCTGGAAATCCTTCTTTTTCTTGTTTCGCATCGGGCTCTCCTACCTTCCGGTTATTTTAACTTCCTCAGCTCGCTGTACTCCTTAAGGATCTCCTTTTCGAGCTCGGAATCCTTGTTCCTTACGGCCTCGTCGATCCTGAGCCTGAGAAGCTTGAGTCTGTCGTCGAGCTTTCTTTGTTTCACCTTCTTAATACACCTTTCTATCGTCCTGCCGGCGGTTTCCCTGTCGGAAATGCCGGGAGAAGAAAAAAGCGCTTCCGTGATAAGCGCCTGCCCCGGGCGGTCCTGAAAGATCTGAAGAAGCGCCGATGCGTCGAGCACATCATTCAGAAGCATCTCTTCCAAGATAGCCCTTATCTCCGGGTTGGCTATATCGCCGGACACATACTCAGCGCGCGCGATTTCCGACAGCTCCGGGAATTTCAGCAGAACGGCGAGCAGCGTCTTCTCGCTATTGCCTGCTAATGCATGGGATGCCTCGGTCGAGCTCACAGCGCTCGCGACCGAGGCAGGCCTGGCTGCCTTGCCCTTGCCGAATCTTATGAGCGACATTACTTCGTTTTCCCTTACTCCGAGCTTCTCCGCCGCCTTCCTCGCGTATCCGTTCTTCGCTATGGGGTCGTTCACCTTTGTCAGGACATCGGCGATTTCCTTCACGCTCCGGTTAAGCGTAATCGCCCCCGACCTGTATTCCCTTACCGTATTGTCTATGTAAAAATCCAGAAGCCCCGGTGCATTTTCTATCAGCGAAAGGAGCGCGTCCTTTCCCCTTTCCGAAAGGAAGGAATCCGGGTCAGTCCCCTCGGGAAGAATAACAACGTTCGGCAAAAGCCCCTCTTCGAGGAAGACGTCCAGCGACCTCACGGCCGCCTTTATTCCCGATTCGTCTCCGTCGAAGATTACGACGTACCTGTCGGTGTATCGCTTCAGCACACCCACATGATCCCTCGTAAGCGCCGTCCCCAGGGTCGCGACGACGTTTTTGATGCCGGACACATACACCGAGAGAAAATCCATATACCCCTCGACGATGATCGCCCTCCGCGCGCGCCTTATGTGGTCCCGCGACTTGTCGAGCCCGTAGAAGCTGCTCCGCTTGTGGTATACCTCGGATTCGGGCGAGTTTATGTACTTGGGCTCGCCTTCGCCGTCTATCACCCTGCCGCCGAATCCAATGACCTTGCCGTCCACGTTCACTATGGGGAACATCAGCCGTCCCCTGAACCTGTCGTAATGGCCGTCGCCGCTGTTTCGCCTGACGAGGAGCCCCACCCTTTCCGCAAGCCCGAGCGGCGCCTTGTGCTTCGTAAGGAACTTGGCGAGGTTGTCCCATCCCTCGGGCGCATAGCCGAGGCCGAATTCCGTCGCCACATCGCGCGGAATTCCCCTTTTTGCAATGTATTCGAGGGCGGGTTTCCCCCTGGCGCTCTCTTCGAGCGTCTTTTGATAATATTTCGATACGATGGAGTTGATTTTGAAGAGTGCTCCGGCTGCACTCGAGCCCTTGGCCCTCGGCGCCGTCTTTTCTATCGGGATGTTCGCCCTCTTTGCAAGTTCCTGGAGGGCCTCGGGGAATGTCGTGTTGTTATACCTCATATAGAACCCGAGTATATCTCCCCCCGCCCCGCAGCTGAAACAATGAAAGAGTCCTTTTTCTTCGTCTATATGCATGGACGGGTTACGGTCGTCATGAAATGGACAGAGCCCCACATAACCTCTTCCGGTTTTTTTAACGGATGTGTAGCTCTCAATGAGGTCTATAATGCTTAACCTCCTCTTTATCTCATTAACAAGACCGTCATCGTTAAAATTTGCCATTTAAGCGGACTTCTAATTTTAACGTGGAAATAGGACTATAGCAGGAATACGCATGAGACTGTGTCCCATGGATCGCCGAGTACAAAGTAGTGTCCCCCTACCAGTAGTAATGCGAAGTACGTATATATCTATATATTAATGCGGCTAGCTTCTTCTCGAGCGCTTGATGACGCGCTTTTTCGCGGCGAAGAGCTTCTTCTTTTTTCTTTCGCTGGGCTTTTCGTAATATTCCCTTCTTCTTACTTCAGACAGTACACCTCCTTTCTCGACCTGTTTCTTGAATCTCTTAAGCGCGCTGTCTATGCTTTCGTTGTTTCCGACCACAATTCCTGGCATTAACACTCCTCCCGGTTTTTAAACATCATCTAGAAAAAATTAAATTAATACAGCTAAATTGTCAAGGCCGTGCGCCCCTGATACGGGGGCCGCGGCTTCATTTGTTTTCGGGCTTTTTCGGAGAAAAGACCCCGACCTTTCTCCTGTTCTCCAGAATCCGCTTTTCCTCCGCCTCGGGATCGTTCTCGCACATGCCGTCGTCGAAATCCCTGTGCTCTTCGAATCTCTTCGTCCACGAGTCGCGTCTGTTCCTTACTTCATCGACAAGTCCCATTAACTTTAGCCTCCGTCTTATCTGATTAGTATACTCCACCCGGGGGAAATTCCTACCTCTCGCTGACCTCTTTCCGCCTCGAAACGACGTCCGAAGCGTTGGACATCTCCACCTCGCTCTCTAGGGCCGGCATGTACTCGGCGAGCGCCTCGATGGTCGCGTTATAGGGGTGGCATATCCCGACGGCGTGTCCGTTTTTCTCCGATATCTTTACCAGCTTGTCGAGCTGTGATTTAACGTAATCCGGCCCCTTCGAGGAAAGGTCTAAAAATACGTCCCTCTTCACGGTCCTCATCCCCAGGCTCGACGCCTTCTTATACCCGACGCTCTTGGCCGTCGTCAGGCTGTCCACGAAATAAAGCCCCTTCGAGTTAATCCTTTCGAGCACAAGCTCCATGAGCTCATCGTTTTCCATGAACTTGGACCCCATGTGGTTGTTCACCCCTTCGACGTATGGAAACGCAGCGAGATTCTTGTCGAGCTGCGCGATTATGGCTTCCTTGGTCTGCCCCACGAGGAGCGCGTCCTCGCCCGCGTCCTGCCCCGTATAGCCCGATGACTCCATCGGCTCCATCGGCAGGTGCAGTATAACGTCCCATCCTTTGGCGTGCGCCTTTTCGGCGGCGTACGTCGAGTACGGCAGGTTCGGCAGTATGGCGAACGTGAGCGGCCCTTCGAGCGCGAGCAGCTTGTCTATCGGCTCCTTATGCTGGCCGATGTCGTCCACGATGATGGCCACGCGGGGCTTGATTCCGCCATGCAGAGCGGCCTTTTTGTCTTTGGATTCGGCTTTCTTTTCGCCGCCGGGTTTGGGCTCGGGCGTCGGCTTGGGGGCATCGGCCTTTACAGCCGGCTTGTCGCCAGGCTTCTTCGGGGCCTCTTCGGCGGGCTTTTTACGGGCCTCTTTTACGGGCGCCTTGGGTTGGGCCTTTTTAGCCGGCTCCGTCTGCGCCGTCCCCGGGGCATGCCCGGCAGGCTTGTCGTTCGAAACGTAAAGGGCGTAAAGCCCGAATGCAATCGCCGCTATAAGAACCAGCGAAAGGGCAAGTATCTTTCCGGGGGAGCCGCTACCTCTTTTGTATCTTCTCCGCGGCCTTCTCCCGCCGCCCTTTCGTGACTTCGCCAAGGCGCTCCTAACCCCTCGTCCCTGCTTTCACAGCCTGCGGGTTCTTGAGGATATTTATCGCGCTTTCGAGCTGCTTGTCGGCATCCTCTGTATTCTCGACGGTTATGTCCGGCGTGACGCCGACCTTGTTTATGGACCTTCCGCTCGGCGCGTAGAATTTCGCGGTGGTGAGCTTTAGCCCCGAGCCGTCTTCGAGCTTTATTATCGTCTGAACGGAGCCCTTTCCGAACGTCTTCGTGCCGAGTATGGTCGCCCTGTGGCTGTCTTGCAGCGCTTCGGCCACGACCTCAGACGCGCTCGCGCTGCCTTCGTTCACGATTACGACGATCGGGAACTTCTGGAACGTCCCCTTCTTTGTCGCGTAATACTCGCGCGTCTGGTCCGCCGCCCTTCCCTTGACGCTCACGATAAGCCCGTTGTCTATGAATTCGTCCACAACATCGATCGCCTCGGCCAAGAGCCCTCCAGGGTTATTCCTGAGGTCGAGGACAAGCCCGTTGAGGGGCTTTCCGTTCTCGGCTTCGAGCTGCTCGATGCCGGCCCTGAGCTCCTGGGCCGTATGGTCCTGGAACTGGGTAAGCCTTATATACCCGATGTTATTGTCGAGAAGCTCCGGCCTTACGCTCTTTACGACCACCGTATCCCTTACGAGCGTAATATCCCTCGGCGACTCCTCGCCCTCTCTTTTGATCGTAATCTTGACCGGCGTTCCCCTGGGGCCGCGAAGGAGCTTAACTGCCTCCTGGACCACCATGCCTTCCGTGGATTGCCCTTCGATCGCCAGAATCTGGTCGCGGGGCTTTATGCCCGCCCTTTCGGCCGGCGTGCCTTCGATGGGGGCTATTACGGTAAGCACGCCCTCCTCGACCGTGACTTCCATCCCTACCCCGCCGAATTCGCCCGAGGTTCCTATTTCGAGCTCGCGGTAACGCTCAGGGCTAAGGTACGCCGAATACGGATCGAGCGTCTTCAGCATGCCGTCTATGGCGCTGTTCGTAAGCTCCGTGGAATCGACTTCCTCGACGTAGTTCCTCTCCACGAGGTCGAGCACGCGAGTAAAGTTGGATAGCCCCTGGTACGTTGCGTCGTCGGCCGCCGCCCCGATGGCAAAAGACAGTAAAAGTAAAAGAACTAACGAGATTCTTTTCATTTTCACCTAAGTTCACCCCTTCATTAGAGATTAACCAACCAAACAATCAGTATCAAATCATATTTAAGCGCCGCATGCCGGGGACCGTTACCAGCCCCTGCACGCTGTCAAAACGCCGCCGGGCTACCCACGATCCGCGCCATTCCGTGCCTTTCAGTCGCCCTCCGGGGCCGAACGCCCGAGGGCAGGTTGTAAGGCGGCGGCGAATCGTATAAATTTAATCCGGGCGAACCCATATGATAGATATGATATACACAGTTCTCAGCAGATTCATCAAAAGTTACACATCCGTCGTGCTCCAGCTCGCACGTGGCTGGCCGCTCCCGCTCAGGGTGCTGTTCGTGCCGCTCTCGTTTTACTTCTACTGCCTTACGTTCCTCGTGGTATCGACGGTAATGCTTATAGTGATTTTCATCGCCTGCCCCCTCTCCTACGCTTCGAAGGTGCTCTTTAATCAATAGCGCCCTGGCGTTCCAACCCCCTGTCCGGAGGCCTCGATTTCGCTTTTTTAATAAATGTGAGGTGTTATAATTTATGGCAATGAAGGGGAAACTCGAAGCGTCCATCGTCCCGGAGAAGCTCCCCGCCCACATAGCTATTATCATGGACGGGAACGGCAGATGGGCGAAGGTCAAGAATCTCGACCGTATCAGCGGCCACAGGGAAGGAATGAAGTCGGTCCGCTCAGTCGTAAGGGCGGCGCGCGACATTGGCGTAAGGTACATAACCCTCTACGCCTTCTCGGCCCAGAACTGGCAGAGGCCCAAAATAGAGGTCAACGCCCTGATGGAGCTTCTTAAGCATTACCTTTCCACAGAGAGCGGCAAGCTCATCGAAAACGGCATCAGGCTGAACGCTATAGGAAGGCTCCACGAGCTTCCCAAGGACGTCATCGCCGCGCTCGACGATACGATGGAAAAGACGAGGCACTGCCAGGACATGACGCTCACCCTCGCTTTGAGCTACGGCGGCAGGGAAGAGATAATCGACGCCGTAAAGCGCGCTGTATCCGACGGCACTGCGTCCGTGGAAGACCTCACCACCGCTAATTTCTCGTCCTATCTGTACACTGCCAACCTGCCCGAGCCCGACCTCCTCATCCGCACGAGCGGCGAGATGAGGATATCGAACTTCATGCTCTGGCAGCTGGCGTACACCGAAATCTACGTAACGAAAACCCTCTGGCCCGACTTTCGGAAGGGGCACCTCGTAAAGGCGATCCTCAACTACCAGAAACGCGAGAGGAGATTCGGGCTTACCGGGGAGCAGGTGAAGATAAGGGAAGTGATTTGAAGAAGATCTCCATACTCGGCTCGACCGGCTCCATAGGACAACAAACCCTCGACGTAGTCTCCCAGCACCCGGATAAATTCCGCGTCGTCGGGCTCACCGCGGGCGAGAACATACGGCTCCTCGCCGAGCAGGTCCGGGAGTTCAAGCCGGACGCCGTTTCCGTCCGCGATAAATCCCTGGCCGATTCGCTCCGCGAAATGATAGACGGCGGGAAGATAGAGATACTCCACGGCGAGGAGGGCAACTGCGCCGTTGCGGGTATGGGAGAGGCCGAGCAGGTCGTCTCGTCCATAGTCGGCGCGTCGGGGCTCCTCCCGACGCTCACCGCCGTGAAGGCAGGGAAGGACGTCGCGCTCGCCAACAAGGAATCCCTCGTCGTCGCGGGCGAGATAATCACGCGCGAGGCCGAAAAGCACGGCTCAATAATAATCCCCGTCGACAGCGAGCACAGCGCAATATTCCAGGCCCTCGAATGCGGCATTCGCTCGCAGGTAAAACGCATCATACTAACTGCATCGGGCGGCCCTTTCCTGAACACCTCCCGCGAAGAGATGGAGAATGTGCCGGTCGAAGTCGCCCTCCGTCACCCCACGTGGAAGATGGGGAGCAAAATTACGATAGATTCCGCTACACTAATGAACAAAGGATTTGAAGTGATAGAGGCCCGCTGGCTTTTCGGGTTTTCCGCCCGCAGCATTTCGGTGTGGATCCACCCCCAGAGCATCGTGCACTCTATGGTAGAATATATAGACGGCTCACTGATATCACAGATGAGTAAACCCGATATGAGAATACCGATAGCTTATGCGCTCACCTACCCCGAGCGTATAGAGCTTAACGGCCACGAGGCCACGCCCGGGAGCTTCGGCGAGCTCACGTTCGCCGAGGTGGACCCAGAAAAGTTCCCCTCCATCCCGCTCGCGTTCAGCGCGCTCGAAGAGGGGGGCACGATGCCCTCCGTGATGAACGGCGCCAACGAAGTCGCCGTGCACGAGTTCCTTTCGGAGAGGCTCGGCTTTACGGGTATAGTTAATACAGTCGAAAAGGTGATGGGGCTTCACAAAACACGGCCGGCGGATTCGCTCGAAGCCGTACTCGAAAGCGACGCCTGGGCGAGGGAAACCGCTCTCGCCATCATCAGAAACTAGGAGAAGACAGCAAATGACCGCGATTATCGCATTTATCTTCGTGATTGGAATACTGGTATTCATACACGAGCTCGGCCACTTCCTCGTCGCAAAATGGAGCGGCGTCAGGGTCGAGAAATTCTCTCTCGGCTTCGGCAAGAAGCTCTTCGGGTTCACGCGCGGCGAGACGGAATACCTCGTTTGTATGCTGCCCCTGGGCGGCTACGTCAAGATGTACGGCGAGGGCTCCGAGGGCAACTTCATAATAGATAAGGTCGATCCGGGCTCGGACGCCGACAAGGCGGGCTTCCGCGGCGGCGACAGAATAGTCGAGATAGAAGGCATCGAGCTGAAGTCTTTCGAGAAATGGAAATCCCTCGAAGCCACGCTCGAAAGAGAGCCCGAAAGGGAATTTCACTTCACAGTCGAAAGGGATGACCAGAAGATTGAAATAAACGCGACGCCGCAGAGCCTCCCCGGGCAGACGTATTCCGAAAAGGAATACCCGAGGGGCTTCTCGAACCAGCCCATTCTTAACAGGCTTCTTATCGTAGTGGCGGGCCCCTTCATGAACTTCCTCCTCCCGTTCGTATTCCTTCCGATAGTGTTCATGATAGGCATCACGGTCCCGGCATACCTCGAACAGTCGCCGGTCATCGGATTCGTCGCGCCGAATTCTCCGGCAGCCGAGGCGGGCTTTCAGAAGGGCGACAAGATACTCGAAATAGAGGGCTCCGAGGTCTCGAACTGGAAGGACGTCAACATCCAGCTCCAGACGAACCCCGACGCCATGCTGAATATAAAGGTGGACAGAGACGGCGCGATTGAGACGATTCCCGTTAAGGCCGTCGCCTCGCCCGAGGGCATAGTTGCGATAGGCTTCGGCGAGCCGATTAAGGCCCAGGTCGGGAAGGTAGTCCCCGGCACCCCCGCCGACCAGGCGCATCTTGAAAAGGGCGACAGGATTCTCGCCATCGACGGCCAGCCCGTCGCCGACTGGGAGCAGATGTCGGGAATAATCAAGGAGCACGCCGACAAGGAAATATCCCTCCTCATCGACAGGAACGGAAACGAAATAACGCAGAGCATAACCCCCGAAACCTCGCCCGAAACGGGCAAGGGCGCAATCGGCATCTCCCCCTACCAGGAGGAGATAGTAAAGAAGTACGGATTCTTCGAGGCCATAGTGAACGGCTTTAAGGAAGCCGCCAACATGATAATCGAGGTCGTGACGCTCCTCTTCGGCTTTCTTTATAAGCTCGTCACAGGCAAGATCGCCCTCGGCACGGCGGGTAAGAGCCTCGCGGGGCCGATACTCATCGCCAAGGTCTCGGGCTCGGCTGCGGAGACAGGCATAGCGCCGCTCCTTCAGTTCACATGCTTCATCAGCATCAACCTTGCGGTGATAAACCTCTTCCCGATACCGATGCTCGACGGCGGGCACGTTCTCTACCTCGCGATCGAGTCCATAAAGAGAAAGCCCCTCAGTCAGAGGTCGCTCGAAATCAGCCAGAGAATAGGGCTCACCCTCCTCATCTTCATTATGTTCCTCGCCATCTACAACGACATATCGAGGGTGAAGGGCGACATCGTAAACTCCGTCAACAAGATATTCCAAACAGAATAGAAAGCTCCGTCCATCCGCCGGGGATATATACTTATTCCCGGCGGGACAGGAAGTTTTAAACTCTCCCTCCCGACATTTTTCGCCATGAAGATATTCAGCCTCGGTAAGGACAACTGGGCCCGTACGAGCCCGACGAGAGAAGGCGTGGGGTTCCTCGTCATAAGCCTCTTTGTAGGCTTTGCCGCTATCAATACGGGCAACAACCTCCTCTATCTCACCTTCGGCATAATGATGAGCTTCGTCGTCGCCTCGGGGATACTGTCGATGATCGACCTCTCCCGAATCGAGGTATCGATGAAGCAGGCGGGCGACGTCTTCGCCATGACGCCGGCGCCGCTCAGGATAACCCTCGTCAACAAGAAGAGCCTCCTTCCGTCCTACTCGCTTTCGGTCGAGATAGACGACAAGAGCGCCTACGTGCCGCACATCCCCACCGGGGCATCCCGCACCGTAACGCTGAACCACCTTTTTACGGGCAGGGGCTACAACGATCCTCCGGAGGCCAGAGTCTCGACGAGATTTCCGTTCGGCTTCTTTAAAAAGTGGATAAAGGCCGACCTCGGCGAGGAGCGGATTCTCGTCTATCCGAAGATTGAGAACGTCGATCCCGGCTCGGAAGGCGTCAGGGAAAAATACGGCGAGCGCGAAGTCGAAAAATCCGGCATCGGCGACGACCTCAGGTCGATAAAGGAATTCACGGAGGGCGACAACCCGAGGCTCATCCACTGGAAGACGACCGCCCGGACGGGGAGGCTCATGGTGAAGGAAATGGAAGACAGCGAATCCCCCGGGGCAGTGATAGAGTTTAATCCCGAGACCGACGAGCGGAGGCTCGAGCACCAGATAAGCCGCCTCGCGTCCCTCGTAGTCGAGCTTCTGAAAAGGGGATTCGAGGTCGAATTCGTCGCCCCCGACAGGACATTCTCGCAGGCCCAGATAGGCCGGTCCCCGCGTCCCGTCCTCGCGTACCTGGCGCTCTTCGGAAAATAGACGCCCTACGCGGCTGGGAGGCGCCTGGCAGAGTCCGAGACTCCGGGCCGGGAAGAAAAACCGGTCAAACTCAGGTATATATAGATTTATTCACATGCCGGAAGATACCGAAAAAGACAAGATACTCGAAGCCAACATGAGGTTCTACGAGGCCCTAGGCAAGCGCGACCTCGATCTCATGAAGGCCGCTTTCCTGAGGAGCGAGAAGGCGGGCTGCATGCACCCGGGCTGGATGATGCTCCGCGGCTGGGAAGCGATAATGCAGAGCTGGGAGAATATCTTCGACCCCGAGGACAGGCTCAGGATAAGGCTCCACAACATCACCGTGGACATCGCCGGGGACGCCGCCTGCGTCACCTGCATTCAGGAGCTCACTTACATCCGCCGTGACCCTGTCACGATGAACGTCTCCGTATCGACGAACATCTTCGAGAAGACGGAATCCGGCTGGCTCATGGTAATACACCAGGCCTCGCCCGTCCCCTTCGTGAACGAAAAAGATTCCCCCGACAGAAATATTCAGTAACGGACGTTCGGCGCGGGCTCCTCACGTTTGAGAGAGCACCCGCAGTCTTTTGGTTTGTCTTCGGATTCCCGGCCGCGCCGGGCTCGGAAACAGCTCAGGAATTATTGTCGTCGTCGTGGCTGAAGTGAAGCCCGCATTCCTTGTCGGAACCCGTCTCCCACCACCACCTTCCGGCGCGCTCGTCCTCGCCGGGCTTTACGGCCCGCGTGCAAGGGGCGCAGCCTATGCTCGGATATCCCATGTCGTGTAGCTTGTTATACGGCACCCTGTTCTTCCGGACGTAATCCCACACCTCTTCGTTGGTCCAGTCTACCAGCGGATTGATCTTGAGGATACCGCCGTTCTGCTCGTCTATCTCGAACATCCCGGCCCCGGCCCTGCTCTCCGTCTGCTCGCGCCGGATGGAGGTTATCCACGCGTCGAGCCCGGCGAGATATTTCTTAAGCGGCCTCACCTTCCTTATCTCGCAGCAAAGTATCCTGTTCTCCTTCCCGCTGTAAAAGAGATTCGGCCCCTTCTCCCTCACCATGTCTTCGACTTCCTTCGCGTCGGGGAAAAGCGCCTCGACCTTCGCGCCGTACCTCTTCCTCACCTCGTCCATCACGTCGTAGGTTTCCTGGTTCAGCCGCCCAGTGTCGAGCGTGAATATCCTCGCGTCCCGGCTTATATCCATGATCATGTCTATAAGCACCATGCCCTGCACCTGAAAGCTCGTCGCGAGTGCGACCCTCGGATGGAGGTTATCCACGGCCCATTTGAGGACTTCTCTTGCGTCCCTCCCCTCGAATTCGAGGTTAAGGGCCGCTACCTCTTCCCTGCTGAAGCCCCTCTTCGGAGCCGCTTCTATATCCTGGCTGCTGCTGGCAGTTGTTGAAATACCGATTGCCGTTTACCTCCCTGGAAACGCTGTCAACCGTCCTATTATATATCAAAAAATCCGGCGGGCTCTCCCGGCCCTTCAGCCCTCAAAACCCTAGTATACCCGAACCGGGCACTGGTGTAATCGCCGGGGCCGGCGCTTTGTCACTAAAGTTTATGATAACTGTATACCGCGCCGCGATTCATTATTCTACGGGGCCTCACGCCTCTTTTTTCCCAGATTTCGGGCTATAAAACCGGGCGATTTAGTAAAATCCATCCTCACACACAAAAAATGGTTACAGAATGATTTGGCAATTTAGGTGCCACTTGCAATATCGAGTAATTGCAGCCTGTTATGCTTGTCACCATCCCGTTTTCTTGATTACATCGTTACCAGTCCGTATATTTTTGTTACAGTAAATAAACCGAGGAACTACGCCCACACATGACAGGAAGAATTGGAATTCTCACCGAAGACCCGAACTTAGCGGCTGAAATCGAGGGTGCGATCGATTTCGCGAAGCCTGCCGTTTTCTCAAAAGCCGAAGACGTAAAAGACACCGACGTCCTCATACTCGACGCCGACACCACGGGGATAGCCGGCCTCTCGGCGCTAAAGGACGACCACTTCGTCATCGTCGTCACCGAGCAGCGCGGCACGCGGTACCTCATCGAATCGATGACGTTCGGCGCGTTCGACTGCATATTCAGGCCGTTCGACGACTCCGGGCTCGAAGACTCCATAAAGCGCGCCCTCGGCATAAGCGCCGAGCTCGACGAGAGCCTGACGAATTTTCACGCGACGGCCGAGGGGGCGTCGAGCGTAACCTGCGCGATAGTCGGCGATTCGCCCATGCTCCAGGATGTCTGCAAGCTCATAGGCCAGGTCGGCAGGGTGGACGTCCCGGTTCTGATCACCGGCGAAAGCGGCACTGGCAAGGAGCTAGTCGCCGAATCGGTGTGGAAGGTCAGCACCAGGTGGGAAAAACCGTTCGTCGTTCTTAACTGCGCGGCGATACCCGAGGCGCTCCTCGAAGCCGAGCTCTTCGGCTACGAAAAGGGCGCGTTCACGGGCGCAAGCTCGGCACGCACCGGCAAGTTCGAGGAGGCCGACGGTGGGACGATCTTCCTCGACGAGCTCGGCGACATGCCTCTCTCGCTCCAGGCCAAGGTGCTTAGGGTCCTCCAGAGCGGGACGTTCCACAGGCTCGGCTCCAACAAGGAAATATCGGTGGACGTCCGTATAATATCGGCGACCAACCAGAACCTCGACAAGATGGTCAAGGAAGGGAAGTTCAGGGAAGACCTCTTCTTCCGCATAAACGTCGTCCGCATACACCTCCCGGCGCTAAGGGAGAGAAGGCAGGACATCCCGCTCCTCTACGAGTGCTTCACCAAGCGGCACAGCAGCCAGATAGGAAAGGAAATAAAGGGCGTGAGCTCGAAGTTCCAGAAGATGCTGATAGAGCACGACTGGCCGGGCAACGTAAGGGAGCTCGAAAACGTCATACGCAAGGCGATAGCGTTCACCAAAACGCCATACCTCACGTCGTACGACCTCGACCTGGGCCCGCGTATCCAGTCGCTCGAACCGACGGCAGGGAACGTATCTTATCAGGATGCGCTCAGGAGCTCTGTAAAGAATCTCCTCGGCGCCGACGGCAGCGAAGACGTTTACGGAAAGATAGTAAAGGAAGCCGAAGTGATCCTGCTCGAAGAGGCCCTTCAGGCGAGCGGCTGGAACCGTTCCCAGGCCGCGCGCGTGCTCGGCATAAACAGGCTCACGCTCAGGAGAAAGCTGGAAGAATACGGCATCGGCGTCGATCAGGCGTCGGACGGCGACTAGCCCACGCGTCCGGTTTACAAAAGCTCCGAGATCTTGAATATCGAGTAGAGCTCTATCCCCATTTTTTCGAACACCTCGTCGCCGCCATCCTCGCGGTCCACAACGACCAGCGCTTTTCTGATCTCGGCCCCGGCGGCCTTAACGGCGTCTATCGCGGTAAGGACGCTCCCGCCCGTCGTGACAACGTCCTCGACTACAGCGGTGACGTCGCCCGGCTTGAGCCCGCCCTCTACGAGCTTCCCGGTCCCGTGGTCCTTCTCCTTTTTCCTTACGAGAAATCCGTTAAGCGGCTTTCCGATCCTGTGGCTCTCGGCGAGGATGGCTCCGACAATCGGGTCGGCCCCCATCGTAGGCCCTCCGACGGCGTTTATGGCGGGGTCCTTCAATATCTCTTCGAGGAATATCGCGGATACGAGGCTTACGCCCTCGGGGTCGAGTGTCGTAAGACGAGCGTCGATGTAATAGCTGCTCTTCTTGCCCGAGGCGAGAGTGAACTCCCCCCTCAGTATCGAATTCTTTATTAGAATTTCTTTAAGCCTTTCCCTGTTCTTTATCTCCATTCTCCGTTATCCGTGTGCGTGAATTTTGTCACGGCGGGCGGGTCAGTCGTCCTGCGGCTCGAGGCCCCATATGCCGCCCGCGTATTCCGATATGGTCCTGTCGCTCGAAAATTTTCCCATTCGCGCGACGTTGAGTATCGCCTTACGCGCCCATGTGTCCGGCTTCCTGTACTCGGCCCCGGCCAGCTCCTGCGTTTCCCTGTACGACTCGAAATCCGCGACGTGGAAAAACACGTCACCGTTCAGTACGAGATATTCGTAGATCCACTTGAAGAGCCCGGGCTCGTCCTTGCAGAAAACGTCCGACTCGAAGGAATCCATCACCCTCTGCAGGTTCGGGTTCTCGGCGCATATCTGGCTCGGGTTGTATCCGTGCGTCCGTTTGAGCTCCTTTATCTCCTCGGCCCGGAGGCCGAATATGAATATATTCTCCTCGCCGACCTCTTCCCTTATCTCTATGTTCGCCCCGTCCATCGTCCCTATCGTGAGAGACCCGTTAAGCGCGAGCTTCATGTTGCCCGTCCCGGACGCCTCCTTGCCGGCTGTGGATATCTGCTCGCTGAGGTCCGCCGCGGGGATGATCTTTTCGGCGAGCGTCACCCTGTAATCCGGCATGAACACAACCTTTATCCGGTCCTTCACATTCGGGTCCGCGTTGATAACGGCGGCGACGTTGTTTATGAGCTTTATGATCTGCTTTGCCGCCCAGTACCCGGGCGCGGCCTTCCCCGCGAAGACGTACGTCCTCGGGACCGTGAGATCCTTTCCGTCCTCGACGATGCTGAAGTACTGGTGGATGATGTGCATTATGTTGAGGAGCTGGCGCTTGTACTCGTGGATCCTCTTTATCTGAACGTCGAACAGGCTCTCCGGGTTGACGGCTACTCTCGTCATCTTCTGGATCAGCCCGGCGAGCGCTTCCTTGTTCCTCCGCTTGACGTCCATAAAGTCCGTCCGGAATCCGGCGTCGTCCGCGTAGGGCTCTAGAGCCTTCAGCTTGTAGAGGTCCCTCACCCACTCGCCGCCCGCCGTGTCGTCGATAAGCCTCGACAGGCCGGGGTTACATAAGAGGAGCCACCTCCTCTGCGTGATCCCGTTCGTCTTGTTGTTGAATTTCTCGGGCCATAGCTCGTAGAAGTCCGGGACGAGATCGGTCTTTATCAGCTCCGAATGGAGCTCGGCGACGCCGTTCACCGAATGGCTCCCGACTATGGACAGGTGCGCCATGCGGACCTGCTTCGCGTGCCCTTCTTCGATCAGCGACATCTTCCTTATGCGCTCGACCGAATCGGGCCACCTCGTCTTGATCTTTTTCAGGAACCTGTCGTTTATGCCGTATATGATTTCGAGATGCCTCGGCACGACGCGCTCCAGAAGCGACACCGGCCACTTCTCCATTGCCTCGGGCAGAAGCGTGTGGTTCGTGAATCCGAACGTCGATTCCGTTATCTGCCAGGCAGTATTCCACGCCATCCCGTTCTCGTCGACGAGTATTCGCATGAGCTCGGCTATGGCGAGCGCCGGGTGTGTGTCGTTGAGCTGGATCGCGACCTTCGCCGGGAAGCTTCCGAAACCCGCATGCTTGGCGGTGAACCGCCTCACGATATCCCTCACGGCGCACGCGACGAGGAAATACTCCTGAATGACCCGGAGCTCCTTCCCCTGCTCGACCGTGTCCGAAGGGTAGAGCACCTTCGATATCGTCTCGGAAGTCATCTTCTGCTCGACGGCCTTCATGTAGTCCCCGCTGTTGAAGATCTTCATGTCGAACTCGTTCGACGACCTCGCCGAGTAGAGCCTGAGATAATTCACAGTCCCGGTGCCGAAACCTACGACCGGCATGTCGTATGGCACGCCGTAGAGGAACTTCCAGTCCCGCCACGACGGCTTGTAGTTGCCGTTAACGTCCTTTTCTATCTTGACCCGCCCGTATATGGGCACGACGCATATCTCGTCCCCTCTCTCTATGAGCCACGGCGATTCCTCGCCGAGCCAGTGGTCGGGCTGCTCCACCTGGTAACCGTCCACGACCGTCTGCCTGAATATGCCGTAATCGTAATTTATCCCGTACCCGAATCCCGGCAGCCTGAGCGTCGCTATCGAATCCAGGAAGCACGCGACGAGCCTCCCGAGGCCGCCGTTCCCGAGCGCGGGGTCGCCCTCGGTTTCGGCCAGGTCCGTGAGATCGATGCCTAAAGACTTGAGGGCGTCGGTGCACATCTCGAAAGCGCCCAGGTTTATCAGGTTGTTGGTGAGGGCTCTTCCGGTCAGGTATTCGAGCGAGAGTATGTAGGCACGCTTGGGATCGCTCCTGTCGTACTTCTCCGCCGTGTCGAACATCCCGTCTATGATGAGCTCCCTTACGGCGAACGAGACGGAGCGGAACAGGTCATCGCCCGAAGCCTGCGAGAGGGTTTTACCTATCGAGTACTTCAGATGATAGAGAATCCTCGTCCTGAAAGCCGAGGAATCCGCCGAATCTTTTAGGTAAGGACTGCGGTCGCTCATAGTGCCTCTTTTTCCTTCTGGGTGCCGACGGCGCCGGGAACGCGTCCCCGCCCCGTCAGAGATAACTATACGCTGATTTTGCGGATGCGAACACAGAGTTTTTGTTCCGCGCGAAAGCTAACAGTGTATAATAAAAATTTGAAATACCAACAAAACGCCGATACCGGAAGGCTATGTCAGACACGCGAAAAACAAACAACGGCAAAGGGTTTATAAGCGATTTCGACGTCTATCTTTTCAAGCAGGGCGCGCACCGCAAAATGTACGAGAAGCTCGGCTCACACGCGATTTCCGTGGACGGAAAAGAGGGCGTACGCTTCGCCGTCTGGGCCCCCAACGCCGAATACGTTTCCGTCATCGGGAACTGGAACGGCTGGAACAGGGGTTCGCATCCCTTGAGCCCCAGGTGGGACGAATCCGGCATATGGGAAGGTTTCGTCCCGGGCATCGGCAAGGGCGAGGTATACAAATATCACATCTCGTCCAGGGTGAAGGGATACAAGGTGGACAAGGCCGACCCCTACGCCTTCCGGCAGGAAGCCCCGCCGAAAACGGCCTCGGTCGTCTGGGAGCCCGAGTACGAATGGGGCGACGCCGGCTGGATGAAGACGAGGCGAGATCCGAACTCGCTCTCCTCCCCGCTTTCGATCTACGAGGTGCACTTGGGCTCGTGGATGCGGGTGCCGGAAGAAGGCGGCAGGCGTCTCGGGTACAGGGAAATAGCCCCGAAGCTCGCTGACTACGTAAAATCGACGGGCTTTACGCACGTCGAGCTACTCCCTGTGATGGAGCATCCGTTCTACGGCTCGTGGGGGTATCAGGTGACGGGCTACTTCGCCCCGACGGGCAGGTACGGCTCGCCCGAGGACTTCATGTTCCTCGTCGATACGCTCCACCAAAACGGCATCGGCGTCATACTCGACTGGGTGCCCTCGCACTTCCCGAATGATCAGCACGGCCTCGCCTTTTTCGACGGCACGCACCTCTACGAGCACTCCGACCCGCGCAAGGGGTTCCACCCCGACTGGAAGTCCTGCATATTCAACTACGGCCGCAACGAGGTAAAGGTCTTCCTCAATTCGAGCGCCATGCTCTGGCTCGACATGTACCACGCCGACGGCATCAGGGTTGACGGCGTCGCCTCTATGCTCTACCTCGACTACAGCAGGAAAAGCGGCGAATGGGTGCCGAACGAATACGGCGGCAACGAAAACCTCCCGGCCATAGAATTCATCAAGAACCTTAACCTCGCCGTTTATTCAGAGCACGGCGACGTCCAGACCATAGCCGAGGAATCGACCTCGTGGCCCATGGTCTCGCGCCCGACGTACCTGGGCGGCCTCGGCTTCGGGATGAAGTGGAACATGGGCTGGATGAACGACACGCTCGACTATTTCTCGCGTGACCCAGTCTACAGAAGGCATCACCAGAACGCGCTCACGTTCAGCATACTCTACGCCTTTACGGAGAACTTCGTCCTGCCCCTGTCGCACGACGAGGTCGTCCACGAAAAGGGCTCGCTCCTGGGAAGAATGCCCGGCGACATGTGGCAGAAGTTCGCGAACCTCCGCGCGCTCTTCGGATACATGTTTGGCCATCCGGGGAAGAAGCTCCTCTTCATGGGGAGCGAAATAGGCCAGTGGAAGGAATGGAACCACGATTCCAGCATCGAGTGGCACCTCCTCGGCTTCCCGCTCCACGGCGGGCTCAAGTCGTGGGTGTCGGACCTTAACAAATTCTACAGGCAGGAGCCAGCGCTCTACGAAATAGACTTCTCCTTCGAAGGCTTCGAGTGGGTCGATTTCAGGGATTACAATCAAAGCGTCATAAGCTTCGTCAGGAAAAGCGCGAAGGGCGAGATGGTGCTGATAGTCTGCAACTTCACGCCCGTCCCGCGAAAGGGCTACGTCCTCAGCGTCCCCCGCGCCGGGAAATGGAACGAGAAGCTAAACAGCGACTCACACTTCTACGGCGGGAGCGGCGTCGGCAACGGCGGCGGCGCGTGGGCAGAGCCCACGGGTTACAGGGGCAGCCTCCGGATAGACCTCCCCCCGCTTGGCGTTCTCTTTTTCAAACACGAAGGTTAATGGTATATAATTCCCTCTAATCCCAGGCAGGAGGCTCGTCAGGCGGAAAGATTTGAGTAGACATAGCTCGTCCCAGGCAAAGCTGAAGACAATGCACGGATCTCCCCGGCCGCTCGGGGCGACGTGGGACGGGCGCGGTGTCAACTTCGCCGTCTACTCCGAGAACGCCCAGTACATCGAGATCTGCCTCTACGCCCCCGGCCTCCCCGAAACAGAAACCGGCAGGATAAAACTCGAATCCAAAACCCAAAACGTCCACCACGTCTACGTGCGCGGCCTCGGGCCGGGACAGCTCTACGGATTCAGAGCCTACGGGCCCTACGACCCGCCCTCGGGCCAGAGATTCAACCCCGCAAAGCTCCTCGTCGATCCCTACGCCAGGGCCATATCCGGGGCCGTCATGCTCGACAGCATGCACCACGACCACAAGATATACCGGCGCGCGCACAAGCTCGTCATCGATTGCCGGGACAGCGCGGCCTACATGCCGAAATCCGTCGTCGTTGACGGCTCGTTCGACTGGGACGGGGATTCGCCGCCGAGGGTGCCGTGGTCCGACACCGTGATATACGAGGCCCACGTAAGGGGGCTCACGATGCTCCACCCGGACGTGCTCGAGGAGCTGAGAGGAACGTACAGCGGCCTTGCCTCGCCGGCCGTGATCTCGCACCTCCGCTCCCTCGGCGTGACGGCCGTCGAGCTCATGCCCGTCCATCATAGCGTGTCCGAGTGCAGGCTCCTCGAAAACGGCCTCGTCAATTACTGGGGCTACAACTCGCTCGGCTTCTTCGCGCCCGACATAAGATATTCCAGGGGCGGCGCGGGGGGCGGGCAGCCCGGCGGGCAGGTAAACGAATTCAAGGAGATGGTGAAAACCCTCCATAAAGAAGGATTCGAGGTGATACTCGACGTCGTCTACAACCACACCTGCGAAGGCGGGGGCCACGGCCCGACGCTTTCGCTAAGGGGCCTCGACAACAAAACGTATTACCGCCTCGACCCCGGCAACAAGGGGGAATACCTCAACTTCACCGGCACCGGGAATACGATAAACTCGCCCCACCCCGCTGTCGTAAAGCTAATCTTCGACAGCCTGAAATACTGGGTGGAAGAGATGCACGTGGACGGCTTTCGTTTCGACCTCGCCCCCGTTCTTTTCAGAAACGGACACGGCTTCGACAAATCGCACCCGCTCTTTAAGGAAATTGCGGCCGACCCTGTCCTCTCAGGCGTAAAGCTCATCGCCGAGCCGTGGGACCTCGGCCCGGGCGGCTACCTGACAGGCGGCTTCCCCGACCCGTGGTCCGAATGGAACGACAGGTACAGGAACACGGTCAGGCGTTTCTGGCGGAGCGACGAAGGCGTAATCCCCGACTTGGCCTACAGGATAAGCGGTTCGAGCGACCTTTACGGCGCGAGGGAAAAGGGCTCCTACGCGAGCATAAACTACGTCGCCTCGCACGACGGCTTCACACTGAACGACCTCGTCTCATACGAGCACAAGCACAACGAGGCCAACCTCGAAGACAACGCCGACGGCCCGGGCGCCAACTACGGTTTTAACTTCGGCGTCGAGGGGCCTTCGGACGACGCTGGGATAATCAAGGAGCGCGAAAAACAAAAGAGAAACTTCCTCGCGACGCTCTTCTTGTCGCAGGGCGTTCCCATGCTGCTTATGGGCGACGAGGCCGGAAGGACTCAGAAGGGAAACAACAACGCCTATTGCCAGGACAACGAGATATCATGGATGAATTGGAGCCTCGACGTCCGCGCCAAAAAGCTCCTTCAATTCACGAGATTCCTCACCGCTCTCAGGAAGTCTTATCCAGTCCTAAGGCGCGGCATCTTTTTCACGGGTGTCCCGCACGCGATGTTCGGCCACAAGGACCTCACGTGGTTCCTCCCCGACGCGAAGGAGATGACTGACGGCGACTGGAAGAACCCCCGCCTCCGCTCGATAAGTATCGTGAAGGTCGAAAACAACATCGGCCACGCGGCGAAACCCAAAAAATCGCTCCACGACAACTCGCTAATGCTTCTCCTTAACGCCGAGCCCAACGGGGTCGTATTCACGATCCCCGACGGACGCCTCTCCCCCAGGTGGCAGGTGATATTCGACACGAGCCACGAAAGGCCCGGCGGCAGAATAGTCGGCGCCGGAAAGCACTACACACTCGCGGGAAGGTCACTCGCGCTTTTGAAACCGTCCCA
Organism: Candidatus Dadabacteria bacterium; assembly: GCA_050247635.1. Lineage (GTDB taxonomy): Bacteria > Desulfobacterota_D > UBA1144 > Nemesobacterales > UBA2774 > JADLGH01. Next base: position 4,598 of record JBFWTW010000008.1, on the reverse strand, counting down.
TAAAACCGGATAATTATTCCCTCGATACACGGCTACCCATTCGGCGCGTCATGAGAGAAAGAAAAAGCGGCATCCTACTTCACATATCCTCTCTGCCCTCCCCCTTCGGCATCGGGGACCTCGGCCCCGAGGCATTTAAGTTCGCCGATTTTCTCCACGAATCCGGCCAGACGTACTGGCAGGTCCTGCCGCTGAACCCGACCGAGCTGCCCTACGGCAACTCGCCCTACAGCGGCCCGTCATCCTACGCCGGGAACCCGCTGTTTATAAGCCCCGAGCTTCTGGCGGCCGAGGGTTACATCGCCGGGGACGAGATAAGGAAGAAGCCCCGCTTCGGACGAAAAAAGGTCAACTACGAAGCCGCGGCATCGTACAAGACCGCACTTCTGAAATCGGCGTTCGGGAACGCCCGCGAGGGGCTCCGGGAGGACGCTTCGTTCCTCGAATTCTGCGGACAAAATAAATACTGGCTCGACGACTACTGCCTCTACACCGTGCTCAAACAGAAACTACACTCGGGCACGTGGCGCGGCTTTCCGAAAGAGCTCAGGGACAGGGACGAATCCGCCGTCGCCGAATGGGGGGAGAAAACTGAGGACGAAACCCTCTACCACAAATTCGTCCAGTACCTCTTCTTCTCGCAGTGGTACGGGCTCGAAGACCACTGCCGCAAGCGGGGCGTAAAGCTCATCGGCGACATCCCGTATTACGTTAACTTCGACAGCTCCGAGGTCTGGAGCAGCCCCGGCGCATTCAAGCTCGACGCCGAAAAGAACCCGCTCTTCGTTTCCGGCGTCCCGCCGGACTACTTCAGCAAGACCGGCCAGCTCTGGGGGAACCCAGTCTACGACTGGAGCGAGCTCCGGCGGGCTGGGTACAAATGGTGGATCGACAGAATAGGCCATAACCTGTCGCTCTTCGACGTCTTAAGGCTCGACCACTTCAGGGGCTTCGTCGCATACTGGGAGATCAAGGCCGGGGAGAAAACGGCGCTCAAAGGAAAATGGGCCAAAATCGACGCCGTCTCGTTTTTCGACACGCTCTTCTCTCATTACGAAAAGGAGCGCTTCATCGCCGAGGACCTCGGCGACATCACCCCCGACGTAAGGGAGATAATAAAGCGCTACAGCCTCCCGGGGATGAAAATACTGCTCTTCGCGTTCGGCGACGACTTCCCCTACGGCGAATACCTGCCGTCCGTATTCAAAGAGAACTGCGTCGTCTACACCGGCACGCACGACAACAACACGGTCCGGGGATGGTGGGAGAACGAGGCCGGGAATAAAGAAAAAAACCGGATTTTCGAATACCTCGGCAAAAAGATAAAAACCGCCGATATCAGCTCCGAATTCATAAGGCTCGCCATGTTCTCCCCGGCGGATACGGCCGTAATTCCGATGCAGGATATACTCGGGCTCGGGGCCGATGCCCGTATGAATACGCCGGCCGTCAGAAAGGGCAATTGGGAATGGAGGCTCGGGCCCGGCTATGCGAGCCAGGAGCTCGCAGACCGTCTTTCGGCGATTACACGAAAAAGTAACAGATATTAACCGGAGCTTTATTTATTTCTTTGAAAAATGCGTTAATATCATCTAGGGTGCGGGTTACTGTGGCTGCCTCAGCTTCGGGCGGCGCGGGAAGGTGAAAGCGGTTGATTAAAGTTCTATTTGTTGCCTCCGAAATGGAGCCTCTGGCGAAAACCGGGGGCCTCGCGGACGTCATTGGGGTTCTGCCCAAAAAACTCAACGAAATAGGGTGCGATGTCAGGGTAATTCTGCCTTACTACACGGAAGTCAGAAAGAACCTCAAGCGCCTGAAGCTCAAGGTCAGGGACCTTAACCGCGACGTCATCGTCACGATAGACTGGCTCCCCTACAAGGGCCGCATAAAGGAAACGACTGTCGAAGGGGTAAAGGTATACCTCCTTGCGAACGACAATTTCTACGAGCGCGACCATCTCTACACCACCCCCCACGGCGACTACAGGGACAACGATCTCAGGTTCGGATTCTTCTCCATAGGCGCGCTCGAAATCGCCAAGGCCCTCGATTTCAGGCCCGACATCATCCATTGCAACGACTGGCAGACGGGGCTCGTGCCCATAGCCCTTAAATGGAAAAAGCACTACAACAACGACCTCTTTTTCAGCAATTCGAAGACGGTGTTCACCATCCACAACATCTCCTACCAGGGCATCTTCGGAAGGGACTTCCTCGAAAAGTTCGGGCTCTCGCAGTCGTTATTCAATCCCGAGCAGCTCGAATTCTTCGGCAGGGTGAATCTCCTTAAGGGCGGCATACTGACTTCGGACCTCGTAACGACCGTAAGCCCCACGTACGCGCACGAGATACAAACGAAGGAATACGGCTACGGGCTCGACGGCGTCCTGCGGTCCGTCGCGCGCTCGGGAAGGCTCGCCGGGATCCTGAACGGGATAGATAACGAGGACTGGAATCCCGAGACAGACAAGGCCCTCTACGCCCGCTTCGACTCGCGCGACCTCAAGGGCAAATACGAGAACAAGGCCAGGCTCAAGAACCTTCTCGGCTTTAACACCAACGGGCACGTGCCGCTCATTGGCGTCATCTCGCGCCTCGCCCACCAAAAAGGCATCGACCTCATCGTAAGGGCGCTCCACAGGATTCTCGACCTCGGGGCCGAGCTTGTGATACTGGGCACAGGCGACAAGGGATACGAAAGGCTCCTGAAGCAGGTCTCGGACGATTACGTGGACAATTTCAGGGCCGTTATAGGCTACAACGAAGCCAAGGCCCACCGCATATACGCCGGAAGCGACATGTTCCTCATGCCCTCGCGGTTCGAGCCCTGCGGCCTCGGCCAGCTGATCGCGCTCAGGTACGGCACCATTCCGGTCGTAAGGGCGACGGGCGGGCTCCTCGACACGATCATCGACTACGACGAAAACAGGGATAACGCAAACGGGTTTATCTTCGATCACTTCAGCGAGCGGAGCATGCTGAACACGATCGAAAGGGCCATAGCCGCTTATCATGATCCGGCCGAATGGAAGCACCTCATCAAGAACGCCATGGGGCAGGATTTTTCGTGGAAACGGTCGAGCCGGGAATATCTGGACTACTACAAAACCCTTTTCGCCGGGGGCTAGGGCTTATCCAAATCGGCCGTATAATGGCTGGACGCCCGGGCATATCATGTATAATAGCAATAATAAATAATCCCTTTTCCCGAATAAATCCGACATAAATGTGACGCCCGGCGCGGCTCCCGTTCATGGGAAGGCCGGATTTTATACTGGAAACGGAATGCTATATTATTAATTGTTACTAAAATTATGAGGGGCTGATTAAGTTATGAGAAAATACGAATCCGCAATCAGGAAGAACGTTCTTTGGTGGGTTGACGAGGTAAAGAGCGTTGACATACTGGTCGGAATCCCGTGTTACAACTGCGAAGACTCCATAGGGTTTGTAGTGGAGCAGGTGGCCAAGGGGCTGGCTGAGCACTTCCCTAACTATACCTCGGCCATATTCATTAGCGACGGCGGGTCGCTCGACGACACTAGGGAAAACGCCTACCAGGCGAAGATACCCGAGCACGTCCTCAGAAGGGTCACGATCTACAGGGGCCACCCGGGTAAGGGGACCTCTTTCAGGGCCGTGTTCGAGCTCGCCATCATGCTAAAGGTAAAGGCGATAGCCGTCTTCGACGCCGACCTCAGGAGCATAACCCCCGAATGGGTCAAGTTCATCGTTGAGCCCATACTCGACGGCTCGGCGGGATTCGTCTCCCCCTTCTACAGAAGACACAAGTTCGACGGAACCATAACGAACCAGATCGTCTACCCGATGACGCGCGCCCTTTACGGCGTGGATATAAGGCAGCCCATAGGCGGCGACTTCGGCTTTTGCCCCGAGCTCGCGGCCTTCTTCATGAAGGAAGACGTCTGGGATACGGACGTCGCCCGGTTCGGGATAGATATATGGATGACGACCTGCGCCATAAACGAGGGCTTCAAGGTTGTCCAGACATACCTCGGAACGAAGATACACGGCGCGAAGGACCCGGCTTCCGACCTCGGCCCGATGTTCAGGCAGGTCGTGAGCACGGTCTTCTATCTCATGGGCAAGTACGAGCACAACTGGGACAGGGACAATCCGTTCCAGGCGATTCAGATAAACAACAAGATAGACGAGGAACCCAAGCTCGAGGCTGTCTCGGTCAGCATGAACGACCTTCTCGAAGAGTTCGTCGAAGGCTTCCGCCATTTCAGGCCGATGTACGACGAGATACTGAACGGCGACAACATGGCATTGCTCGACGAAATCTACGAAGCCTGGACGTCCAACAAGGAAAAGGAATTCGACGCCGAGCTCTGGAGCAAGATACTTTACGACTTCGCCTACACCTACCAGCAGTGGGAGAGGAACAAACGGCGGCTCGTCGATATAATAACCCCGCTCTACTTCGGGCGCGTAAGGAGCTACTGCCAGCAGGTCATGAACATGTCGAGCGACGAGGCCGAAGAGGTCGTCCAGCAGCAGGCCAAAATATTCGAGCAGAATAAATCCTACCTCCTTAAACGCTTCGACATCTGGGATGAATAACCAGCTCTGCCG
>JBFWTW010000007.1:0-33954 GCA_050247635.1 Candidatus Dadabacteria bacterium | reverse complement strand
GGTAAAGTGAAGGGGTGGGATGCGGCATTCTACATTGGAGCGCAGTTCCTGGGAGCCGCGGCGGGCGTTTTTATCGTCCACACGATAGTCCGCGGTATAGCATCCGACCCCCATGTGAACTACGTGGCGACACTTCCAGGTATGCGCGGGATAGTCGTCGCCTTCGTCGCAGAGGTCGCAATTTCGTTCATCCTCATGACGGTAATTCTTGTGGTTTCCAACACGTCGTCAATCGCAAAATACACGGGGCTATTCGCCGGTGCTTTAGTGGCCATATACATAACTTTCGAAGCCCCGCTCTCGGGTATGAGCATGAACCCGGCCCGGTCATTCGGTTCCAGCATATTCGCGAACGGTCAGATGGGTCTGTGGATATATTTCACAGCCCCCATCTTCGGCATGCTTCTCGCGGCTGAAACCTACGTTCGAATCAAGGGAAAGAGCACCATACTCTGCGCGAAACTCCATCATCAAAATGACAAGCGCTGTATACACTGCGGATACCCGGGAGCAGTAAAAAACGAAAATGTAGTTCCGATTTCACAGATGATAAAACACATATAAAACACCATAAAAGAAGGAGGAATTACGATGTTCGATTCTGTTGATATTAACAAAGCACGGTCGGTCTTTATCTGCGGGATGGTCATTCTGGCAATTGCTCTGGCAAGCCTCTCTGCTTCAGCGGCGGATGCCATTACGTCGCATCCGTTCGCGGGGACAAAGGTAAACGGGGGGACTGTTACGCTAACAACGGACGGGGGCAATAAGATTCTTACTCTGTCCGGTGATTTCGTTGTCCCGCAGACGCCCGATCCTCACTGGCAGGTCGTGGATTCAAACGGAAACGTCTATCTGCTTCAGCGGCTGCCTATCAAAGGAGACAAGGTAAATACATCCATCACCCTGCCCTCCTATGTACCCGACGTAGCCAAGGTGCAGATATGGTGCGCGTTTGCGGAGACCCTATTAGGGGAGGCCTCGTTCGACGCTCCGGTGAATTAATTTCCGTACGCGATTGGTGCCTGCCGCTGATAACTTTCCACTTGGAATCGGATACCGGCAGGCACAAGAAATCCCGTAAGTGGGAGGAAACTAACATGAAGAGAACGATAAGTACATTAATTCTATTGGTCATACTCGGGGCAGCCTCGGCAGGCGCCCAGGTAGCGAATAAAAAAACGATTACTCTCGAAGGCGCGAACGTTGTAATATCGGGGGCCATGGCCGAAGCGAAAAAGCTGAATGCTCCCGGCGGCGTGATTGCCGTCGTTGACGATGGGGGTAATCTCGTCGCACTAGCCAGAATCGACGGCACTTTCCCGGCAGGCGCGAATATCTCTATAGGGAAAGCCAGGACCGCGGCTCTTTTTAACAAACCGACGAAATTCTTCGAGGACGTAATCAAAAACGGCCGCACGTCCATGGTCGCACTCGAGGGCTTTACACCGCTTCAGGGCGGGGTGCCTATAACGTTCGACGGGGTAACCGTCGGGGCCGTCGGCGTAAGCGGAGCCGCAAGCGCGGCACAGGACGAGGAGCTCGCTATCGCGGGAGCCGAAGCGCTTGCCGAAATCAATAAAAACGTGAAGGACAGCCCTCCCGTCACCTACTTCGACAGCAAAACTGTGTCCTCTGCTTTCGCCAAGGGGATGCCGCTTACGGAAGTCGGGAAGTATAAGATTCACGCCAGCCGCCGCACGGAGCCCGGCGTCGCCGAAGTGCACACGAAGGATACGGACATCATATACGTTCTCGAAGGAAAGGCGACACTGGTAACGGGAGGAACCGTGGTGGAGGGAAGGGAAACCGGGCCCGAGGAGATCAGGGGAAAGGAAATATCCGGAGGCGATCCGCGGAGCATAAGTAAAGGAGACGTGATCGTCGTGCCAGCTGGGACCCCGCACTGGTTTAAGGAAGTGAACGGCCCGCTTCTCTACTACGTCGTAAAAGTCAGCTGAGTGAGGACACAAAAATGACGAAATATATACACACGGTTTTGATATTGATCGTTATGTTTGCCGCAATGCCGGCCGGGGCAGAGACTCTGAAGCCGGTGCTTACGCTTGGCGATGCAAAGAAGGTCGCCGCGGCGGCGGAGAAAGAGGCTCTGAAAAGAGGGGCGACGGTCGTGATAGCAGTCGTTGACGACGGCGGGAACCTGATCCTTCTCGAGCGTCTCGACGACACGCAGGTTGCGAGCGTCGAAGTCGGTATAGGAAAGGCACGGACTGCGGCGATATTCAGAAGGCCAAGCAAGGTATTCGAGGATCAGATAAAGAACGGACGGGTCGCTGCGCTTGCCCTGCCGGGAGCAACGCCGCTTCAAGGCGGGATTCCGATAATGATAAACGGCAGTGTGGTTGGGGCTATCGGCGTCAGCGGGAACACCCCCGAGGAAGATGAGGAGATCGCCATAGCCGGAGCTGCCGTTATTAACGAAACCTCGATAACAGGAGACAAAAAATGATTCGGGAATATCTGATATATACAGCGGTTTTCGCTCTATCGATCGTCTCGGTCGTGGCCGCCCGCGGGGTCGAGCCGTCGGGCGTGCCAACGGGAAAGCCGGACGCCGTCTTCGACCTGACGACCGGGACGGGCGTATCGGTGGTAAAAGGCGTGTGGAAGTACAGCGACGTAGAGATAACGACTACGGATTTCAGATCGCCCGGCCCCGACGGTCAGCCGACGGGACAGGCGATCAAGACCTACGATTACGAGCCGCACGCCGGAGGAGCGGATTTTGATGACTCGGGGTGGGAAGCCATCGAGCCCGAATCCTTGAAGGATCGGCGATCGACGGGAAGGCTCTGTTTTAACTGGTACAGAATAAATATCACGATTCCCGAGAAGATAAACGGCTTTTCTGCCAGGGGCTCAACAGTCGTATTCGAAACTTCCGTAGACGATTATGCGGAGGTATGGGTAGACGGCGAGCTTCCCCGGTTCCTCGGCCAGAACGGGGGTTCGGTGGTAGCCGGCTGGAATGCGTCCAACAGACTCGTTGTGGGTAGAGACGTGGCGCCCGGCCAACAGATTCAGCTCGCCGTGTTCGGCATCAACGGGCCCGTCTCCGACCCGCCCACGAATTTTATCTGGATGCGGGAGGCGAAGCTCGAATTCTATAAGGAAGGCCAAGTGCCTGTCGCGGTCACGCCTTCCGAGGTAAACGTGAAAGTAGTAAGTCTCGACCCTGAAATGGACAAGATAGCAGGGCCCAATCCGAAGATATTCAAGCTCGCGGAGGGATTCAAGTTCACCGAAGGGCCCGTGTGGGTATCCGACGGAGGCTATCTCCTATTCAGCGACCCGAACAGTAATGTGATCTACAAATACACAAAAGACGGAGAGCTTACAGAATTCCGGAGACCGAGCGGATACTCTGGGCAGGATATAGAGGAATACAAACAGCCCGGATCAAACGGCCTGGCAGTCGATAAGGAGGGGCGCCTCACGATCGACGAGCACGGTAACCACAGGGTTACGCGTCTTGAGAATGATGGAACTCTCACAGTGCTCGCGGACAGCTTCGAGCAAAAGAGGCTCAACAGTCCCAATGACCTGGTTTATAAATCTGACGGCTCGGTGTATTTCACAGATCCGCCCTTTGGTCTGCCGATGTTCGAGAATGACCCGAGAAAGGAGATTCCCTGGAGCGGTGTGTACAGGATCTCACCGGGTGGCGGCATCACACTTCTCAACAAGGATCTGAAAGGACCCAACGGAATCGCATTCTCCCCCGACGAAAAGTACCTGTATGTCGGGGATTGGGACCCCGAGCACAAGGTCGTCATGCGCTATCAGGTAAATGAGGACGGCACTTTGTCGGAGGGTGAGCCCTTCTACGATATGACGGAAGCACCGGGGGAAGACGCGATAGACGGAATCAAAGTCGATGCATCGGGGAACCTCTACGTGTCGGGTCCGGGCGGACTGTGGGTGATATCATCCGAAGGGAAACATATCGGGACGATTATCGCGCCCAGACACGTCCACAATATGGCTTGGGGCGGGGAGGACGGGAAGACCCTTTTCCTCTGCGCACAGAGTGGACTATACATGATGAGACTGGGTATCGAAGGCGCAAAACCACACTATAATTAGCGAAAAATTAACGGGAGATATTCTGATGAATAAATCCGGAATAGAAAAAGCATCGAGCGGTATACCCTCCTCGGAAAGTCAGGAGACAAAGGCATCTAAAAACAGCCGCTGGGGCATAGCTCTCGCGGGCGGAGACGGCACGAGGCTAAAATCGCTGACGAGGCTGATGTCGGGGGATGAGAGGCCCAAACAGTTCTGCAGGGTAATAGATAACATGACTCTTCTCGACAGGACGATAAAACGCATGGGTATCTCTATACCGAGAGAGAACATGGTAATCTCCCTCACGCGTACACACGAAGCGTACTACGATTACCTTAATAACATAATTCCAACGCGGCAGATGGCGGTACAGCCCGCAAACCTCGGGACAGCGCCGGCAATCCTGTACAGCCTGCTTCGGGTCGAGAGCACAGACCGAAATGCCTCGGTCGCATTCTTCCCATCGGATCATTACCTTTCGGATGACGAAGCCTTCATGGCGCAGGTCATAAGCGCATTCGATAGGGTAAACATCGAGCCGGACAAAATAGTCCTCCTCGGAGTCATGCCCGACTATCCGGAATCCGGATACGGCTGGATAGAACCTGAGCGGCATTCGACGGATAAGCAGGCCCAGCTCTTTAGCCCTGTTAAAAAGTTTTGGGAAAAGCCGGACCGCGGGACCGCCTCGGAGCTGATGAAGAAGGGGTGTCTCTGGAACAGTTTTGTTATGGTCGGCCACGTCAGCACATTTCTTAATATGATCAAGTGCACTTTGCCGGCGATATACGATTATTTCTTGCCGGTAAAAGAGTTCATCGGCACACCCGGTGAAAGGAAAGCGGTTGAATCCGTATATGAGAAGATTAACCCGACAAATTTCTCGCATACGGTGTTGGAAGAGAGCACCAAAAACCTTCTCGTGCTTGAGGTAAGGAACGTGGATTGGATCGATCTGGGCGATCCGCGGAGGGTTCTTTCATTGCTTGAAAGCGGCCTGTTTGAGAGCGACTGGAGCCCCTATGTAGAGAGGATATCTTTGTAGCCTGGAAGAAAAAATTATAGGACGGATAACTTTCAGACTCAATCGATATAAGGAGAGGGAGACGATATGACACTTGAAAATAAATCCATTGAGCTTGGTAAGAACAGGATAGAAGCGCTTAGCGACGGCATATTCGCCATCGTTATGACGCTTCTGGTATTGGAGCTCAAAGTTACAGGCCTCCCACAGAACGCATCGAATGTTACGCTTGCCCCCGCGCTCTTTCACCTGTGGCCGGAATTCCTATCATACATTGTCAGTTTTATCGGGCTTGGAATCTACTGGGTAGCACATCATTACATGTATCATGTGATCAAAAGGTCGGACCGGACGCTTCTTTGGCTCAATATTCTGTTCTTCATGTTCGTTTCCCTCATACCCTTTTCGACGAATATGATCAACTCATTTAGACAGACACAGATCGCTCCCCTCTTCTTCGGCGCCAATCTGACGCTGATCGGCTGGACTCTATACCTGCAGTGGGTATACGTCAGCTCGAAGCCGGATATGTTGGTGGATTATATAACGCCCGAATACAAAGAAGCAGTGAAATTAAGGTTCATGATAATTCCAGTTGTGGCCACGGTCGCAATGCTTGTGTGTTTCTGGAGCGTGGACATCCTGTTGGTCGTTTACGCCGCCCTGCTCCCATTCTATATGATCCCGGTCAGAATAACTTCCCATTCTCCCGCCGCTTCATAAGCACTACAATAGGTCCGTGTAGTCGGTTTCTAATTCGCAGCCTGCATCTGTATGGCAGGAATATCAGGCTCGAGCTCCCTGTGTGAATAAAGCAAAAATACGGTTTCTTAAATCCTTCGCTGACAAACGGCCGTCTAATTTCACAACAAGCCCGATAAGCGGAAAACGCTCTTCAGGCAAAACCAATAGGAGGCTTTTCATCATGAAAAAAGTGTTTCTAATCGCAGGGGTAATCGTAATCATCGTTGCATGGTTTCTGTTCAGGCCGGAGAAGCTTTTCATCAACCAGAACGTGAGCGAGACATTCCCGACAGATACATCGAGTGAAATACAGAATTCTCCAACCATTCTATCCCAGGGTGCTTTCCACGGCGTCGCCCATGAAACAAAGGGTACTGCTACGATTTACCGGTTCCCGGACGGACAGCAGGTACTAAGACTCACGGGTTTCGAGACCTCGAACGGTCCCGACGTGCGGGTATATATCGGCAAGGCGGAGGATGCCAACGACAACGATACCGTGACGAGTGCAGGTTATATAGAGCTCGGCCCACTTAAGGGCAATGTGGGTGATCAGAACTACGACATACCCGCAGATACCGACCTTGAGAATTACCACTCCATAACAATCTGGTGCAAAAGATTCGGGGTCAACTTCGGTACGGCTCCATTGATGGCAAAGAACTGACCCTCCGGAGGCAACGCGATGTCAGCGAATAACCATTACGACGTCATAATCATTGGAACGGGGGCTGGCGGAGGAACTCTGGCCCATTCGCTCGCCCCATCAGGGAAGAAAATTCTCCTCCTAGAGCGCGGCGACTACGTGCCGAGGGAAAAGGACAACTGGGACACCCGCGCGGTAAATGTCGAAGGCAAATACCAGACCAAAGAAGTGTGGCGAGACAAGGACGGAAAGCCCCTTCATCCCCATACGAACTACTACGTGGGGGGAAATACCAAATTTTACGGCGCTGCTCTGTTCCGTCTGAGGAAAGAGGATTTCGGAGAGCTGAGACATAAGGACGGTATTTCGCCCTCCTGGCCCCTCTCCTACGACGACCTCGAACCCTATTACACCAGGGCGGAGCTTCTGTATCACGTTCACGGACAAAGGGGTGAAGACCCAACGGAGCCTTACGCGGGCGCCCCATATCCTTACCCCGCAGTATCGCATGAACCGCGGATGCAGAAGCTCCATGACGACCTCGAGAAATGCGGCCTCAAGCCTTTCCACGTGCCGATAGGCGTAATGCTCGACGAGCAGAACCGGCGTAAAAGCCCATGTATAAGATGCAGCACGTGCGACGGGCACCCCTGCCTCATGTATGCGAAATCGGATGCCCAGGTCCTGTGCGTCGATCCCGCGATCGAGCGGGGCAATGTGACGCTTCTTACGAATGCCCGAGTCACGCGTCTTGAGACCGGCCCCTCGGGCAGAGAGGTCACGAAGATTATTGTAGACCGAAGCGGCGCTGTCGAGGAATATTCGGCGAATTTCATTGTAGTATCCTGCGGAGCAATCAATTCCGCCGCGCTCCTGCTACGTTCTGCGAACGAGCACCATCCCGATGGACTCGCAAACAGCTCGGGCGTCGTCGGCAGGCATTACATGGGGCACGTCAACTCGATCCTCATGGCGATCTCGAAGGAGCCGAACCCGACTGTATTCCAGAAAACGCTCGGGCTTAACGACTATTATTTCGGATCGAAAGAGTATGAATATCCGATGGGACACATATCGTTCGTCGGGAAGCTGGATGCGGCTACGCTTTCGGCCGGGGCGCCCGCCATTGTGCCGGGGATGACTCTCGACATCATGGCGAAACACTCGCTCGATTTCTGGCTCACCTCGGAAGACCTCCCGCACCCGGATAACAGAGTAACCCTCGATTCGGACGGCAACATCGTTCTCTCGTACAAGCCGAACAACCAGGAATCGCACAAGCGGCTGATATCGAAGCTGAAAGGACTCATGAACTCCATCGGATGCCACGAGGAGCACCTGATACCGAGAAATCTCTTTATAGGTCAGCAGATCCCTCTTGCGGGGGTAGCGCACCAGAACGGAACCATACGATTCGGTAATGATCCGAGCACATCCGCACTGGACCGAAACTGCAAGGCTCACGACCTCGACAATCTCTATGTCGTTGACGCGAGCTTCTTTCCCTCGTGCGGGGCGGTGAATCCTGCGCTTACAATAATGGCGAATGCGCTTCGCGTAGGGGACCATTTGATCGAAAGGCTGGGATAAATCACAAAGAGAATGAGTAAATAAAAATGCTGACCCAAAAACCCGTAAGATTTGTTGTCGCATTCCTGCTGCTTCTGGCCGCGAGCTTTAACACCGGAACGGCATCTGAAAAGGCAACGGCCGTCAAAGCCGTTGACTCGGTAGGCATGACCGTATCGGATATGGATTCGGCCGTCGATTTTTACTCGAAAGTTTTGGCTTTCGAAAAGATTTCCGACACTGAGGTATGGGGCAGCGAATACGAGAGCCTGAAAGGCGTGTTCGGGGTCCGGATGAGGATAGTACGCATGCGGCTCGGGGACGAGGTAATAGAGCTTACGGATTACCTTACGCCAGAGGGCAGGCCCTATCCGCAAGGCACCAGGAGTAATGACGGCTGGTTCCAGCACATAGCCATCGTCGTGAGCGACATGGATAAGGCGTTTGAGCTGCTGAGAAAAAATAAAGTCACGTTCGCATCGACAGCGCCCCAGACAATTCCGCAATGGAACAAAGCGGCGGCCGGCATAAGGGCTTTTTATTTCAGGGACCCTGACGGCCATTTCCTCGAAATCATCTACTTTCCCCCGGGCAAAGGCAATCCGAAATGGCACGGGAAGAACGCCGGCCTATTTCTGGGCATCGACCACACTGCGATAGTGGTCGCCGATACCGACGAGAGCCTCAAGTTTTACAGAGACACCCTCGGCATGAAGGTCGCCGGGGAGAGTAACAACTACGGCACTGAGCAGGAACACCTGAACAACGTCTTCGGAGCCAGTCTGAGAATTACTTCGCTAAAAACGCCATCGGGCCCGGGCATAGAATTCCTCGAATACCTGACCCCCGGGGACGGGAGGCCCGTACCAGGAGACGAAAAGGCGAACGACGTTGCGCACTGGGAGATCAATCTGACGGTGGAAGACGCGGCGGATGCCGAAGCCACACTCCGCAGCGGGAACTACTCCTTAGTATCCCCCGAAACAACCGATGTGCCCGAAGAAACGCTCGGTTTCGACAAAGGGTTTCTTGTCAGGGATCCGGATGGACACGTGATGCAGGTTATGGAAAAAAATAACGATGGAGAGTGAAATGACTTCTACCAACCCGCTTTTTATCCCGGTTGTGCTCGGCACTCCGAGGCGTGGACGAGTGAGCGAGCATGTAGCCCGATTCATCGCGGAGGATCTGGCAGCGAGGGACTCCGTTCAGTCCGAGGTGATCGATATCCGCGACCTGCCGCTCCCGACCGATGACGCAGGCGAGCAGGCAAAGGACCCCGGCTTTTCCGCAGCAGCGATGAAGGCGGACGCATTCGTCGTAGTAGCGCCCGAGTACAATCACGGCTACCCGGGCCTCCTGAAGCACGCACTCGATACGAACCTCAAGGAATACATACATAAACCCGTCGGAATATGCGGCGTCTCGGCGGGGCCCTTCGGTGGGACGAGGGTTATTGAAAACCTGCTGCCTGTAATGAGAGAGCTCGGCCTGGTGACTATATTCTGGGACATAAATTTCTCAAGCGTACAGAACGCATTCGATGAGAAGGGAGAGCTCACGGAAGAGGCCTATGTAAGACGCACGGACAAGTTCATAAAAGAGCTGATATGGATGGCGAAAGTGCTTAAATACGGACGTGAAAACGTCGAGATATAAGGCGGAATCATGGCTAAAGAAAAGCTGATATGCAATGTATGCGGCGCAGAAATGAACAATCACGCCGAAAAGATAAGTTACGAAACGCGCGCCGAAGCCAATTGGGAAAGCGATCCCGATTTCGGGGGGGTACTCGAGGAAATTCACACCTGCCCCGAATGCGGAGGTGTGGAAGCTACGCTGGCAATTGAATAAGCACAGTTATATAACCGAAGTATGGATGAAAGAGGGAGATACCGTTATGACGAAAGAACGACTGAGGCTGGAAGAGGACCGCGAAAAACTGGCGCACTGGAGGAAGTGGGGCCCGTACCTCAGCGAGAGGCAGTGGGGAACCGTGAGGGAGGATTACAGCCCATACGGCACCGCGTGGGACTACTTTTCACACGACCAGGCGCGCTCCCGCGCATACAGGTGGGGGGAGGACGGCATAGCCGGAATCTCCGACAACCATCAGCGGCTTTGTTTCGCAATCGCGCTTTGGAACGGTAAAGACCCGATTCTTAAAGAGAGGCTCTTCGGCCTTACGGGGAGCGAGGGCAATCACGGCGAGGACGTAAAGGAATACTATTATTATCTCGACAACACTCCCACCCACTCCTACATGAAGTACCTGTATAAGTACCCGCATGGGGAATATCCGTATTCCAGGCTCGTCGAAGAGAACGCCCGAAGAGGCAAAAACGCCCTAGAGTTCGAACTCGTTGATACGGGTATTTTCGACGGCAACCGCTATTTCGACGTGTTCGTAGAATACGCCAAGGCGTCGCCGGATGACATCTTGATTCGGGTCACCATAGTGAACAGAGGGCAGGAACGGGCCTCACTCCATCTTCTGCCCACGCTTTGGTTCCGAAACACCTGGTCGTGGGACGGGGGTGAAAAGCCTGTAATCCGCGCATGGGACAAGAAAAAATTATTCCAGGTTGTCGAAGCGGATCATTCAAATTTGGGGACCAGGTGGCTCTATTTCGCAAGCCCGGATGAGCTTCTCTTCACAGACAACGAGACAAATTTGAAAAGGGTATTCGGAGCGGAGAATCATGCTTCGTTCTTAAAAGACGGCATTAACGACTATATCGTCCAAGGCGTAACGGGGGCGGTGAATCCGGAAGGTACAGGCACTAAGGTATCGCCTCATTATGTCCTCGATGTTAAAGGCGGCGAAGAAATATCGCTAAATCTTCGTTTGTCCGATGCGGGAAACTTGAAGAACCCCCTGGGCGCCGAATTCGACTCCGTGTTCGAAGATCGTAAAAGGGAGGCGGACGAATTTTACGATAAAACCACGCCATTTCGGATAAGCGATGACATGAAGGCGGTGCAGAGACAGGCATTCTCCGGCATGCTCTGGACCAAGCAGTTTTATTACTATGTGGTGGACGAATGGATCAAGGGCGATCCCAAGGCGCCCGAGCCCCCCGGTGAACGCAAGAACGGAAGGAACAGCGGATGGGCGCACCTACATAACGACGACATACTCTCGATGCCCGACAAGTGGGAATATCCCTGGTTCGCGGCATGGGATCTCGCGTTTCATGCTATCCCTCTGGCTATGATAGACCCTGAGTTCGCTAAGCGTCAGCTTACGCTCCTCACGAGGGAATGGTACATGCACCCGAATGGGCAGATACCGGCTTACGAGTGGGCATTCGGGGATGTAAACCCGCCCGTTCATGCGTGGGCCGCCTGGAGGGTCTATAACATAGAGAAGAAAATGTTCGATAGAAAAGACACCGGGTTTCTCGAAAGCGTTTTCCAGAAGCTGCTGCTCAATTTTACCTGGTGGGTGAATAGAAAGGACAGAGAAGGCAGAAACGTTTTCGAAGGCGGATTTTTAGGTCTCGATAATATCGGGGTTTTCGACAGGAGCGCGCAGCTGCCTACTGGGGGTCATATCGAGCAGGCTGACGGCACGAGCTGGATGGGTATGTACTGTCTTAACATGCTGGCAATTGCGCTTGAGCTCGCGGAGGAAAACCCGTCTTATGAAGATATTGCAAGCAAATTCTACGAGCACTTTCTTTATATAGCGAAGGCGATGAACCTGCTCGGAGGAGAAGGTAACGGTTTGTGGGATGAACAGGACGGATTCTATTACGATGTGCTCCACCTGCCCAATGGACATCACCTGCCAATGAAGGTCAGCTCAATGGTCGGGCTGATTCCGCTCTTCGCGATACAGACGCTTGAGCCCGAGGTCCTGGAAAAACTGCACGGATTCAACAGAAGACTCGAATGGTTCATCGAAAACAGGCCCGATCTCAGGGAGAACGTCGCATGCATGCGGACGAAGGGGATGCGCGAGAGGAGGCTTCTCTCGATAGTGGACAGAGAAAAGCTGAGGAAGATACTGCGCAAGATGCTGGACGAAAACGAATTTCTCGGCCCGTATGGAATCAGGGCCCTATCGAAGACGCATAAAGATCATCCGTACGTATTTCACGTCAACGGTCAAGAACACAGGGTGGACTATGAGCCAGCAGAGTCTTCAAGCGGCTTGTTCGGCGGTAATTCCAACTGGCGCGGCCCCGTGTGGTTTCCCGTAAATTTCCTGATCATCGAGTCGCTTCAGAAATTCCACTATTATCTCGGGGACGATTATAAAGTCGAATGCCCCACAGGCTCGGGGAATATGATGACCCTGTGGGAGGTAGCGACCGAGATATCACACAGGCTGATGCGAATATTCCTGAAAGACGCAAATGGAAGAAGAGCCGTTTTTGGGGGTGCCGAAATGTTTCAGTCCGATCCCGAATGGAGGGATTACGTGCCATTCCACGAATACTTTCACGGCGACAACGGAGCCGGCATAGGGGCGAGTCATCAGACAGGGTGGACAGGTCTGGTTGCTAAATTAATACAGCAGTGCGGGGAATATTGCGTAATCGAGGAATAAAGCGGTGCACAACCAGGCGCGCACAGGTTAAAGAAAGTGATAGTCCCGACTCAAATTCGCTCTTCGGGTCTTTTAATGTGAAGCTTTTTCATACGTGACCTGAGGGTGTTCGGATTGATGTTGAGGATTTCCGCAGCGCCGCCTTTGCCGTTTATCACCCAACGGGTCTCTTCCAGCACTTTGATAATATGGCTGCGCTCGACATTATCAAGCCCTTTGTCGTGTCGCCCGTCCGTCGATATGCTCTGCGTAACTTCACCGGTAATCGGGCCGGTTATAACGGCATCTTCATGCGCCGACACCACAACCGCCCGCTCGATTACGTTCTGAAGCTCTCTGATGTTGCCCGGCCACTGGTATTCCATCAGGCTTATCATCGCGCTGTCCGCAAACCCGCTCAGGTTCTTTCCTAGCTTTCTCGAGAATCTGGTCAGGAAGAAATTTGCCAGGAGCGGTATATCCTCTTTCCTATCCCGGAGAGCCGGGACGTGTATCGGGAAAATATTAAGGCGGTAATAAAGATCTGCCCGGAAGGATTTATCCCTGACGGATTCTGCAAGGTCACGGTTTGTGGCTGCTATGACCCTGACATCGACCTTTATGGTCTCGTTACTTCCCACCCGCTCGAATTCACCTTCCTGAAGCACCCTGAGGAGCTTTACCTGAAGCTCGGCGGACAGCTCACCCACTTCGTCCAGGAATATAGTGCCTCCGTCCGCCATCTCGAATCTTCCGATCCTCTTCTGAAGAGCTCCGGTGAAGGCTCCTTTCTCATGCCCGAACAATTCGCTCTCCACCAAGCTGGGGGATATTGCGCCGCAGTTAACCTTGACCATGGCCCTGTCCCGCCGCGGGCTCAGGCTGTGAATAGCCCTTGCGATAAGCTCCTTGCCGGTACCCGTCTCACCCTGGATCAGTACGGTCGTATCAGCCCCGGACACCTGCTCGACGTGCCTGAGCGCGGCTTTGATTTCGGGGCTCCTGCCGACGATCTCATCGAAATTGTTTTCCGTATTTATTTCTTCTTTAAGGTATACGTTTTCCATATTCAGACGGTTCTTGAGCTTTTCCAGCTCGCCAAGGGCTTTGCTTAGGGACTGCTGTGACGCCTTCAGCTCTTCTGCATGCTTGGCGTTGTTGATGGCCGTTTCGACCTGCCTCGAAATTATCTCGAGCAGCTTGAGCTCGTCGTCGTCGAATGCCTGCTTATGAAAAGATGTGATATCGAGAGTGCCTATCGTCTTGCCTTCCGACTTTATCGGCACACAGAGGAAGCTCTTTATGCCGAGCTTCTTACCCATGCTCGATATTTGCTCGACATCGAGGTCAGGATAGTATTTGGGTTCCTCGCTGATGATAGCCTGCCAGGTTAACCCCGCGGGTTTCGGTATCCTGCTATTAATTTGCAGAAACTTGTCTGGATATCCTCTTTCTGCCTTTAATACGGCTTCCTCGCCCTCGATAATATAAATTCCGACGCAGTTCAGCTTTTCGATGCTTGCGCTTAAAGCTTCGACCGCGTTCTCAAATACGACGGCCGGGTCGAGCGACTGATGCACGACCCGCATGACATTTGCGATTATAGTATCGTACCGGCTCTTCTTGCTGAGCCTGATGAAATTCTCCCTGAGCGCTTCCTCGGCCAGCTTTCTCTCCATCTCTGCCCCGGCACGGGCTGCGAATATCTTGAGAACGTCTATACCAAGAGGCTCGTCGGCCATGGTTTTGTCGTCGAGTATAGCTATATGGCCGAGGACATTATCCAGCACGTCCCTGATGGGTATACCGAGGTAACTCTCGGCGCGCATGTCCGCAAGACCCGTGTCTTCGGGAAAGAGCGTCTGAAGATTCTCCGGATATATGCACACGTTGCCCGCAATGACATTTGCGCATGGGGTTCCCGCTAGATCAAATTCAATATTATCTTCGAATTTATCCTCGTTCCAGAAAGAAAGAGTGCGGACCCTTGTGAGGCTGGTATCGGTACACTGTGCTATGAAAGCGTAACGTACCCGCATTGCATCGGCCAGGTGCTGTGCTAGAGAATCGAAAAAATTGACACCGACCAGCGACGCTGTGCCGAGCGCTACGTGATGAAGCAGCTCATAGTTTTGAAGGGTGTTTAATAACTGGCTCTGACGTTTGTGACCGCCGTTGGAATCTACAGATGGAATCTCTTCATCATGGATGCAAAGCTCTTCAACCGGTGTGTTTTCACTCGAAATGGACAGCTTCAGAGCTTTCGTCTCGCCGCCTTTGGTATTTTTACCTTTCATGAACTACCCGACTTACCCCACTGTGTCAGAAAAGTATTTTACGATTAATTATTGATGTCAATAACATTTTCAAAAATGCCCGGTCTGCCGGTCCCAAAACTTCGATACGTTTCTGTTTCGCAATCAATTCTTCTTACCGCATCGTCACTGCATTTCGTCACGATCACGATATATAAATAAACCTCGTAACCTCACTGATGACGTTACAAAACAATAGAAAGACATATTATGTAATGATAACAGGTGGTTGTAACGCCCAGTCAATAGCTGTCGATACTTGGCACGACAGTTGCCCTTAATGTTCATCATCGACAATGTCTCGGGCTTGAACGGGTGATTGAATGTTAAGGATCGAAGAAAAAAGAACAGGTAATAAAGGCACGACACTTAAACTCGACGGAAAAATCGAGGCTCTTTATGTAAACGAGCTCAAGGTGATTTGCGATAAATTGATGAAAAACGGCAGGCTGACACTTGATCTCGAAGGTGTTAGCTACATTGACGAGGAAAGCATAAATATGTTCGCGAAACTCGCCAATGAAAAATTGAAAATAATAAACTGCTCTCCGTTCATATCCCTTCTACTGATAGGAATGAATGCAAGGCAAGACAGCAATTCATAAAATATAAAACATGGTGAGGTGATAATCATGATTACTACACTGTCAGCAGAGATTCTTGGAAATAGCGGCTCCCTGGACAAGGTCTACGAGCTGCCAAGCAATCAGTCCGATGAATCGCTTATCGGGGGTATAGTGAACGGAAATGAGGAGTCGTTCAATAATCTCATAAGCCGATACAGAGACAAGATGTATAACATCGCGTTTAGAGTCACCGACAACCACAGCGACGCTGAAGACGTCGTACAGGAAGCATGTATATGTCTTTACAAAAAGGCCCACACGTTTAAACAAAGCTCCAAATTTTCCACCTGGCTTTACAGGATTGTTACAAACGAAGCTATTTCGAGGCTGAGGCAGAACAAACGCAGTAGAGCCGAATCGCTAGACAACTACATGCCGGGTTTTGACGACAGTGGCCGGCATATCGAAAGGCCCGTGATGGACTGGTCTCAGGATATTGAGAAAAAAGTGGCGGAAAGCGAGCTTCATGCAATAATAGAGAATGCGCTTAGTCTTCTTTCCCCGCTTGATAAATCTATCGTCGTACTGAGCGAAGTGGAAGAGCTTACGAACTCTGAAATTGCAGAAGTTACCGGCCTCACGCTTCTGGCTGTTAAAGGTAGGCTCCATAGGGCAAGGATCTTCCTGCGGGGCAAGCTGGCGGCAAAACTCTGATACCGTCCGGGTAGAATCAGCTGAACAAAAAATAAGGCATTGAAATTCAGCATGAGGCATATAAATTAGATATTCCTTAATAGCGAGGATCCGTTTTGTGGTGGAAGTCGTCTAAGTTAAGGAATGGAAATGCCCAGGCGCAGAAAAACCGACAACCAGGCTTCGCTATCCTGTAAAGAAGCCACTGCTCTGATCATGGAGTATATGAACGGAAGTATCAGCCGTGATGTGGCCCTGGCTTTTGAAGCACACCTGGCTGACTGTCCTGACTGTACAGCCTTTCTCAACACCTACAAAAAAACGGTTGAGCTCACGAGATCATTCCTAAAAAAAAAGTAACGGTGCACAACCAGATCGCTTTTAAACACTGATTAAGAAAACTTAGATCTATTCTCCTCCACTGTTCGTCCAAATATACAGATGTAAATATACAATAGGAGGTATTAGAAATGATCAGAATTAAATATGTGGTTGCCGTCTTGATATTGGCTGCTTTCCTGGGTGGTACGTATGCTGTAAATTCTTTCGCGGCCGAGGAGGGGATGCAGACCGTTCAGGGGACCGTGATATGCCTGATTCCAGATTACGCCAAGGGTACTGTTAATCCTGTGGTAGCAACCAAACCCTGCGACGGCGAGCCGCCGCATCAACATATTATAATTACATCCGACACCGTTTATTCGCTTCAGGGTCTTCAGGAAGGTCTTATGAAGATCGAAAGGAACCCGCAGAGAACTAACGTGAAAATAAGCGGCGAAGTGAAGGGTAACGAAAACGGCTGGATACTTTTTGTAAATTGATTATACGGTGTACTTTAGGAATTAATATTGCGGCCGGCAGGTGCCGAGTATCTGCCGGCCAAATAAAGTTGGAACAAATACTTGGGCTTATCGTATCCCTCTTGGCTTGAGCTCGTTTGCTGTCCTAACCCACCCTTTGTTCTTCAGAACAATCTCATCACCCTCACTCAGAGTAGGCTGAAATCTGGAAACGGCGATTATGTGTTCGTCGATGCCAGAGGCGACAATATAAAAACCGTGCGGACCGCATTCGAGGCGGCTTGCAGAAGGGCAGGGCTGGGAGGGCTCAGGTTCCACGATTTGAGGCACACTGCAGCCACGAGAATGGTCGAATCGGGTGCGAATATAGTGGCTATAAGCAAGATACTCGGCCACAGTGATATTAAAACGACGATGAGGTATACTCACCCTGAAGATTCATTGAAAGATGCCCTTGAATCTCTCGGGAATTTTGCACAAAATGCTACCAATATCGCTACCAATGACGACTCAATCAAATCCGATGTATCATAACCTATTGTAATTATTTGCTTGGAGGGCTGGCAGAACGGCTAATGCACCGGTCTTGAAAACCGGCGTCCGAAAGGACTTGGGGGTTCGAATCCCTCGCCCTCCGCCAGAATTATTTCGTCCCGTGGTCGATCATAGCAGGCTTACAGTATTACTCCCATCCAAAAACTTTTAAATTCTTTTCGAAGTTCGCGCTATCTATGGCAGGGGTTTATCTTACCGGCTTCTTAATCAGGTCCGATAACCGTACTTGATGACATCAAGAAATAAAACCTTTGAAAAAAGTCGCTTATATGAATCGGGGAACGATTTCATTGCCAACGTATGAAGATAAAAGTATGAGGATCGACATAAGACTAAAGTATTAAATGATGTCGAAATTATAGAAATATTTCCACTAAAAATTTAGTCTTGAATAGTATCTCAATTAGATGTTTGATGGTATTCGTGGAGTAGTGATTTGTTTAAGTGTTGAACAATAAAGAATCACTGTCATGGGAGGGGGGGTATGTCCACACAATCTTTAGCGAGGAAGCTAACGTCTAAGCTATTTTCTTCGGTTATTTTGTTCAGCCTGTTCATAATTATCGCTTTATTTTTCCATATTAAATTCAGTTACGTCGACTCAAGCGGTATGAATGCAGTCGCTCAGGGGACATGTGATCCCGACTATGATCCGTCTAACCCCGATCTCGATTTTTCATTCATGACCGATAAAGAAGAATACGCCGTAGAAGAAATTGTTTATATGATTGGTGAAGGTAATGATTGCGCCGTGGAGCTTATGATCACGGTTACCAGTCCTGATGGAAACCAGGCAACGGACTTCGTTGTTACAAACGAGTACGGAAATTTTTCCTATGATTATATTCTAGGAAATATTGAAGGCGAGTACTTGGCGGAGGTGCGTACTGCCGACGGGATAACATTATTGGGCAGTGATAAATTCCATGCTTTATCCGCTACTGTTGCCACGGATAAAAGCGATTATGCTCCCGGAGAGAATGTTGAAATCACAGGTTCCGGGTGGAAGCCGGGGGAGACGGTAGAGCTTGAGATCGTGGAAGAACCCCTTGTTCATGAAGCCGAGAAGTTATACGCAACTGCAGACGAATTACGTAATATATTTAACAGCGAGTACCTCATAAAAGATCATGACGTTGGTCAGGCTTTCACGCTCCTTGCTACGGGCATTGAATCCGGTCTGACCGCTTTCACGAATTTTACGGATCACCTGCAGCTTTTCTTCAGCAGCTTTGGAAACACGAACACTACAAACATTGGTTCGGTGGACGGCTGGGTCGAGAGTGACGATAACGACGGCGACGACTGCAGAATCACTGATACTTCTGAACGCACTGCTTCAACCACAGACCAACACGCCCGTCTATGCGGATGCGCCATTACCAGATCGGTCTCTACAGCTGGGCATAATAGTATTGAGCTGAGGTACTACTGTCGTGGTGATAGCGACGCTAGCAGCTCCCAAAGGCTTAATGTGCTAGCCGACTTGAACGGAAACGGACTCTTTACTGACGCTGATGAGCAATTGGCATCTCACACGATAGACGGGTCATCCAGCAGCTGTCCGAGCGGTGGATGGAGTTCCCAGAAAGTCATCAGCCTTCCCGCTGTCGCAAACGACAACGCGAATTTCAAGATACGTTTTGTCAGCACTACCAGCGACTGTTCGGGTGACGATATAGAAGAGCCACGTATAGACGATGTCGAGGTTCTGGGGGTTGACATCCCCGTCTGTGGCGATGGCATAACTGGAACAGGCGAGTCCTGTGACGATGGCAATACCACAGGCGGAGACGGATGCTCGGCTACTTGTACGACGGAAACGGGTTACTATTGCATTGGAGCGCCAAGCGACTGCTGTCAAATAGTTTCGAATTTCAGAGAGTGTTTCGATCTGGGTACCAGCGATACAAACTGTATAGACGATAGTGGTCAGAGTGACACAGTTGATTCCAACAACGCGCCTGCATGGAGCGAGACCCCCGGGGCTGATGCAAGCGATTGCGCCATACGAAACGAAGAACTACGGCTTAGAAGCGGATGCGCCGTTACGCAAACTTCGATCAGCACCGTAGGTTATACCAATATCCACTTGCTGTACCTTTGGGGGGCCGATATCGACTCTGACCAAGGAGACGACGGCGACCTTATGGTGGATTGGAGGGTCACTGGGGGCAGTTTTAGCCTCCCCAATGTACACGACCTGACCGGTGATACTATTCCTGCTAATAATTTTGTAGACTTCCCCCTGAGTGCTGCTGCAAATAACACCACCATTGACATACGTTTCAATGGTGCGACTACAGAAGACAATGACCAAGCGTTTGTAGATGATATCGTTCTTTGCGGAGATCCTACTGTATGCGGCGACGGGGTTATAGCAGGCGCTGAAACTTGCGACGACGGAGGTACTATAGACGGCGACGGCTGCTCCAGCTCATGTCAGGAAGAAACGGGCTATGATTGTACGGGTACACCGAGCGTATGTACGGCAGTATGCGGCGACGGGGTTATAGCAGGCGCTGAAACTTGCGACGACGGAGGTACTATAGACGGCGACGGCTGCTCCTCCACATGTCAGGAAGAGACTGGATATGATTGTACGGGCACGCCGAGTGTATGTACAGGAGTATGCGGCGATGGGATTATAGCAGGCGCTGAAACTTGCGACGACGGCAATACGGCGAACGGCGACTGTTGTTCTGCGACGTGTCAGATAGATGAAGACGGCACTTCTTGCGCGGATGGCAACGCCTGTGACGGGGCCGAGACTTGTCAATCGGGGACTTGCACGGCCGGGACTCCGCTGACATGCGATAATGGATTGTTCTGTGACGGGCTTGAAACTTGTAATCCGTCAACGGGTTGTGAGAATGGACCCGTCCCATCGACAGATGACGGGGTTGGATGTACGACGGACGCTTGCGACGAGGGAACTGATACCATTACGCATACACCCGTTGACTCAGTTTGCAGCGACGGTCTGTTCTGCAACGGGACCGAGACCTGTAATATTACCCTGGGGTGTCAGGATGGCCCCGGCCCTTCGACAGATGATGGAGTTGGCTGTACGACAGATGCTTGCGATGAGGTCAATGACACGATCACCCATACGCCGGTTGACTCTGTTTGCGACAATGGACAGTTTTGCGACGGGTCCGAAACGTGTAATTTGACGCTTGGCTGTCAAAATGGAGCGCCTCCCCAAACCGACGATGGGGCTGAGTGCACGACCGACTCCTGCGATGAGGAGAATGACGTCATAGTAAATGCTCCAAATGATGATTTTTGCTCCGATGATCTTCTCTGCACAGCCGATGTGTGTGCTCCCGACGCCGATGGTGCCGATGAATCGACCGGCTGTACGAACGATTTCGATGAGGATGTCTGCTTCGCTTCGCTGAGCAGTTCTTCACTCTGCCTGTTCGATGTCGATAATGGTGTGGACGGATGTCAATTCAAGCTGATCTTCACGCCGGACCAGAATAGTACGTCTGCCTGGAAGCAGAATGCCAGCAACCCGGGTCAATATTACTACAATACCTTCTATATCGGAGACGGAGAGGAGACAATTAATATCACTGTGCCGTACCCGTTCGTTACGCAGGGTGCGGTTCCGATACACATTTATGACAGTGTGGGAGGGGTTCCCTCCGGAGAAACGGGTTGCTATCTGCCGGGCACTGAAATAGGGCACAGTTCAGCTCAGATCAAGATAGATGATTACTCAGGTGCCGGCGATACAGTCACCATACCTGTGGAAATCCCACATGTTGAAGACGGATATGCGTATATCAACATCCATCTCGATTACGGTCTCAAGGGCTCAAGTGGTTACTCAAAGAATGCACTTGACGATGCTGTTGATTCTAACAACTTGTCGAATATCATCATTCCGAATTTCGGCGGATACAGCTTTGATGACAATTCGCTGACATCGGGATATGTTTGCCAGAATAAGAACGTCTTCAAACGTGCCCCCGGAATAGGAGGACTTGTGCTCGAAGCCGATGGCGATCCTGCCGCGAACGTTAAGGTCCAGATTTACCAGGGTACAAAATTAATGAAAACCGTATATACCGATGATGACGGCTGGTACATGTGGCAATTCAAATATACAGGCAAGGCCACAACTTTCACAGTAACGCTTCCGGATTACGGTTTATCCAAAAATTTGACGCTGAAGTCGAATGGTTACATTATTGTGAGCTTCACTTTACAATAAATCATGTAGTGAAGCTGCGGGTGCTATGTCTGGAATGATTATTGCTAAACTCGGTGCCAGGAAAACATCGGTTGTATGTATAAATGTTGATGGTGTTTATTGATTGGCCGATTTCAGCAGGGATTAAAGGTCAAGTTAAAGGATGAGTTGCAAGCATTGACTCCCTCCACTGTCCTTTAATCTCTGCTATATTAAATCTCGCTTTGCATAGATAGCTTTTCCAAGAACTATCCGAGATTCTTACCACTATATAGAATCAATGGACTTTATGTAATGGATGAAATCCATTTAGTAAGGGTGAATTGGAGTTAATTAAAGGACTTGGGGGTTCGAATCCCTCGCCCTCCGCCAGAATTATTGATTATTCCCGGAATAGTTAAAACGCTTTGTTGCCCCTAGTCCAGTCAAATAGCCATATTAGGTAATCGAAAGGTAACCACCATTCATTTGTATTTGTGGACTGCCTCGAAAACGCCGTCCCATTCTTCAGGCGGCGGGGTTTCCTGGTAGATGCTGCAGCGCTCGGCCATCGTTCTGGAAGGATAGTCGTTCGGCCACAGATCGAGGGATTTCCCGAAGCAATCGAGAGCTTCGCCCCAGCGCTGCTGCCGATAAGCTTCAAGCCCGGCGGCATAGAAACGGAAAGCTTCTTCCTGCTCGCGGGGTATAGATACATTCTTCCCCGCCAATAGCTCGTAGATGCGAACCGGCTGTTCTCTTCCGACGACCTGCACCATATCGATTTCCCTCGTCACGAATGAATTCCCGACAAGCTCGGCTGTATTTTCTCCTATTAGAATTTCGGTCCCATATTCTTTATTGAGACCCTCCAGACGAGAGCCCAGATTCACCTGATCTCCAAGCACGCCGTAAGCAAGGCGGTATTTGGAACCGAGGTTGCCCACGAGCATCCGGCCGGAGTTTACGCCCGTCCGTGCAATCAGGGGCGGGCGGCCGATCTTGGCCCATTCTTCGTTAAGCAGATTTCGCTGGTCCCGCATCGCCAGCGCTGCGGCACATGCTCTTTCCGCATGATCGGCCTGATCGATCGGAGCGCCGAAAATAGCCATCATCTCGTCGCCCACATATTCTTTCAGCATCCCCTGATAAGCGAAAACCTCCTCCGTCATGCTGGCGTAATAATCGCTCAGGATGACTATCATCTCGTTCGGGGAGTAGCGCTCCGACGCAGATGTAAACCCCTGGAGGTCGCTGAACAGCACTGTGAGGATTTTTTCCTCTCCCCCCAGCTTTAATCTGGACGGATCCTTCAGCATCGCCTCTATTACCACCGGGGCGACATAGTGCGTGAAAGCGCTTTTTATCTTCTTGCGCTCCCGCTCTTCCGTGGCGTAGTAATAAACGATTAGTACGATGTAGCTCAATAAAAGCGTCAGCAACGGATAAACCATATCGAGCCAGACTCCGTTTTTAACGAAAAGCCAGAGCGCTGCGGATATATACAAAATTGCGAGTCCCGCTACGAACAAAAAACCTTTCAAAGCACTCATGCGCGGGATAGCGGTTCCGACAAGAGACCCGAGTATGACTATCGCGAACAGGTCGAAGATCCTCGACCATCTGGGTTTCGAAATGATATTCCCCGTAAGTATGTTGTCGATGACGTTCGCATGAATCTCGACGCCCGGGAACGAAGGGCTGAACGGTGTGTTCCTGAGGTCGTATATTCCTGTCGCGGTTGCCCCTACCAGGACGATTTTGTCTTTGAAAGTCCCGGCGGGGAAATTGCCGCTTAAAATGTCGGCTATCGAGAAGTGAGGAAAGGTCTTGGCCGGGCCCATGTAATTAACGAGGAGCTGCCCGCTTTCGTCAGTCGGTATGAAACGATCGCCCATCTCTATGCCCTCGATCCCATACCGGCTGACTTTGACCATCATCTGCGGCTCTCCAAGGTAGTGCCATGAGCACAGAATCGCTAGCGGAGGATACAGCTCCTCGCCGTACTCGATTGTAAGCGGCATCCAGCGGAGTACGCCATCTCGATCGTTTTGCAGCGTAAAGTATCCCGAGGAAGCGGCCACGTCTGTGAGCATTTTCAGATTGCTCTTTGGAGCATAGGCTTTCATGGATGGCACATGTTCTACGCCAAGCTCTTCGTAGAGCACGAACGGATATTTCGAGCCGTTTATGAGCTCTACCTGTTCGTCTATCTCGCCCTGGTCTATCGTGTAGTCGAGATCCGACTGGCTCATGTAAAAGAAGTATCCGAGAACCACGTCCGCGGAGGAATTTTTGATCGCTTCGGAAAGGGCGAGGTCGTTGTCGGCCTGCTTTCTGCTTTCTTCAATCAAGATCGCCAACCGCGAATTTTTGCCGTGCTGCGCTTCTAATTCAAGGCTTAATTGATTGATCAGCGATAACTGCGAATTCTCATCGGGCTCGAGAAAGCCGACGTCGAAACCGATGACCTTTGCGCCGTCGCTTGACAGTGTGCCGATAAGGTCGGCTATCTTCGAGCGCGGCCATGGCCACCGGCCCACCTTGTCGAGGCTTTTTTCATCTATAGCCGCAATGACTACGGCGGATGAAGGCTTTTCCTGACCACGAAAGAGAAATCTGAGGTCGTAGGTTTTGAGCTCGATAAGGTCGAGAATGGTTACTCTCGCTGCGAAGAGAATAATGACCAGCAAGACTGCGCCTACAGTAAGGGAAACGGGATTGATCGAAAAGATAGATTTAAAAGTTAATCTCATGGCACGTAAGTTTTTAGCGAAAAGCCGCAGTCAAGGTTCTATGGAACATCGGAGCTAGACCGGTTTCCCGCGCATGCTCCGGCCGGCACGATGTTGAGAGCCGTGCTGGCCGGACTTGTTGAGCGATTCGCTGTAACCTTTCAGTATAAGTAGACAGACATCTTGACTCGCTTACCTTCTGCACCTTATCTCTCCCGGCGCAACGAAGTACTTTTCGACACAGGGAGGCTCCTGCAGAATCTTGCAGGTGTATGGAAAGTTCATCCCTGGCTCGTAGTTTGTTAGGTCGGTTGTGCACAGCTGCTTAATGCAAATCTCCTGGCCTACTTCCGCGCAGCCGCCGCCGATCTCCCGGCCTGCCGTAGCGCAGCACTCGCCGGTCGTGGAAAATCCGCCCGGGCATATGCAAGCCTCACTATTGAACTCCGAGGCAGTGAAGGTTATGAATTCGAAATCCGGGCCCTGGCAATCCGGGCAATCCGCGAGATCGAGCTCGATAGCTTCCTCGCACGAGCTGGCTGCACACTGTTTTATCTCTGTAGAACGAGTAATAACAGTCTCCAGAATAATCGGCTCTCCCTCGGGCGGAGTAGGGGTCGGAATCGGGGTTGGAACGGGGGTAGGTATGGGTGTCGGCGGATGCGTGGGGTGGTGTTTCGGCTTGCTGCGGCTGTGCCGCTTCCCTAGATCGGAATTATG
The DNA here is from genome assembly GCA_050247635.1 of Candidatus Dadabacteria bacterium. Classification (GTDB taxonomy): domain Bacteria; phylum Desulfobacterota_D; class UBA1144; order Nemesobacterales; family UBA2774; genus JADLGH01. The sequence goes on along the minus strand of JBFWTW010000007.1, from coordinate 8,778 downwards.
TCTTCCGGAAGAGCGTTTCTTGCTAAGAGTAGATACATTCCTTCCCATTGAAGAAGGCCGATTGCCCTGAATCGAAACATTTCTTCCCTCGTATGAGTCCCAACCCTCCTGATAAGAGTTATTTGTCGCTTGAGAGGATGTGGTGGTTAATAAATTTGTCGTCCAGTTCACACTAAATGCCAGGCCTTCTATGCCGCAGTCGGGGTCGAGGATTTTGGGATTACAGCGCCCGTCTCCCACGTCAACCGTGCCGTAGACGGAACAAGTCAACACCGGGCAGTTCACGCCCGAGGTACAGCTGGTCACCCCGCCCGGTATAGTTATGTCTACGTCGCAAATTTCACTTCCGGTCTTCCAGCACGCGCATATCCTCGTGCCTCCTGCGCTTACACACCTATACGTGGCGCCCCTGGCGCATTTCGCCGCTTCGGCTTCTTGCCCCGGCATAAGGGCGGCAGCGATAACCAGCAAGATTATTAGAATTAATCTCTCCAGCATGATGACGATCTCCTTGAGCGTTTTACTCGTCCGGCATTTTACTAGCTTCACAACAAGATATTGCCTTCACACCTCTCTCTTTGGTTACGGAAGCGCCAGCGTAACCCGCGCATAAAAAACTCTTCCCGGTTGTATGCGCGGATTATTCACATCTATTTCGAAATAGTTGAATTTTTCGTCAAAAAGATTTGCTGCTCCTACGGTTACGAAACCGTAGCGTTTCGGCAAACGGTAATACACGGCCGCATCGACTATCCAAAAATTATCGTCTGCGGAAACGAAATCCCCGATTTCCGGTGACAGAAAATCCCCGTCCTGGTTGAGGTAAGTCACGGTCGCCGACGAGCCGAGTCCCGAAGGGTGGAAGAAGTTCACTCCGAGCGGTACGCGATTCGTCGTCATCTCTTTGGGCTGGTCGGTAATCCCCTGTGTATCGAGCCGCTCGTATATATACTGCGCCCTAAGAGCGAACCACGGGTGCGGAGTCCAGAAGAGGTAAGCAAGCCCGAGATATTCGTTGACATTCTCGTTACGAATCGGAGGATTCTCCGGATCGATCGTGAAATCCAGGAACGGGACTTCCATATCCCTTGCAGAGAACTGAACCCCGCCGAAAAAGTTCTTCGGGAATTTTTGATCGATCGCCCCGCCGAAGACCCAGGATTCAGTTCCATTGACGTCGTCGAAGAATTGGTTAAATCCGGCTACCTGTGTCGGCTCGAGGGTCTGGTCCGTGATGAGTGTTCTTTTTAAAACCCTGAAGGCCGCCGCACGAAGAGTCGTAGAAGGTATGGGATTCCATGTCGCGCCGAATTTCGGATTGAACTTGGTCTTATCGCCGACGTCGGGGCTGTCGCCGCTCAGGAAGTCGACGCTTGCACCTATCGTTAGCGTCAGGTTATCCAGTGGGTTCGCGTACGAGTATGCGTACACATTTAGATGCTCGAGGTCCGTGCTCGTCCTCGATTCGGCGACTATCGGCCCGTCGGGCGGCGGAAGTTCGATCGTGATAGTAGTATCGAGCCTGCCGTTTACGTCGAAGTAACCCGCGCCGCCTACGAGATTTATGTACTGCGAACGGTAAAGGTACTGTGCTTCGGCGCTGTAGGCGTTTTCGGGCCTGTGGGCGTCGAACGAGCTGATTTTGTCGCTGACGTTAAAATCCGCGTTCTGATACGCCAGGTTTGCAATGAGTATCGAGCCCGGTGAAAACACGTGCCGCCCTCCGATCCTGACGTAATTTCTTTCTTCCTTGTTTTTGAGTCCCGGAAGGAAATCGTCCGGAAAGAATCTGAGCGCGAGGTCTCCGAAATCGGTGTTCCTGTATCGGTATTCCGCCTGGATGCTAGTTTTATAGGTAAGCTCCAGCTGGAGGTAAGCGTTTGCTATCTGATCCTTCTGATCGTCGTTCACCCTGAAGCCGTCGGTCCCGAAATACGAGTACCCGGCGCTGAAACTGGCCTTGTTGTATATGGCGGAGACGACGCCCTCTCCGGCCCACGTTTCGTTTTCGGCCACGAGCCCGCTCGTCAGAAGCGTAACCTGGTTACGGTTGAATAGCGGATTGAACTCATCGAACGACACCGACCCCGGGCCCTGGGAAGAAATTAGGAAAAGATTACTCTCCGCCAGCCGCGGCTGGATCGGCGTGATGTTGATGGGCTGGAGCAGCTGAGACTGCAGCAGCTCGCTTACCCTGGCTATCTCATGCCTCGGCAGGATGGCATACGAATCGGCCAGGAATCGATGGGCCGAAAAGCTCGAAGGGTCTATGTTGACCGATTTCCATCCCTCGACCAGCGCCAGCTGCTGGAAGCCGAGGTCGGTGTAGATACGGGCAAGGCCGGCGCTCCTCGCCGCGAGGTCCGAATCGAGCAGAAGACGCGACCTGTAAACGGCTCTGTTGTCGTTTAGCTCGATGGATCTTTGCAGGTTGTTAAGCGCCTCGACCGGCCGGTTTGTCGTCTGCTTCGCTATGGCGTCGTAGAACCACGGCGTCGGATCCAGAGGATCGAGCTCCTTGGCGATTTCATATTCGCGGACGTCTTTGTTGGTGCGCTTCTCTTCGAAATAGGTCTTACCCAGATAGCTGCGAACCAGCGAATTATTGGGATCGAGGCTTGCTGCAATCTCTATCTGCCTTCCGCCGCCTTGAAGGTCGCCGTCCCGTATCATCGCGAGCCCGAGCCCGAGTCTCGGGAGATAATCGGCCTGGTCGAGAGTGATGGCTTTTTCAAAGGCGGCTTTCGCTTTCTTCGTGTCGACCTGGGTCAGATAGGCAAATCCGAGCACAGTTTGTGTCTTCGAGAGATTCGGCTCAAGGGCGGCTGCCTCCTGGGCCGATTCGAGCGCCTTGCCGAGGTTGCCGAACGAAGCCTGTATCTCCGCCAGTCTCGCCCACGCCAGCGCGTTCTCGGGGGCAATCTCCACAGCCCTCTCGAGGCTTTCGCGGGCGCCTTTCAAGTTGAACATAGCCTGCTGCGCATACGAAAGCGCGATCTCCGCCGTGGCAGAGTCAGGGTTCGTCTCTACGGCCTTCTCCGCGGCGGCGAGGGCTTTTTCCTTTTCGTTTTTCACAATGTAGATGATTGTTTCGAGCGCCAATGCGTCGCTATACCCTGGGTCGAGACTGAGCGCCCGCGAGATATCCTCTTCCGCTTCTCCGACCCTGCCTACAGCTAGAAGCAGCGAGGCCCTGTAAGCGAAGAAACGCGGGTCGCGGACATCGCCTGGTACATCCTGAATACTGTCGAAAGCTCCCTGAATATCCCCGTTTATATATAGCTCGATCGATTTCCGAACCATTCCTTCCCAGCCGGCTCCGGCCTGAAATTCATCGGGGCGAAGATTGATGACGGGAGGATAGTAAAGCGTCCATTGCACCGCGTCGCGGGGGCGGGCTACGATTCTGAACTCAGGCGCCTTGCCCGCCTCTGCGACCGCCGATTGGCCGCCTGTGAGCGTAAGGCTGCCCGAGTCGTTCGAAGTCACGACTGTGCCCTCGAAAGTCGAAAGCAGCGTCTTATCCTCTTCGACGGTTACAAGAAATTCGGTTCCCCTGACGCCGGCGGTCGTAAAGGGCGTTTTTACGTCCAGACTCTCCGGGCCGCTGCTGAAGAAATGCGCGGCTCCCTTGAGCATGTCTATCACGCTGGTCTCTTCGTCCTTCGGTGTTTCGAGTGTGATGATGGTGTTCTGGTTAAGGCGGATTACCGATTTCTCGAGGAGCGTTACATCGGCGCGGCTTTTCCCGTGCACGCGTATGGTATCTCCGGGACAGTATGTGTCATTGAGCTTTACTTCCTGCCACCCTGTCTCCCCCGCTTTCTGGACTTCGACGGTTCCTTGTACGGAAACCACCTTGGCTACCGGTTTCTCGCACGTCTCCGCCGAGGCAACGTTCGAATAAAGACACACGGATAAAAAAGCTGCGCCGACGATTAGGCACAGCACTTGATTGCACCTGCTTTTCATACTCGATCCCCCCCTCTTACATCGACTGTTCCGACAGGCAAATCTAAAGCAGGTACAGAACTAATTGCTGATTACAAAGAAAGCGTTGTAACTTCCCGTTCAACCATGGTAAGCATGCGAGAAAAATTACGCAGTAGATTTTGAAGTAGAGTCATCTTTATCACGGGGTGGGTTTTGCCGAGCTCGTCGAAGGAGGAGGTCGAAAGGAGATAGCATTCTACGTGCGTATCGGCGTAGACGTCCGCCGACCGCACCGAGCGGTTTATGACGGCAATCTCGCCGAACGCCATGCCGGCGGAAAGCGTGGAAAGCCGCTTGATCTGACCGTTGGGCAGATCGACTCTAACGCTGACTTCGCCGTTCATGAGAAGGTATATTTCATCTGCCGGGTCGCCCTTTCGGATTATAAGCTCTCCGGGTTCGTAACTTTTTCTTTTCAATAAGGTTTCCAGTATGTCAATGTCTAAAGGCTCAAGCCCCCGACACAGATCGTGCTCTGCGAGAGTTATTATGCGGGTAACGTCCTCGGTACGTAGGCTCTCTATCAGGCGGTTCTCGCACCACTCCAGAGCGATATCCATATCGAGGAAGACGCGTAGTAAGGTGCTATTCTGGCCCTCGCTCGTGAGCTGCTCCTCGAAGTACCTGCTTATTTTCGAGTGCCTCGGCTGGAGGTTCACCAGTAAAAGCTTTTTGCCTGAATTCCCCATGGTCTCGATCAACTCTACGATCATCTTGGCCGACGATTCCTCGATGTTGGTAACCCGTTTGAAATCGATAATGGCTATGTCGAGGGAATCGCTCGCATCGACCACCCTCCGCACCGCCAACTCGACGGTGGAAAACACGAGGTCCCCGTGGAGCTCGTAAACTTTCGCCCGCGCGCCGAATTTATCGAGAATTTCCGAGTCGCGCTCTCCCCGCAGTCTTTTGGACCTGATCTTGGAAACATCGTACTGAGCGCGAATTGCCGAACGTGAAGAACGGGGAACGCGAAGGCAGTGAAGGTTAAAATCCCTCGAAATGTTCTTGCAAACCTCGATTCCACGCACGCTGTTTCCCCGTGCGTCCAGAGGCGGGGAAAACACCCCGATTCCGGCTTGCCCGGGCATGACCGCCATAATTCCCCCAGCCACTCCGCTCTTCGCCGGTATACCGATCCAGTACATCCACTCACCGGCGTAGTCGTACATGCCGCAAGTGGTCATAATCGTCATGATGTTCTCGAGGAACTCGTCGCTTATCGCGCGCTCTTTGGTAAGCGGGTTCACGCCTCCGTTCGCCAGAGTGGCGGCCATGAGGCTGAGATCGCGGCAATCTACCGATATCGAGCACTGCTGGAAGTATATATCGAGAGCTATATCCGGATCCTCGCTCAGAATGTCGAAGTTCCGCAGCATATGCCCTATAGCGCGGTTTCGATGGCCCGTCTCTTTCTCCGAACTGTATACGGTATTATCGATAGAAAGCACGCGGCCGGCGTAGGTCGAAAAAACACCCAGGATGCGTTGTATCTTGTCTTCGCCCGAATTGCCCCTCACGAGTGACGTCGTTGCGATTGCCCCGGCGTTGATCATGGGGTTGAACGGGCACCCGGAGCCGGGAGCAAGACTGATCGAGTTAAAGGCGTCGCCCGTAGGCTCGACGCCTATTTTCCTTAAAACGGCATCTATGCCACGGTCCTCGAGAGCGATGCCGTATACGAAAGGCTTGGAGATGGACTGGATAGTGAACGGCAGGCGGGTATCCCCGACTTCATATACGCGGCCGTCGGTTGTCGCGACGCTGATGCCGAACCAGTCGGGATCGGCCTTTGAAAGCTCCGGTATGTAGGTGGCTACCTGTCCTTCCCGGAGCTTCGAGCACTTTAGGTGAAGACGCTCCAGGTAGTCCTGTATCGGAGACGTGATGCGGGCGCTATTATCCGGACCCTCTATTTGCGTGAGCTGACCTGCGGACATCTTTACCCCCTTCTAACTGCGGAAACTGTAGCAATCCGAATGCCACCGGAACCGGCGGAAATCTTCATTTCAAATGATTCAAGTAGATGGTTCGGAAATCTCTCTTACCATGCGCCGGAAAACAATATTTATTAAGTGATGAGGTAAAATCGTTATAAGTTTGGTAGTTACATCACTCTTCTTGGCCTCGGGATTTGTATAAAAAAGAGGCAGCCGTGCCACATTTTTGTGCAGCATCGGCTCCATAAGAGGGAAGAATTCTCCTAAATCACAGGTATTTTCAACAGAAAATCCGGTTGACGAAAATTGTATCGAATTTAGAAATAATGATTAAATTATAGGCATTGCAATTAACTTTGAACCGTACAAAATTAATCTGATTCCGTTTCTTCGATCCTCGGGCTTCATATGGAATGAAATTTGTAATCCGAAAACTGGCAAAGGCGTAGTATGCAATGGGCGTAAACGGGCTCTTGACGTATCGTAATGCTGCCATGGCGGCGTCAATCGCGCGCTGAAACTTTACTTGTATATATAATTTCATCGGTCTTTGTGTGGAGTAAAGGATCACTAAAATTGGAAACTCAGGCGGAGCAGGAATTTACTTGCCCTTCCCGAAACGCGCACTTGTTTCGCGACTAGCCGAAATACGATGAAAATACATATACTGGGCTCCGGAACCTGTGTACCCAACGTAAGAAGAGGCTCTTCCGGCTATGCACTCGAGCTTGCGAAGTCCAAAATTTTGCTCGATTGCGGTAGCGGCACTACATGGAAGCTGGGCAAGGTCGGCGTCGATTATCTGAGCGTCGACCATATATTCATAACCCATTTCCACCCCGATCATACTGCGGATCTCGTACCGTTCTTATTCGCCACCAAGTATCCTCACCCGGATAGATTCCGGGATAAGCCCCTCTATCTTTGGGGGCCGAAGGGTTTTACGGAATTCTATCTATCCTTGAAGGCGGTTTACGGTGATTGGATAGCGCCGGATAAGTTAATTGTAAAAGAGGTGAATGCGAAGCCGATGAGAATCGACGATTTCGTTTTGACTACGGGAGATACTTATCATACCTATAACAGCATTGCATACAGAATAGAATCAGGCGGCAAGTCGGTGGTATATTCGGGGGACACGGGTTACACCGAATCGTTGATCGATCTGGCCAAAGATGCGGATTTGCTGGTTATCGAATGCTCCTTTCCCGACGAGCTCAAATTTAAAACGCACCTCACCCCTACGGAAGTCGGCAGGATCGCCAGTGCTTCTGGGGCCAGGAAAATCGTTCTAACCCACCTTTACAGCGACTGCGATGAAATTGATGTAGTCAGCCAGATCAGGGAATATGTAGACGCAGACGTAATCCTGGCCGAGGATCTGATGCAGATTTGCATGTAAACGGAAATCCCTTTTTCCCGTCCCGGGCCCGGAGCAGCTCCCGCGCCGCTTTAAGCTCGGTGCTAAATCCTGAGAATTCCGGTCTTACGCAGCCGGGCACTTGCGGCGGACGGCCAGCAGAGCCGCAATTCCCAATATCCCGGCCAAGAATATAAGGCCCCATTCCGACATCGTCGGAATATTTTCGGCCGCTGCGCATTCTCCAAAGGCAAGGTTCGACACGAGAACGCCGTATCCGTTCGTAAAGCTGATGCGTGAGATCGGGGTGCTCGTCGATTGAACTCCGAAGAACGGCCCGTCGGGCGTCGCTCGCACCTTTGTGGAACCCAGGAGTAGGCCTCCGGGACCGAAAACGTCTATGGTAACAATTGTTGAATCGGCTGCAAAGGTGTAGACGTTGAGTCCGACGCCTCTGATCCCGGGCTGCTGGAAAGTAATTTCGCTGTTATCGTTGAAATCATTAGCTCCCACCACAACGTCCGTCATCCCTGCAAAAAAGGAAGGAGTGATGACAACCAGCTCGCCGTTATCCGCAAAGGGCAGGCCGATCAATGAAAAGCCCTCGATCAAAGATCCGGGAACGAAGCAGTCGTTATCGGTGACGCTGTTAAATGGACCGATACAAGCCTGGATGCTGTTGGGCGGCACTATCGTGGCGCCGAAATTCTCCAGTTCGAGCGGCCTGCATGCTATTTTAAACAGCGGCTCGTCGCTGAAGATCGTTAAATCGCCTATTCTGATAGCTTTTGTGTCGTTGTCGTCTAATGCTCTCGCCGAGGAAGACGGATCAGACGCCGTTTTCGATGTGAATGCATCGGACGGCCCCAGTTCCGTGTACGATACTTGAGCTTTTAACTGAGTCGAACCGAAAAAGAACAATAGAGTTAAAACCATCGATATTGCAAGTGTAAACGACCTCATAAACTATCCCCCTTTAACTCCCTTTATAATGATTTTAGATATTATAGATTAATCCAAGTCCGTTACAATGGCCGCAACTAATACTGCACACGAGGCTGCTATACCCGGTTCGGGCCTGCCGGGGGAGTTTGGCGCTCACGCCGGATGCTTGACGCGAAAGCTGAATCTAAAAAGCCCGCTCGGGCCTCTTTATGCCGAGCTTATTCATGCGCGATCTCAGCGTGTCGAGGTTCATTCCTAAAATGAGCACCGCGCCGTTTTTAAGGGTGCCGAGCTAAATCGCTACAAAGGAGCGCCACACGGACTGTGTTCCACCCATAAAGACAAGGTCAACCAGGACCTCCTCGACTTCATCAAGTCGTAAACTGTTGTCGGAGCGGCAATGAAAGCGTCTGTAGATGGGAGAAGCGGATTCAGAATTGATTGTGGACGACAGTGAGAGTATTTAAACTTGTAATAAATAAAACAGCCGGAGCGGCCCCGCAGTACGCCATGGCGCGGGCCGCGGGCAGAGGAGACGAA
>JBFWTW010000006.1:0-34278 GCA_050247635.1 Candidatus Dadabacteria bacterium | reverse complement strand
TGTCCTAAGAACGGGTGTCTTGGGTTTTCATTCAAACTTCCGGATGGATTCGACACGGATGACAAGGGAAATATACTTGAAGGCGATGGCGGGCACAGGCCGGAGCCATTATGTTTCCCATCGGCGTCGCCCTGGGATATCGAGCTCTTTCGCGCTTCAGCCGACGTCGCGGGCTCGTGTTCCACGACACCGATAAACGAGCCCACGTTCTGCGGCAATCTTGGCGGTGGGCCTGGAACGCCGCCGGCGTCTCCGAGGCCTACACGTTCGCCTTCCCCCGAACCTTCGGCAAGGCCGACTCCAGCGCCCACGTCAGAGCCGACGCTCGATACGGACGGCGACGGAGTGCTCGACAATGTCGATTCCGATAATGACAACGACGGCATACCCGACGAGCTGGAGCACGGCTCGATTTATCAGGGCTTCTTCGCCGCGCGGGAGATCGAGGGCATAGACCTGGACGATATAGACGGCGACGGCATACCGAACGATCTCGACCTCGACTCGGACGGCGACGGCCTTTACGATCACGAAGAAGCCGGAGGAGCCGGCGATCCGAATAACGACGGAAGGGTAGATGAATTCCTCGACTCGGACGGCGACGGACATCACGACGCGTACGACCCTGAAACCGGCGGCTCGCCGCTGCCGCTTCCCGATTCGGACGGCGACGGCATACCCGACTTCCTCGATGCGACCAACGACGGCCCGACGGACGGAGGGTCCGGAGGGTCTGACGGCGGATGCGCCATAGCGCCGCCGGGAACGGGGACGGGCGGCCTCTTCGGCATGCTCATGGCCTACGCGCTTATACCGGCGGGGATATTTATCAGGAGAAGGCTCCGCTCTGGCGCCGCGTCCTGAAGCAGGACCTTGAATCGATAACTCGCCCCTCCGTTAACTGCCTGAGCGGTTGACGGAGGGGATTTTTTTGCGCTCATCACGGAAGTTTTTCTCTCTTCGACCTGTATGCGTAACAAACGAGGAATGCGAGGAGCGCGAGCCATACGGCAACCGCGCCGGTTCTGAAGATCGTTCCCACAGGAGGCCCCAATTGCAGTAAGAAGCCCGGCGAGAGGAGCGCAAGCCATGAGATGAAAAGGAGCGCGCCCGCGATTGCCCGTTCGCGCGGGGAAAGCCCGCCGGATCTGAAAATTCTGAAAAGCGCGACAAGGGGGATTATTATGAGTATGTCGTCGTAGAGCCGGTGATACGTCCAGAGCCGCGCGACGATTGCCGTCACCCCGAGCACAATCCATATGTCAGCTTTCCTGTTCATGTAAAGCCACAGCGCCAGAGCCGCGAGAAGGGCGAGGGAGGCAGGCATAATGTATTCCGGAAGCCCGGCCGAACCCAGCCACTTGTGTACGTTTCCGAACCCGTCTTGAGAAGCCAGATGGGATGCATCTCTTATCCATAGCTCTATGCTCGCTAGAAGCCCTTCGCTCCTGAAATGAACGGCGAGCAGGGTAAGCAGAATGTATCCTAGAACTGCCAGTGTCACCGGCCTCCACGACCTTTCGGATATGAGGGCCACGAGAAAAAACGGCGCCGACAGAGGGAGCTTGATCGTGGAAAATAGAAGAAGGAGCGTCATAGCCGCCTCCCTCCCGATGCTCGGACGCCCTTGTCCGAGCAGCACCACCGTCATAACAGAGGGAATGATAAACAGAGTTAGCTGGCCATTCCCGATAATGATACTTGTCGGATACATGGCGATCAGGAAAAGAGCCGCGAAGATAAGTTCCTTTTTTTCACGGAGACCCGCACCTGACTTTATTATGCTAAAAAGCCAGAAAAAGGAGATTATATATAATAGGAGCCAGAGCCACCTCGAAGCCTCGAACGATAGCCACCCGGTCAGCGGCCAGAGGAGGGGATACGTCGCGGGCAGGAGATTATGGAGGATGAGAGGCTCGTCCCCGAACCAGAGGGCCGTCCAATAGCTGAACATCTTGAGGTCGAGGGCGCCGTTCGAGCCCGTGTCCACGAGGAGCCTCCAAAGCTGGTAGGCCAGCCTCGGGACCGCAAGGAGGACCATGAATATGACCACACCCCGGAATAGACTGTTCCGGTTTTGGTGGGCCCATTTTCCGGCCGAAAAGAGAGTGTCGTTAAACAGAGATTTAGTTGGGGATGCCATTTGGATTATGGAGGATCTTTGTAAGCCCTATTGCGGCAGCTTCGAAGCGAACCCGTGATGAGGCTTTTGGCCCAATATCTTACTATTCGGCTGTAATAATTCCAATACGCGCAAATGAGATTATAATCATATTTCTATATAAGCAGAAACTTTTTATTCAGCAATCGACAGCGGAAACGAATAAATGAAAATAGGCGTTATCGGGGCGGGCCCCGCCGGGCTTGCGTGTGCGTACAAGCTCGCAACCCGGGAGATTAAACCCGAGGTGTACGAAGCCGGTCCTTCGGTAGGCGGTCTGGCAAAATCCATCAGGCTCTGGAATCAAACCGTCGATCTCGGCCCACACAGGTTTTTCAGCAGCGACAGGCGCGTGAACGAATTGTGGCTGGATGTAGTCGGCAAGGACTACACGATGGTGGACAGGCTGACGAGGATACTCTACAAGGGGAAGCTCTTCCGTTACCCCCTACGCCCCGGAGACGTCGTCGGCAAGCTGGGCCCGAAGGAGACAGCCCGCTGTCTTTTCAGCTATTTCAGGGAATATGTTACCCCTGAGGCCGGAAGCCACGCGGACGAGACCTTCGAGGGTTGGGTCATAAGAAGGTTCGGGCGCAGGCTCTACGAGATATTCTTCAAGACCTACAGCGAAAAGCTCTGGGGGATTCCGTGCCACGAGCTCGACGCCGACTTCGCTGTCCAGAGAATAAAAAAATTCTCGCTCTCAGAAGCCCTGAAATCGGCCGTGTCCGGCGGCGGCGGGAAAAAACATAAAACGCTCGTGGACAGGTTCGCATATCCGCACGGGGGGACGGGGATGGTGTACGAGCGCATGGCGACCTTCGTCTCGGGCAAAGGCGGCAAGGTTTATTTAAATACCCCCGTGAAGAGGGTCTTGAACGACGGGCCTCGGGTGCACGGGATCGAGCTTATGGACGGCACCGTGAAAGAGTACGATCACGTGGTATCCACAATGCCCATTACGCAGCTCGTATCGAGACTCGACGGTGTGGATGAGGATGTCAGGAAAGCTGCAGATTCCCTTCGCTTCCGGAACACGATACTCGTGTATCTGGGCGCTCACAGTCGGGACCTTTTCCCGGACAACTGGATATACGTTCACTCGCCCGAGCTCAGGTTCGGAAGGATCACGAACTTCAGGAACTGGTCGCCCTCGCTTTACGGGAATGAGGAAACATCCATACTGGCCCTCGAATACTGGTGTAACGAGGGAGATGAGATATGGGGCTGGGAGGACGAGAGGCTTATTGAACTCGCCAAGGATGAAGTTTCACGGGCGGGGCTCGTAAAAGCCGGCATAGACTCCGAGGGGTATGTATATCGCATAAATAAATGCTATCCGGTCTACAGTGCGGGATACAAGCGGCTCTTAAAACCCATAGAGGACTATCTGAGGAAAATCGAAGGCCTTACGGTCATAGGCAGATACGGCTCGTTTAAATACAACAACCAGGACCACAGCATACTAATGGGCATACTCGCTGCGGAAAATATATCCAGAGGCGCCCGCAACGACCTCTGGGCTATCAATACCGATTACGAATATCAGGAGTCTGCAGTGATAACCGAAACCGGCCTCGTCGATACGGGCGGCTGAAGAAAGGAGGACTCTCATTCCCGACATCTACGATTATATATTCAGGAAGCCGATCGAATTCGTCATCCGGTTTTTGGAAAAGGACCGGGTGTGGGATCTTCTTCTGGGCGGGATGCTTGCGGGTGTTCTCGCTACACTGGTGTTCTTCTCTTTCAGCAAAGGCCTCGACCCAGACGAGATCGAGCATGCGCATACCACGTGGCTCATTTGGCAGGGGAAAGAAATTTACATCGATTTCTTTCAGCACCACCATCCGTTTCTGAGCTACATGCTGGTTCCAGTCGTAAATACGTTCGGCGCCTCTATCGAAACGATTATGGTAGAGCGCCGTGTCATGCTGGTCCTGGCGCTGGCTATTCTGTTCGTTACGTGGCTTATTGCGAAGCGGGTTTTCGCGCGGAGGGAAATCGCAGTTGCGAGCGTTATCCTCACGGCGACAATAGGCTCTTTTTTCATGAAGGCGATCGAGATAAGGCCGGATGTCCCGCAGACGCTGGCGGGCCTTCTGTCTATATATTTCCTTTTGGTCTATTATGATAACAAGTCGCTGAAGAGCCTCGTAGCGAGCTCGGTTTTCCTGGCAGTTTCCTTTCTCTTCCTTCAGAAGTCCATGATTCTCGTTTTTCTGCTCGGCGCGATGCTCGCGTACGACTGCCTGAAAAAACGGGTCGAGATAAAATACGCGGCTCTTTACGGTGCGGTGTTTACACTCTGCATCGCCCCCTATTATATATATCTGGTCCTCTCCGGTTCATTCGGCGTCTATTTCATGATGAACTGGGTCCTTAACGCACATATACCCCAGCATTTTGGGAGGCTCACGTTTGTTCTGGAAACGGTGAGGATTAACGTACTGACCTTCGTTCTCTTTGCGTTCGGCGTCGTAAAGCTGGCGATGTCGCGAAGCTATACGAGATTCTTCGTAATATCGCTTTCCCTACCGGCTCTTACGTTTATTGCTTTCAATAACATATGGCACCAGTATCTCCTCCTTTCCATGCCTTTTGTGGGCATTACTGCTGCATACGCCATTTTCACGGTCTTCAGCGGGAGCAGGATATTCAGGCTTATTCTGCTGCTTGGCGCGATTTACGTGCCCATGTCCACCATGCACAACAAGGGGCTTTTCAATAGCGACAACTCGGGCCTGCCACGCCAGCTCGACAGGATCGCATATGTACTCTCCGAGACGGAGGAGGGCGACAGGGTATACGACGGGGACGTCGTTTTTAACATATTTCGAGACGATATCGATTATTTCTGGTTTTGCATGTTTCCGGATATGTGTCTCGATACCTATCAAAAACTCACCGGCTACGAGTACAATATCTATGAATTGATAGCGGAGAAAAAACCGAAGATCATATCTTCTTATAAGATCGACGATATGAGCGACAGCCGAATAGCCGATTTCTACGTAGAATCCCCGGTAATTAAAGGTCTCTATTTAAGGGTAGACTGATAACGAGCAGGGAGGAAACCGAAAGTGTCTGGAGATTTAGGGCTTTTTGCTCTGCTTTTCATCCTGCAAACAGGGCTCTTTTTTGTATTTCACTGCATTGTCCTAAGAGCCTTTAAGAAGAGAAACATCCTTTACTGCGCCGCAACATCGGCCTTGGCGGCCGCAGGAATAGCGATCATCATCGGCTTCTTCCTTTCGGGGAGGTTCTCGAGCGAGGGGGCATGGGCCGTGTCCGTTGCCGGGAGCGCGCTCTCATCGCTTTTCGCGTGCGGGCTATACACATTCCTCGGCCCGGCGACGGCGGACAGGTCCCTTGCCTGCCAGATGCTCGTTACGCTGAGAGAGAGCCCCGGGGGGAAGGGCACCAGAGATATACTTTTCCAGGGATTCGATCCGGCCGGTTTCGTCGAAAAAAGAATCGACGAGTGCAAGGAAGAAGCCCTCTTGGTTGAGGCGGACGGTGAGCTCGCGCTCACAGAGAAGGGACGAAAGCTCGCAGACAAATATATATTCCTCCTTCGGCTTCTCAGATTAAAGGAAAGGGCAGGGTACGTGCAGTATTTCACGACAGATGGGAAAAAGGACCGTAAATAATTCCCCGCGTAAGAGATTTATGGCATGGCTCCGTCTGCCTTCAGCGTGGTTGTTCGTGCTTCTCCTGGCCGCGTTTATCTGCATACCGGCGCTTTATTTTTCCTACGTACCAATATGGGACGGCTGGCAATTCTCGCGCTGCTATCTGACGGCCGCGATTACAGGCTCACTCTGGTGCTTCGACCACAGCGCATTTATACACACGTACCTTTTCGGGCTTACACAAAAATATGATCCGGGGAATTTTCACTACATTTACGCGGCGAACATCGTCCTCGGCGTCCTGGGGCTTTTATGCATGAGAGCGCTCCTCGGCAAGCTCTACAAAGCATCACTCTCGCCAACAAACATAATCCTTATCTCGTTCGTTTTCGGGCTCGCGCCTGTATTCTTAGTCCAGGTCATTCAGCCGTCGCTCGATTACACGCTTCCCATATATCTCACTATGGCGCTTTATTTTCTCTACTCGGGGCGCTTCTTCCCGGCGGCGCTGGCGGGCGTACTTATGGTGTTCACCAAGGAATCGGGATTCATGCTCTACGGTTTGAGCGTTTTTCTTTTCATACCCCTTATGCTTATAAAGGGCTCGCTTACATGGAGAAATAAAAAGAGGCTCCTTTCGGTAACAGCCGTACTGTCGATACCTATAATCCTCTTCATCATATACATGTTCGTCACGCCCAAAACCCAGATCGGGGATTCGTGGCTCGAAGGGATAATCAAGATGCTGAAGTTCTACACCGTCGATCCGGTTACGGCGGCGCAGCTCGCATCCCTCCTTGTTCTAAATTTCAACTGGATACTCACAGTGGTTATCGCCGCGGGGCTAATTATTCTCGGGGTTAATTACCTGAAGGGGAGGGGGCGCATCGAAGCGGGCCTCGGATTTTACGACAGGCTGTATTTTTATCTCCTCTTCGTTCTGTTCGTCTATTTCCTGACGCGCATACCGATGTGGAACAACCCCCGTTATATGCTTCCCGTACTCCCCGTCCTCGTAATACTGTTCGCGGATTCCCTGCCCATAGTATTTAGAAGGCAGACTGCAATTACAGGCGTCCTGACCGCGGTTCTGATCTTGCTCGTTATATCTTCATTCCGGACTGTAGACCCCGTATCAAAAAGAATCATGGGAACGTTTAATTTCGGCTCACACAAAATACTCGAGATGGCCAGCTTCGAGGACAAACCGGGTTATTACGGGAGGGACCAGCTCGTTTATAACTTCGAGTTCACGGAGATTCATTACCTTACCGAGAAGATTTACGAGACACTCGGAACGGATAAGCTGTTCGTGGTCGCCTCGCATGCAACATGGGCTAATGCGCTGAGCAGCATCAACGAAAAGACCGGAAAACGAATGATATACGGCGAGGGGATTACGAACACCAGATTGACATTTGCCGATGCACTAATAAAAAGGCGACGTTTCCCGGACGAGGTTTACTTCATTGCATTTCCCAACATGGAAGGGGCAAACGAGGAGCAGCAAACCGAGCTCTCATACGTATACGATACGGAGGATGTCGTAAAGGTCGAGGACAACGGCTACGCGGTGGATGTGTTTCACTATGTGAAGAAGGCGGATTTGAGATAGACCCTGCGGTTCTTAACATCTACAGAACACAAGGGCATAGGTCATGGAACGGGCCTAAAACGCGAAGCTGGTTGCGAATACCACGTGCTCGAACTGGCTCACGCCCAATGCCATATCGAATTTCCCGAGGTGCGCGATGTCGGTCCCTACCATACTTTGTTGTTCGTAATATTTTATGACTTCGTTTTGCATTACGTCGTCTAGCTCTGTCGTAACGATTACGAGCGTATCATCTCCTTCTCCTCCGATGGCAAAATCAAAGTTGTTCTTGTTGCGATCGAGGTAGTAAACGAATGTGTCGTTTCCCTTCCCCAGCACAATATAATCGCTTCCGGCTCCATCCGAAACGACATCGTCTCCCTCGCCTCCAATTATATAGTCGTCGCCGTCGCCACCAATTATCTTATCGTTTCCGTCTCCGCCCGATACCAGATCGTTCCCATTTCCGGACTCGATAAAATCGTCCCCGCCTTTCCCCGAGATGTTGTCGTTGCCGTCTCCGGTAATTATTTTCTCACCCTTATTTTCGCCGATGACGATCTGATCTTTATTTTCCGATTGTGCCTGGCCGGTATCGGCCTCGGCGCCTGATATCGGCATGGCCGGAGAGCCCGCAAGAAACAATCCCGTGAACAGCAATATGGCTGCATATCTCATTATCCCATCCTCTCGGTTTGTTATTTTTATACTATAACCTGAATATTCTTTGTAATTGAAGTTATATGAAACTAAACGGACATGCCGATATTCCCGGCTAAATAAGTTTGTTCTTAAGGGCTGTAAAATAATCAGAGAAAAATTATGCGTCGAGCTTTTTCCAAAATGTTCAACCTGGATGAGTCGTTCCAGAGGATGAGCCGGGGGATCGAGACTGGCTCTTTCAATCCCCCGGCGTAACTTTTCTTATTACCTGTAGCACTGGTTAATGGTTAAATAGACTATGCTACGATCTTAACTTCCCCGGTGAACAGATCGTAATTTCCCCCAACGATTTTCAGCTTGCCTTCCCTGACTTTCTCGGCCAGTATCGGGACAGAGCCGTTCAGCATATCGACCCCGAGTTTCACGTTGGCTATTGTCGCATTTTCGAGAAGGTCGCCTTGCTGGTCTTTCGCAGCTTCGACGGCAGGCCCGATAGTATTCACTATATTGTCGATGGAGCCGGGGAATTCAGTGCCTTTCTGCACGGCATCGATAGCGCCTGCAACAGCCCCGCATCGGGTATGCCCGAGGACCATGATAACAGACGCACCGAGCGCCAGAGAGCCAAACTCTATGCTGCCGAGAACGCCGTAGTTCGATGTGTTGACTATGTTCCCGGCCACACGGACTACGAATAAATCCCCGATGCCCTGATCGAATATTATCTCGGGGGCGACCCTCGAATCGGCGCACGCCAGTATAGTCGCGAAAGGCGCCTGGCCCCCGGCTGTCTGCTCACGCACCTCGACGGTTCTTCTCGGGCTCTTCTTTAAAGAATCGACGAAGCGTTTGTTGCCGTCCATGATCTTTTTCAGAGCTTCGTCCGGCGTCTGCGGCCTTGGGGTTTCGTCGGCACGCGCCTCGCTAGCCGTCAGCATGCTGTCCCCATATTTTATAATGGATGCTCCCAGCGCAGCAGCCCCCGTATATTTCACGAAGTTCCTTCTCGAAATAAATTTTGAATCTCGCATCTTGCTCCTCCCATAGCATTGGATTTAATCCAATATACACCCATTTGGCTTTTGGTTGTTAAATTATAGAACTGCGAGATTTTAGAATGAATGGAGAGCTGCGTTACCTTTGCGGACTTAAAACAATTTCCTCGACGTTGTACTTTCTATAAAATTACGCAATTTTTATGATTTTGCACTATAATAAATGGCAGCGTTAATTCCGGTACATGTAAACAACCTGAACAATCGCAGTGCCTAAATTATCCGTAAAGTGAGGACCCGGAGGAGCTATGAAAAAGCTTATTACATCTTTAGTACTGGTGGCGTTGACCGCAGGCAGCGCCGCCGCAGCGGAGAAGATTACATTCTGCGTAGTAAACGATTTTATGCAGATAGTAACTTACAGGGGCGATAACGAGGCCTGTCTCGAGTTCGAAACGCCTCTCGAAATTATTTCGGGCGAACAGGGACCGCCAGGGCCTCGGGGACCGGCAGGACCCCCCGGACCACAGGGACCCACCGGGCCGCAGGGCGCCCAGGGACCGGCTGGGCCTCCGGGACCTCCTGGATCTCAAGGACCCCCGGGACCTCCCGGACCACAGGGTGAGCAGGGTATACCGGGCGATGAAGGACCGGAGGGTCCCGAGGGGCCAGCAGGACCGGCCGTGCAGATAATAGGCGGCTCGACCGGCGTGCTGACTCTCCTTCCTTTGGAGCAGGTTTTTCTCCCGATGTTTTACGGCATGATAGGGGCGTCGTCGGATGTGGAGGTTTCGATGCCGGCGTCCGGTGCGGTAACCGATCTATATGTGCGGACGAGGTCCAATGTGAGCATAATCATAGGCCACTACGATTTCTATATATGGAAATCCGGGTCCGACAGCACGGTCACCTGCCAGATCGGGACGGGACAGAACACGTGCAGCAATACGGCTAACTGTGTGGATTTTACGGGCGGCACGGATACGATTGCGTTAAGGGCCACGCCGACTGATTTGCCACTTCCGACCGGGGCGAGCTGGACGGCGGTGTTCCATCCCCAAACGACATGCGCCGATCTCGGATTCTGACGGACATTAGACGCTATTAACTACGAAAACAACGAGGCCCGGGTGAATACTCCCCGGGCTTTTTATTTCATCGTCCTAGATAAAGACGCGAAAATACACGCGTAGGGAAAGACCTCAAGATGATCAGAGTGTGTTGCCCTGCGCTTCGAGCTCCGCAAGAAGGGATTCGTAAATGCCGCTCCCCTCGACGGGGTCGATGCTGCCGCAGTCGAGCGGCTGAGAGATGTTGAAGAAGGCGACCTGGTTATAGAGAAGGAGCATGCCGTTTTCGAATTGCTGGGAGGCGTTCACCCGGCTCGGCCCGTCTATGAAGGTGAATTCGGAGCCGTTCTGGAGCCTGAGGCAAGCGCTCGCGAAGCCCTCGGCGGTTTCGTCGAACGTCCCGTCCATGTCGTAATCCACGGACGCCGAGAAAAGCTCGCACGAAGTGCCCGCACCCGCCGGGACTCCCCTGAAGCCGAATATGGAAGAACCATCGTTTACGATGACGAATACAGTGGAGCCGTCTGAAAAGAGCTTGGTGTCGAGCGTGCTGCCGGTCTGCGTGAAGGAGTAGAACTCTTCGGTAGATCCGCTGACGTAGGGGGTGTCGAGCGCCGGTGAATTACAGGCACCGGGCTGGGAGGTCGGCTGAGGGGTCGGCGCAGGCGTGGGCTGGGGACTGCCGCCTCCGGACCCTCCGCATCCTCCGTAAGCCGATACCAGGATCAGTGGGGCAAGTAGATAAATCAATATTCTTTTCGCTGTTTTCATCCTCTTCTCGTTTCCTCCGGGATTTGCCCATTAAATATACTTCCGAATTCCAAAATCGCTATATTTTAATGGAAGACTTTCCGGGTTATACGCTACCTATCTCGGAACGCGAGGCTCTCCTCTGAGGAAAATCACCTCGATCTGATGAATGGAATGTTGTGAGGCTAAGAAGATGGAGCGGAGAGCTTTATGATTACCGCCTGTATCTGGTAGCCCCTACGGGATTTGAACCCGTGTTTTAGCCTTGAGAGGGCTACGTCCTGGACCAGGCTAGACGAAGGGGCCACATTCAAGAGGACAACTAATCTATCATAAGATTACACGAAATCAAAAATCAGGCTATAAATCCGGTCTGTAAAAGAAGAAAAATCCCCGGCGGGGGGTATAATTAGGGATAACTCCGGGCCGGCATTGCTCGAATGCGGCTGTCCCCAGCGGGGTGTACATTGCGGAGAGGAGAAATTCCATCAGAAAATCATTCATATTAAACGGCATTCTGGTTCTTTTTATCATCGTGCTGGCCTCGTGCGACAGCACCGGCGGGGGCGGCGGAGGCTCCGATCCGGGGAACGATCCTCTCGCCGACGAGGTCGAGGCGACTATGCTCTTTCTGGTTAATGAGGCGCGCTCCGAGGACAGGTTCTGCGGAGACGATTTCTTCCCTGCAGCGCCGCCCGTAACGTGGGACGACAGGATAGCGGATTCCGCCCTCGTTCACTCTATAGACATGGCGGAAAACCAGTACTTCGATCACATCGCGCCCGACGGCTCGAACGCCGGCGACAGGCTAATGGACGAGGGCTACCAGCCGGCAGCGTGGGGCGAGAATATACTCGTAGGCCTCGAGAACAGCTCCGTCGTAATACAGAACTGGCTCGATTCTCCGGGGCACTGCGACGTCATAATGCACCCGGACCTTCACGAGCTTGGGGTAGGCATGGCGAGGGGTAATTATCAGGGCCGCTCGACTCTCTACTGGACGCTCGTCATGGCCACCGAAAGCAGGTAGGTGACACTGACACGGCTGCGGAAAATGGAGTGTCTCCCGGCCGGCCATATAGCTGAGCGGGATTAATCTTCTCTCTTGAGCTCTTTCTTAAAGCGCTTGAAATTGGCGACGTAGTGCTCGGCTGAGAATTTGAGGCCTTCTATCTCTTCCGGGGTGACTTCCCTTACGACCTTTCCGGGCGAGCCCATGACCATCGAGTTGTCGGGAATTTCCTTGCCTTGCGTTATTAGGCAGTTGGCGCCGATTATGCAGTTCTTTCCGATACGCGCGTTGTTGAGCACGACGGCGTTTATCCCGATGAGGCTGTTGTCCCCTATCGTGCACCCGTGCAGCATGACTTTGTGCCCGACCGTGACGCCCTTGCCGATAGTGACCGGGACTCCATCATCCGTGTGTATGACGGCCCCGTCCTGAATGTTCGTATCCTCGTAGATTGTTATCGGATCGTTGTCGCCTCTCACGACGGCGTTAAACCATATGCTTACGTTATTGTGAAGCACCACCGAGCCTATGACTACGGCGCTGTCGGCGATGTAGAAATCGCCGCCTTTTATTTCGACCTTTCTGTCTCCGAGAGAATAAATCACGGGCGGTCCTCCTTGATGCGCTTGCGATGTTTCTATTCTACACAATTCCGGGAATTTCAGGCATGGGCCGGGTCAGATAAGCCTGTGCCTTCCCTTTATTCCCTTCACCATGAAAACCCTGAACGTCGGGCTGGTTTTAAGGTACTCGTAGAGCACCTGGGCCTTTGCCTCGTCCTTGAAGACGGCGAATACGGCGCCGCCGCTCCCCGTCATCCTGACGTCTTTCGCATCGAGGGACGAGAGTATCTCCCTGAACGCCTTTATCTCGGGATAGAGCTCGTCCGCCGGGGCTTCGAGGTCGTTTCTGAGGGAAAAGCCCTCTTCCTGGTTCTTGAACATTTCGATGGTTTTCTTGATGTCGGCGCCCCCGTGCGCCTCGCCGCTCTTTCCTTCATAAAGCTCGTCCCATTTTCTGTATACCATGGCCGTCGAGACGTTTACGTTAGGACAGAGTATGACGTAATAAAAGAGCGGGAAGCCTCTTAATGGCGTTAGCTTCTCGCCGATGCCTTCGACTAGAGCCGTCGCCGGGCGTATGAAAAGGGGCACGTCCGCACCGAGGACGGGGGACATATTGATAAGCTCGTCGTCCGTAAATGCGCCGTACATTTTGTTGAGCCCGGTGAGCACGGCGGCCGCGTTTCCGCTACCGCCCCCGAGCCCCGAGCCGGCCGGGATTTTCTTTCTCAGGTCGATTTTTACCCCGGCGTCAACGCCGCTTTCCTTAAAGTAGAGCGAAGCCGCCTTCCAGGCCAGGTTGTCCTCGCCGGATGGGATGTCTATGCCGCTTGAGGAAAGCTCGATGTCGTCCGGCGCGGGCTCGAGCCGTACCTCGTCGAAAAGGTCTATCGGCTGTACGATGGACCTTATTTCGTGGTAGCCGTCCTCGCGCCGCCGGAGGACTTCGAGTGTCAGATTTATCTTTGCAGGAGAGAGCAGGGTGAGTGAACTCATTGGCGTTTTACCCCTGAAAACAATGTAATCGATGCTGAGGAATTATCAATTGCCGGGCCGCAAAGCCGTTATATTGACTGTTCTGCTGTATGCGGAAATTTTCACTTTATGAAAATCCTAATGAATTATCGTTCAAAAACGACATATTTCTTATAAAAAAGATGACATTTGTCATATGAAATATTGCAATGATTGTAGTGTGTTATCGGAAAATTAGATAGACTCTTTACAAATCGGATAAATTATGCGAAATAATCCCTTGACATTTAAAGTGCCATACTTTACTTTTATAACTAAAGTTAAACGGCATACTTAAAAATCATCCTCCATCCTCCTTTAAGAGAACGGGAGTATTTCTTATCTGAGAAATACTCCCGTTTTTCTGTTTTCAGCTCGTTTTGAAGTTCCGCCCTGAACCACCTTTAGCTCCATATTCCGGTATATTTTAGTGATGACTTCCATGTTCTGCCCTTCCCCTGGAGTATACACAAAATGAAGCCGAAACGGGTTCTTTTCAGACTGACGGCGCTGGCGCTCATATTGCTCGTGTCCGGATGCGTATTCATGAGGCTTTACAAGGTCCAGAACCAGTTTCAGGATTTCGACCGCAATTTCGAGCTGGGCGACGAGGGCGGACTCACGCTCACGTTCCTGAATCCGGTGCTCGAATCGGACGACATAATATGGCTGATGAAGAACGGACCCACGACGAAGAGGGACGGGGAGGAATCCGAGCTCTGGACGTACATACTCAAAAAGCAGTACCTCTCTACTAACGATGAAAATGGTGAGTTCGACATTCCGCTCCTTATGACGATGAAGGAAGGGATGCTGACCGAGGTCGTGTTTCCGGAGCGATTTCTTAAATATCTCTCGGTCCCGGTCTTAAAGAGGATGTTCGCATCGATGGGCAATGCAGAAGTGAACAAGTTCAGCAAGAGCGCGAGCACGGAGTTCATGGGAGCCAGCCCCGACGAGATCCCGAAGCTCGAATACATAACGGAAACACTCGGGAAGCCGTATAAGATCGAGGAATCGGAGGAGACGCTTAAGTACACCTACCTCTACTACCTCGACAACGCGGGGCCCGAAGCGGGCGCGAGCGGCTTTGAATTCAAGACAGAATTTGTTTTCGAGAACACAGACGAAACACTCAAGAAGGCGAAGGTGACGATAAGGGGGCTCAGCATGGCGCTCGATTTCAGCTCGTATCAGACGGCTAGCCCCAAGCTAGAGCTGCCGGTTCAGAACTAGCGAAGCCATTGTTCCGCCTCGCCGAGTCTCAGTCGGCGCCGGGCACGTCTTCTATATCCGATGTTATCCATCCGCCCCCGCGTTTACCAGGGTGGCGCTCGACGAGCTCACCGTCGACGTAGCAGGCCTGCATGGGCTCCGAATAAAAGGCCAGGTAGCCGACTATATCGCCGTAGCCCGGATTTGGATCCTCGTAAGACCAAGCGGCATGCTGGGCTTCTTTATCGTGAACCCGGATATTGTAGTAAGCGGCTTTGCCCTTCCACTTGCAATGGTATGTCTTGCCGCTCTTGGAGAGGTGCTTCATCTCGACGTCTTCGACTGGAACGTAATAAACGGGGGGCATCCCCTTTTCCACGACCCTCTTTACATCGGAGGAATCGGCGATGAGGATATTGTTGAAGAATACCTCTACGTGTACAGGCGTCTCTTCGACGCGCGGCTTCTCCGGATAATCGAGGACGGACTCGCGCCCGCCTTGTTCCATTTCATCGTTCATAGGCTTTTCGAACCGCCCCGGGTTTCGTTCGGATGATTTAAAGGACAGTAAGATACTGGATACTGAAGTTCATGTCGACGTCTGTCCAGACCTCTTCGACGGCGAAGGAGTCGGAGACGAGCTCTTTGAATCCCTTTAGCGTGTACTTGTAAGAATATTCGGTGAGTATGGTCTCGTCCTTTTTAACACCGAAGACGGAGCCGTTAACGTGCACCATCTGGTCGGCGAGACTTTTTAGATGCATCTCTATACGGTTCTTCGACGTATCGTAATGGGCGTGGTGCTCCCACTTGCCGAGGTTAAAATCCGTTCCGATCTCGCGGTTGAGTCTCTTGAGTATGTTGAGGTTAAACTTGGCCGTGACGCCCTTGCCGTCATTGTAGGCCCTTTCGAGAACCCCTTTGTCCTTGACGAGGTCAACGCCTATCAGAAGCCCGCTTCCCTTTCCGCTCCACCTGGCGATGTTCTTCATGAAGCGCCTTGCCGCCGGCGGCGAGAAGTTGCCGATAGTGGAGCCCGGATAATATACGACCTTCCGCGAATAGGGGAAGTCGAAGTCGGGGAATTTGATCATCTGCGTGTAGTCGGCGTAGACGGGCATTATCCTGAGGTCGGGATAGTCGTTCGCGAGCGACCTTACGGAATCGACGAGGTGCTCCTCGGATATGTCTATCGGGACGTATCCGGCGGGGTTCTTAAGGTTATCCAAAAGGAGCCTGATTTTTCTGCTGCTCCCGCTCCCGAGCTCTATAAGAAGGCTGTTCTCGCCTATAGTGTTCGCGATCGCGCCAATGTTGTCCTCCATGATCGCACGCTCAGTGCGGGTGAGGTAATACTCGTCGAGCGTGCATATCTCGTCGAAAAGGGAAGAGCCCTCCTTGTCGTAAAAGAGCTTGCAGGGGAGCTGCTTTTGACTGGAGGCAAAGCCCTCTACCACCTCGTCAATGAGGGCTTCGACTTCCGGCTCGTACTTTTCGACTCTGAGTAGATTCTTGTTCATGGCCCTGTATACGTAAGATGGAGAAAAACCCGTTTGGGATTCGCCACTCTGTTAATTATACGTCCGAAGCCAGCCTTATACCCATAAACTGCCATCTCGCATCGGGCGGGAAAAAGTTCCTGTACGTTTTTCTTATGTGCGTCCCGGAGGTCGCGCACGAGCCGCCCCGGAGGACGAACTGGTTACACATGAACTTTCCGTTATATTCTCCGAGCGCGCCGGGAAGCGTTTTGAATCCAGGATAAGATGTGTATGCGCTCTGCGTCCACTCCCAGACGTCTCCATACATCTGGATGAGCGGGCCCTCACCCGCGGCGCTCGCGGGGACGGGATGAAACGCCTTTTCCTCGACGAAGTTTCCCTCCATGGGAATGTCGCCAGCCGCGACTTCCCATTCGGCTTCCGTCGGGAGCCTCGCGCCTGCCCACCTGGCAAAGGCGTCGGCCTCGAAGTACGAGACGTGGCAGACGGGCTCGTCCGGGTCCACGTCGCGCATGCCGGAGAGGGTAAAATAACGCCATTTATCTCCGTCCCGCTCCCAGTAAAAAGGCGCGTTCCATCCGGTGGACTGGATCTTCGCCCAAGCCTCGGAGAGCCATAGCGCGCCGTTCTCGTAGCCGCCGTCGTCCATGAATTCCATGTATTCACGGTTCGTCACGAGCCTCGAATTTATTTTAAAGGGTTCGAGATATGTCTTGTGGGACGGATATTCGTTGTCGTAGCCGAAGCCGCCGTCCTCATGACCTATGGTGTAGATGCCGCCGCCAAACGGGACCCATTTGTTCGGGACCTCCGCCCGGGAGCCATTACCCTCGGCGCCGCCGGAGTACGCGGGACGGAGCGGATTTTCGGAAAACACGTGTTTGATATCTGTGACTATAAGCTCCTGGTGCTGCTGCTCGTGGTGTATTCCTATCTCTATCGATGGCGCGAGCTCCTTCCATTCCTTTTCGCTCGCCTCGGCGAAAAAGCGCATCATGTGCTCGTCAACGTGACGCCTGTAGTCGAACGTTTCTCTTACGGTCGGCCGCGATATCAGACCGCGCTTGGGGCGAAGGTGCCTTTCCCCGGCCTGAATGTAATAGGAGTTGAAAAGATATGCGTATTGCGGACTCGGGGATCTATATTCCTTGACGGCCTTCGACAGAACGAAGGTCTCGAAGAACCAGCTCGTGTGAGCGAGGTGCCACTTCGTCGGGCTCACGTCGGGCATCGATTGGATGACGAAGTCTTCGGTCTCGAGCGGGGCCGACAGAAAGAAGGAGAAATCTCTCACTGTCTTGTAGCTTTGCATGAGATAATCCCTCTCCGGAATTCCTGCCTTATCGTATCTTCTTTTCTCTTCAGTGTTTTCCTGCCTGCGGATTTTGGTCTTTGCTGCCATAGCGGTTCTCCTTTTGGTCGCCGCGCCGTACGAGAACAGGCGGCGGATTCAGGCAAAAGGCTTAAAGATTAAGTCTAACGAAAAGCGCCGGGGTATGGAAGTTATTTTTAACCGGGGGAGCGGGTCTTAATCCGTTCTTAAGATTAAAAAGAAGGAATGTTGTATGTGCAACTTTAGGATTTAGCCGAGCATCCCCGGGCCTTTTGGGGTAAGGACCGGAGCGCCGTTATCTGACTTTCTTCAGCTTTCCGATTAGCTCTTTTATCTCTTCGGATTTGACCTTCATGCTGACCCTGTTGACGACAAACCTGGCTGTGACCTCGGCTATCGTCTCGAGCTCGGTGAGGTTGTTCTTCCTGAGCGTCTCGCCCGTTGCAGTGAGGTCCACTATAACGTCTGAAAGGCCCACTATGGGCGCAAGCTCGACGGAGCCGTAGAGCTTTACTATCTCGGCGCCGATTCCCTTGCCTGAAAAATATTCCCTCGTTAGCCTCGGGTATTTGGTGGCCACGCGGAGGGATTTCGCCGAGGAGTACTTGAATCCGTTCGGCGCCGCGACCACGAGCTTGCATTTCCCTATGCCGAGGTCGAGCGGCTCGTAGAGCGAGTGGACTTCTTCCATGAGCGTATCCATGCCGACGATGCCGCAGTCGGCCGCGCCGTATTCGACGTAGGACGGTATGTCGGTCGGCCGGATGATGAATATCCTCATGTTGAGATTCGGATACTCGAATATGAGCTTCCGTGAATCCTTTATCATATTCCCGACGGGGTATCCCGCTTTCGTAAGGAGCGCGACCTCTTCGTCGAGGAGCCTCCCCCTGGCAAGCGCAAGTGTGATCATTCCTTTTCCCTCCAGATGCTGGCTCCGAGTGTTTCGAGCTTGCTGTCGAGCTTGTCGTAACCCCTGTCCAGATGATAAACCCTAGATATTTCTGTCTTTCCCCCGGCCGCGAGACCCGCGAGCACCAAAGACGCGCTGGCCCTGAGGTCGCTGGCCATCGTAGGCGCGCCGCTAAGGCCGCCTACGCCCCTTACGACAGCGCTGTTGCCGACGAGCTTTATGTCGGCCCCCATCCTCCGGAGCTCACCCGCGTGCAGGAAGCGCTGGGGGAAGATCGTTTCCGTAAGGACGCTGAGCCCGTCCGCCGTGCTCATGAGCGTCATCATCTGCGCCTGCATGTCGGTCGGGAAACCGGGGTAGGGGAGAGTGGTTATGTCTATGCTCCTGACCTGACCGTCCGCGCTTACGCGGATGCCCTCGCTCTCCCTCGTCACGCGCGCCCCTACTTCAATAAGCTTCCCTATGAGGGCGCCCATGTTCTCGAACCTGCAGTTCCTGATAAGGAGGTCTCCGCGAGTGACGACGGCGGCTATCATGTATGTACCCGCCTCTATTCTGTCGGGCATGACGTCGTAGTCCTTAAGCGGAGATAGCTCTTTTACTCCCTTTATGGTTATGATGTCGCTGCCGACGCCCGTTATGTCGGCCCCCATTTGATTGAGCGCGTTCGCAAGGTCCGACACCTCGGGCTCGCACGCGGCATTCAAAAGAACCGTCTCACCCTCGGCGAGCGCTGCGGAGAGTATGAGATTCTCGGTGCCTGTCACGGTAGAAATGTCGAACGGTATTATCCCGCCCCGGAGGACAGGGGCTATGGCCTCGACGTATCCTTCTTCTATCTCTATGTCGGCCCCCAGAATCGCGAGCCCTTTTAAGTGCTGGTCGATCGGCCTTTCCCCTATGGCGCATCCGCCGGGGAGAGAGACGCGGGCTTTTCCGAACCTCGCAGTGAGCGGGCCTAGGACGAGGACGGACGCCCTCATCGTTTTTACAAGATCGTAAGGCGCCTCCCAGCTGTTCATGCCGGACGAGTCTATGGACATCCTGCCGTTTTCGAACTCGACCCTGGCCCCCATTATCTGGAGCAGCTTGGCCATTGTCCTTACGTCGGCAAGGTCGGGGACGTTGTTGAGTGTGCTTTCCCCGTGGGCGAGTATGCACGCGGCCATGAGGGGAAGGACGGCGTTCTTCGCGCCGCTTACGTCGATCTCCCCCTGAAGCCTTTTCCCGCCTTCTACTATTATTTTTTCCATCTTGCTTTTATTACCCTCTCGATGCCGGAAATATCCTTGACTGATGAAATATCCCCGAATCCCGCCTCTTCGTAAAGTGCCTTGACGTGGGTTGATTGTGTGTATCCAGCCTCGACCATGCACCAGCCGCCTTCCTTCAATATGCGGGATGAATCCCGGATTATGCGCTTTATGTGCGAGAGGCCGTCCTCGCCAGAGATGAGGGCGAGCCCGGGCTCGTAGTCTTTAACGGAAGGGTCGAGGTTTTCATATTCCGCCGGGCTCACGTACGGAGGGTTCGACACCACTATGTCGAACGATCCCGCGCCGAATGCTTCGGCGAGGTCCCCGAGGATAAATCTGACTCCCCCGGCTGAGTGCCTCTCCGCGTTACCCCGGGCCGTATGAAGCGCCACGGGCGATACGTCGGACGCATAAACCTTCGCGCCGGGGAGCTCGCAGGCGAGCGTGACGGCTATGCAGCCGCTGCCGGTGCCTATGTCCAGAATGGCGGGCTCGACAATCCCCCGGGCGATATACAGGACCTCCGCAACGAGGAGCTCCGTTTCGGGCCTCGGGATCAGGACGCCCCCGTTTACGGCGAACGGCCTCGAATAAAACTCCTTTTCCCCGGAGATGTAGGCAAGGGGCTCGTGCTTTATACGCCTTTCGAGGAGCTCGTAGAATTTCTCTATTTTACGGGGCTCGGGCTCAATATCCGATGACGTGAAGACTTCCGTAAAATCCCTTAGAACCTCGGAATTCCTGAGGAGAAGATAGGTTTCACGCGACGGGTTTTCGATGAAGTGCCGCGCCATGTGTTCCTTTCCGTATTGGTAGAGATTTTTTAACTGCATGCAGCCGTTCCCGGGGATTAAAGACGCTAAGAGTTTATACACATGCGGGAGCTTTTCAAGAAGGGGCCGTCTTCGGCGGGTTGCCTGGTGTGCCGGGAGGGTTTTCCGGCCCCGGCGGCGGGCTCAACTCTTTTCGAACGAATGGTGCTTCAGCATCTTACCGCTGGCGATGTAATAGGTGTCCTCGGCGATATTCGTGGCGAGGTCGGCCACGCGCTCTATTTCGCGCGCGATGAGTATGAGCGCGAGCGAGCGGTCTATCGTCTGCGGGTCGGAGATCATGTACGTAACGAGCTCGCGGACTATCTGCGGTTCGAGCTCGTCTACGTCGTCGTCCTTCTTACAAACGTCCACTGCGAGCTCGGCGTCCTTGTTCACGAACGCGTCGAGGCTCTCCTGGAGCATCTGTATCGCCTTGTCGGCCATTTTGGGTATGTCGATAAGCGGTTTAACCGGCGGCTTGTCCGCGAGGTATATGGTCTTCTCGGCGATATTTACAGCGTGGTCGCCTATCCTTTCGAGGTCGTTATTTATCTTCATTATCATCGAGACGGTCCTTAGATCCGCTGCCTCGGGATGATAGAGCGCGAGTATCCTAATGCACTGGTTGTCGATCTCGACTTCCATCTCGTTTATTTTTTGATCGCCCTTTATGACCTCTTCGGCCATTATCATGTTCCGGTCCTTAAGGGCCTTGATGCTCTTCGCGATCATCTCCTCTACCGATGCCGCCATTTCGAAAAGCATCTTTTTGAGCTTGCTTATCTCTTCTTCAAGTCTGATCATATTTTGTCTCTTCCCCCTGCCGTACTAGTCATCCCGAGGTTAATTCTTTTCGAACTCGGATTCAAGCCAGGTTCTTATTTCGTCCCTGACCGTTCTGAAGCCTGCAAGTATCTCCTCGTCCTTCCCCCTGAATTGAGACGGATCGGGAAACCCCTTGTGCAGACGACTCCTTTCCCCGCCCGGAAAAGCGGGGCACGCCTCGTCGGCCTCGCCGCAGAGCGTGATTACGTAATCGAATTCCTTTCCCAGGAATTTTTCGATCGCCTTCGAGCTGTGGCCGGATATATCTATGCCGATTTCCTCCATAGCCCTTATGGCGTATGGATTTACCCTCGAAGGTTCTGTGCCGGCGCTATAGACCTCGAACCTGTTGCCATACAGGTTCTTAAGTATACCTTCGGCCATTTGCGAGCGCGCGGAGTTGTGCGTGCAAATAAAAATTACCTTTTTCCTGTCATCACCGGACATAGTTTCCTCTCCGTGAGATATAGCAGCATCCCCTTCCACGGAAGGGAAATTATGAAGAGAGCCGGGCGCGATTATCCGAATTTTCCTGATACGTAATCTTCTGTTTGTTTGTATTTGGGGTTAAGGAATATCGTTTCGGTTGTGTCGTACTCTATCAGCTCCCCGAGGTACATAAAGGCCGTGTAGTCAGATACGCGGGACGCCTGCTGCATGTTGTGAGTCACGATTACTATCGTGTAATTCTCCTTTAGCTCGGTTATGAGGTCCTCGATCTTGCCGGTCGCTATCGGGTCGAGCGCGGAGCACGGCTCGTCCATGAGGAGTATCTCGGGCTCGACGGCTATCGCCCTCGCGATGCAGAGCCTCTGCATCTGGCCGCCCGACATCCCGAGCGCGCTCTCGTGAAGCCTGTCGTGAACCTCGTCCCAGAGCGCCGCACCCTTAAGGCTCTTCTCGACTATTTCGTCGAGGACCGATTTTCGCTTCTCTCCGGAAATCTTCGCCCCATAGGCGACGTTCTCGTAAATCGATTTCGGGAACGGGTTCGATTTCTGGAACACCATTCCCACATTTTTCCTGAGCTCCGTGATGTCGACGCTGGGATCGTATATATCCTCCCCGTCGATTAGTATCTCGCCCTCGACCCTGGCCGAATCGACGAGATCGTTGAGCCTGTTAAAGCAGCGAAGGAGCGTGGACTTTCCGCATCCCGAAGGCCCGATGAAGGCCGTGGCCTTGTTCTTCGGTATGTCCATATATATGCTTTTGAGCGCTTGCTTCTCGCCGTAGTAAAGATTGGCGTCGTTGACTTCGACTATCGGATCGGGGACCTGGAATTTCTTAGATTTCGGGTCTCCGTGAACCGTAACCTGTTCTTCTGCTCCGGTCTCCATCGTTTCCTGTATGTTCTCCATGATTAAGACTAAGACCTCCGTAATATCTACCCCTTAGAGCACTCAATAATATAACATTTATCAAACTGCCGAGGTAGTGTATTTCTTTCTTAGACGGTTCCTAATGATTATTGCCGTGAGATTAAGCACTACGACTATTATTATGAGAAGAAGCGCCGTCGTGAAGACCATGGGCTTCGCGGCCTCGACGTTCGGCGACTGAAAGCCGACGTCGTATATATGAAAGCCGAGGTGCATGAACTTCCTTTCGAGATGCAGATACGGGAAGTAGCCGTCCACCGGAAGCTGCGGCGCGAGCTTGACGACGCCAGTTATCATGAGCGGCGCGACCTCACCCGTCGCCCTCGCGATGGCCAGGATGAGCCCCGTTAGAATTGCGGGCATCGCGCTTGGAATGACTATCTTCCACGTCGTCTCGAACTTCGTCGCCCCGAGGGCAAGCGAGCCGTCGCGTATCTCTTTAGACACCGCGGCGAGCCCCTCTTCGGTCGCCACGATCACAACTGGCACCGTAAGGAGCGCAAGCGTAAGCGAGGCCCACAGGATGCCGCCTGTGCCGAACGTCGGGTTAGGCAGCGCTTCCTTGAAGAATATGCTGTCGAGGGTGCTCCCCATGCCGTATATGAAGAACCCTACAGCGAACACTCCGAAAACAATCGACGGAACGCCCGCGAGGTTGTTGACGCATATCCTCACAATCCTGACGAGAGTCCCCTGCTTTGCGTACTCTCTTAGATAAAGCGCGGCGAGCACGCCGAAGGGGAGTACGACGACGCTCATTATGAGTACCATTAGAATAGTGCCGAATATGGCTGGGAAAACACCGCCTTCAGTGTTGGCCTCCCTCGGCTCGGCGGAAACGAACTCCCACACCTTGGATGCGTAAAGAGAGGCCTTACCGAACCAGCCGAGCGAATTCGGCCTGTACGCCCGGACGACGTTCCCTAGGGGCATTTCCTTGTCCCTGCCGTCGATGGACGTCATGGTGATGACCTCTTTACCGAACTCGGAGTAAAGGGCTGTCAGCTTCTTTTCCTGCTCCTGGTATTTGGCCTCTTCCTCTTTTATCTGCGCTTCGAGCCGGCTAATCTTTTCCTGGTTGTTGCTCCCCATTTCCTCGCCCCTTATTTTCAGGCGAAGGTTTTCTATCTCCCTGTTTATGCCCCCGATCTCTCCCTTTTCTATACCCTTTATTTCTTCGTATATGCTGCTGTAGACAGGGAGCTGCGATTCGAGCACCGGCCAGCAGTTTTCGTTCCCCGTGCATACGACGTTCCCGCCCTCGGAAATCTGTTTTATAAACCCGTACATATTTCCCCATTCCCTTCTTTCGAGGGCTACCGCGTATTTCGGATACGTGATGTTTTCTATGTTATCGTCGTCAATCCATTTGAAATCGAGGCCGTAGAGGTCGCGGTTACCGATTTTGAGCTGCGTGCGCTCGACGAATATGTCCTCACCCTCGGGGCCGTGAAGCTTTGCCTTCTCGTGCCCGGTGATCTCGCCGAGGAAGACGGAGCCGTCCTTCAGCTTAACTTCCGCGAGATCCGAGGGCCAGAAAAACCCCAGGCCCTTGGCCGCGATGAGATACATGAGCCCGGCTATCATCAGAAGGCTGAACATGAGCGCGACTCCAGTGAGCCATACGAAAGGGTCGCCGCTTTTCCAGTACTTGTTCATTGTTAAACCCCGGCGGACGTAGCCGCGCGTTAAAATTTATGAGCGTTTTAGAGTTGACCGTATTTCTTTCTTAATCTCTGCCTTACGATTTCAGCGGCAGTGTTGATGATGAACGTGAAGAAGAACAATAGGAGCGCCGCCAGGAAGAGGACCCTGTAGAGAGTCCCACCGTGCGGGGCCTCCGGTATCTCCACCGCGATATTCGCCGATAGCGCCCTGAAGCCGTTAAAGATGCTCCAGTCCATTATGGGCGTATTACCCGTGGCCATGAGGACGATCATCGTCTCGCCGATGGCCCTGCCTAGACCTATCATCACCGCAGAGAATATGCCCGGGCTCGCGGTGGGAAGAACGACCCTTATCGCCGTCTGCCATCTGTTCGCCCCGAGGGCGAGGGAGCCAGCAGTGAGGTGCTTCGGAACGCTGGAAAGGGCGTCTTCCGATATGGTGAAGATAATCGGAATCACCGCGAACCCCATGGCGAACCCCACGATTAGCGAGTTCCTCTGGTCGTACTGCATCCCGAGGACGTCGTAGAACCACGTTTTATAATCCCCGCCGAAGAGTGCGCCCTCGGCAGCCGCGTTGAGCCCGAGGCTCACGAGAACGCCCAGGAGAATGACGGGTATCAGGAAGAAGAGCTCCGAGCCCTCCTTGAACCTGCCCTTGATTCCCCGCGGGACGTATTGCCATCCGAAAACGCTCGCGAGCGTAAATAGAGTGAGCACGACCGGGAGTATGATTACCGCCGGTATTATCTTTTCTATAATAGGGGCGAGCCAGAGACCCGCGAAGAAACCGAGCACAACGCTCGGAAGGGCGGCCTTTATCTCGACCACCGGCTTGATAGTATTTCTGAGCGCCGGATGCATGAACTGCGAAACGCATATCGCGCCGAATATGGAGAGCGGAATCGCGAAGAGAAGTGCGTATAAAGCGCCCTTAACCGTGCCGAACGCGAGCGGCGTAAGGCTTAGCTTGGGCTCGAAGTCGTCTGTTCCGCCAGTCGACTGCCAGACGTATTCGGGCTTACTGTAGCCCTCGTACCAGACCTTCCCGAAAAGTGTCTTCATGCTCGTTTCGGGGTGCGGGTTCCTGACGTTCCAGTCGTAGAGCTTCCCGCCGCCGTCCACGGCCAGAATGCCGTTACCCTTGGGCGCAAATGAGAGGCTCTTGACCCCGGGGCCGTCAGTTTTTAACTCCGCGAGCTTCTTCTCGGAAGTCGCGTGGTAAAGATTGATATTCCCGCCGTTATCGGATGCTATGAAGCTCCTGTCGCGGGACGATGGGACTATCTCCTCTACCGGAAGCGCGAAAGGCGGAAGCTCGTGCACCTTCTTTAAAACCTTGCCTCCGGGAGAATCCGGGTCCGCAACCTCGAACCACACAGAAACATCACCTGCCTCGTCTCCGACAACTAATGAGCGGTCGCCCAGAAGAAATCCGAGCGCGGTTACGGGTATGCGCCGGTTGCCGGTGGCGTCTAAAGTTTCGAGGAGCTCGGGGTTTTGTTTATTCCTTATGTTATACCGGTACACCATTCCGTTATCGGTGCCGACGTAGAGATTCCTGAGGGACTTGTCTATTTCGAGCGCGGTAACCTTCCCACCGTTAAGTGACGGCGTGATGTTGTACGACGCTTCATCTGTTTTGCCGCCGCCTATCAGCCCCCTCGACTTGGCGAGGGTCTTCAATATAAGCTCGCCGCCGGCCGTGTACGCGGCCCCGGCCGAAGCCGTTTCGTCGTCGTTTTCCTCGAAAGCGATTCTGACGAGCGGCGATCCTGCAACCTCGAGAATCGTATCCTCCGTGACCTGCGGGGTGATTATCCTGTTGTCGCCCTCGAAGCTGACTTTATATCCTGTCCTGAGCGGTATGATCCTTCCGTCGTCGGTCCCGAAGGCGTAGAGGCGATTATCCTGGGATACGTAGCTGGATCTTATCTCGGTCTCGCCGAGCCCCGGGAGCTCTTCCTTCTTTATTACCTTCCCGTTTTCGAGCGACAGGAAATAAAGGCCGCCGTTTTTCGTCGCGACGAAGCCTATTTCCTTATATTCGTCCATACCCGAAACGAGGAACGGAAACTCCGACGTGTCGGGACTGTCGAGGGAATAAGAGGCGAGATCGGGTGATTCCTTAAGGAAGAATGAGCTCGTGAGCTCCGATTTAACACCCTGCCAGAGCGGCACGGTTTCAATGCCAATGAAGAGGAGAATGGCGATAATGCAGAGGATCACGGCAACGCCGCCAGTCGTTACAACTATTGTTGCGATCCGGTCGGCAAGCTTCCTCCGTCTTATGCCGGAGGAAGCTTGTAACCCTTCTTTCTTTTTCAATCTGGTTTGAGCAGTCATATCTGAGCCGTCCGGACGAGCTTGATGATTGTAATCCCTGCTTGCATGGTCAGAATCAGTTGGTGATGATCGTCATCTGCTCAGACTCTACACTGGCCGGAATGGGGAGGTAACCGTCTTTTATAACAACTTCCTGGCCCTCTTTGCTGAGGACGTATTTCAAGAATTCGAGGCGGAGCGGGTCGAGCGCTTCGTTCGGTTTCTTGTTTACGTAAAGATAAAGATACCTGCCAAGAGGATAAGATCCGTTGGTTACATTTTCAAGGCTTGGTGCGGCGCATTCAGCTTCGGTCGCCCCGAGCTTAACTGCCTTTACACCGGAGGTCAGGTATCCGATTCCGCTGTATCCGATCGCGGCCTTGTCCTCGGTAACGCCCTGGACGACGGAAGCCGAGCCCGGCTGCTCTTTTACGGAATCCTTGAAGTCGCCCTTGCAGAGAGCATGCTCTTTAAAGAAGCCGTAGGTGCCGGATGCGGAGTTTCTGCCGTACATGCTTATCGGAGTGCTGGCGAGAGGCCCGGTAACGCCGAGCTGCCCCCACGTGGTGATGTCCTCACCGCCTCCGCAGGACCTATTCTTGGAGAATATCTGGTCGATCTGCTCGATCGTTATACACTCTATCGGGTTGTCCTTGTTCACGAACACCGCTAGCGTGTCTATGGACGTCGCTATCTCGGTCGGCTTATAACCGAAGGCCTTCTCGAACCCGTCGATCTCGGTGTCCTTCATCGGACGGGACATCGGTCCGAACTGTGCCGTACCTTCTATAAGGGCCGGAGGCGCGGTGCTCGATCCCTTGCCCTCGATCTGACATCTTACGTTGGGGTAATTCTTCGTGAACCCTTCGCACCAGAGCGTCATAAGGTTGTTCATCGTGTCGGAGCCTATGCTGTTGATGTTCCCCGATACGCCGCTCGTCTTCGAGTAAGATGGAATTGCTGCGTCAACGGTTACCGTCTCGGCGGCAATACCAGTGTTGGCCGCAAGAAGAACTGCGATTGCCGTAAATCCGGCCACAATACTGCGCTTTAAGAATCCTCGCTTATTCATTGAAAGAATACCTCCTGTGGATTATTGGTCTGGGTAGGAGTAAACACCGGAAATGTTAAGATTGTGTGAAGAGATAGTGAAACCGTAGTTAACCGGATAGACGGTCCACGCCTGAATTTTACAATATCCTTTCATGAGACAAGAGCTCGTTTGCCCGGACGGCCCGTCCCCTTGCCGCCCACGTTCCATGTGCTAAAATTAGCAAACGATAACAGCATCTTGTGCGTTCGTAGCACGGATTAATCTTCGGTTAACAGGCCCTTAATCAGTTCTTAATCACTGTCGGTGACGATTATATATATGGAAATCCGTTCAGCGTTTCAGATAGCCAGGAGGGAGTGGGAAAATATATCTGTTTCACTCGTATCCTGCGGCGATACAGGCTCTTTCGATCTTACCGGGTACATAAAGACAGAGCCGAGGCTCATACGTAACCTACTCGGCATGGAAAGAAGGCTCCACTCGCAGGATTACTTCACGCGCGAGGCCGCCTGCGTATTTTCGGAGCTCGGGAAAGAGGCCGGATCGAGGCTAGGACTAGAGCCAAGGATGGCGGACGCCTTCGGAAGCGGCTATAGCTGGGCGCGAACCGGATGGTTCGATCTCATGCGCCGCGATTTCGGAAGCGCCAGACACCTCGAAGAACACGTGACGATGAAGCTCATGTTCTACATGCTTTTTTATCCCGAAAAGACCGACTTCGGCTGGCTGTTCGATTCCGAAGAGGTGATAGACAACCTCAGAATAATATACGACAGGTTTTTATTCTGGCAGAAAAATCCCCTCGGATACGTGAGGGACGTAAGGACCTACAAGGCGCGTATCGACCCCCTTCGCGAGGGGCTCACGGCCGCGCTCGACGCCGGCTCGGGCTGGTGCTGAGCCCCGGGCCCCTTTCCATCTTTACACTTTATTTACTTTGATAATCCTCTTCTGCGAGTATAATTTTTAAAAAGACATTTTATCGGAAGGTGTCGTATGCGTTCATACATAACTGTACTGGCGGTTCTGGCTACTGCGTTTATCGTAACGGCATGCAGCTGCGGGATCGGATAAATCCCGGCCGGCGCCTCGTGACTATAAAAAATTAAATTTCGGCGTATTCCCCGTTAGCCATCAAGTTCGGGTGAATTCACGTAATATCTGTCTCTGATATTTTTATATATAGCCGCCGGCCG
This sequence comes from Candidatus Dadabacteria bacterium, assembly GCA_050247635.1. Lineage (GTDB taxonomy): Bacteria > Desulfobacterota_D > UBA1144 > Nemesobacterales > UBA2774 > JADLGH01. The sequence goes on along the minus strand of JBFWTW010000006.1, from coordinate 5,338 downwards.
CCGATGCCTTAATTTAAGGACGGGTAAAAATGCGTTTATATCTAACAATAACCGCGCTTATGCTGGTTTCTTTTTTCATTACGGCATGCAAGTGTAATGTCTTGTAGCCACCGGCAAATCAAAATCTGACCATCGTGAATGCCGTACATCGGGCTTATGATCATCATTATCATGGGCGTTTCAGGCGTGGGAAAGACTACAGCCGGCACCGTTCTGGCCGAGAGGCTAGGCTGGACCTTTCGGGACGCCGATGATTTCCATCCAAAACACAATATAGAAAAGATGAAAGCGGGTGTTCCGCTCACGGACGCCGACAGGCTCCCGTGGCTTGCCGCGCTTCGGGGGCTGGTAAGGTCCCAAGATGCCGGGATGGTCCTCGCCTGCTCTGCTCTCAAGCAATCCTACCGTGATTATCTCAAGGACGGCCGCACGGACCTCGCTTTCGTTTACCTTAAGGGAGATGCCTCGCTTATAGAAAAGAGGCTCGAAGGAAGAATGGGCCACTTCGCCGGGCCGGGAATCCTGGAAAGCCAGCTCATGGACCTCGAAGAGCCGGAAGACGCCCTCGTCATCGACGCCTCACAAAGCCCGGAATCCATAGCAGGGGAGATTATAAAAGGGCTCGGATTGAAACCTTAGGATGCGTAAACGGGGGTTATTTAATACTGTCTTTTTTGGTCTCGGCGGCGGCGTCGAATATTTTAAGGAGCGCTTCCCTGTCGCCCTTTTCGAGCGCGGATTCTATTTTCGAGAGCGATTCTTTCAACCGGCGAATCGCCCCCAGCACGTTGTCCCTGTTGGCCGTCATTATGTCGGCCCACATCTCGGGCGAGCTTGAAGCGATGCGGGTGTAGTCCCTGAGGCCGCCTCCCGCGAAATCGAGGAGAGTGCCCGGGTCGCCCGACGAAAGAATCGCGTCCACGAGCGCATACGCCGCCGCGTGGGGAAGGTGGCTCACGAGCCCGAAGATCCTGTCGTGTGAGTCGGGGTCCATTTCGTAGACGTCGCTCCCAACGAGCTTCCACAGGGCCGCTGTTTTCTCCTTTGCCGCCTCCGGCGTTTTTGCGGTAGGCGTGAGAATGAATCTTTTCCCGCTGAAGAGGTCCAGTACCGCGTTCCTGACGCCCGAATTCTCGGTGCCCGATATCGGGTGCCCGCCGACGAACCCGAGGCGCCCAGGGATGAAGCCCTCAATCTCCCTCACTATGCCCGCCTTTACGCTCCCGACGTCGGTTATAACCGCGCCGTCGTCGGCATGCGGGATGAGGGACCTCACGGTATCGGGAATGCTGCCGACGTAGGTCGCGGCGACTATGACTTCCGCCCCAGGTACGGCTCCGGCGGCGTCCGCCGAGCCCTCGTCGATGATGCCCGTCTCGACGGCGTAATCCACGGAGCCGGGGTCCGAATCTACACCGCACACTATGCGCACCTCGCCCGATTCCTTGAGCGCCCACGCGAGCGAGCCGCCTATGAGCCCGAGTCCTACGATTGTCACCTTGTCGAATTGCATTTTAATTATTTCCCCAACACTTTCTTGAATGCGCTGATGAATCTTTCGTTCTCTTCGTGGAGCCCGACCGATACCCTCAAATGGGTCTTGAGTCCGTATATGCCGACCGGCCTAACTATAACACCTTCTCTCAAGAGTGCGTTATAGACGGGCATCGGGTCGCCCCCCAGGTTCACCAGTATAAAGTTCGCGTGGCTCGGCGTGAACTCGACGCCGAGCTTCCCGAGCTCGTCCCCCAGATAATCGAGCCCCTTACTGTTCATCTCCTTCGATTTCCGGACGTGCTCTGTGTCGTCCAACGCCGCTATCGCGGCAACCTGCGCGAGGGAGCTGGTGTTGAAGGGGTGCCTCGCCTTGTGCATGTTCGAGACCATGCCCTCGGGCCCTATGCCGTAGCCGAGCCTCATTCCAGCAAGCCCGTAGATCTTCGAGAACGTTCTTACGGTAAGGATCGATTTGCCGAGACCCATGTAGTCGAGGGAATCGGGGTAGGACGGGTCGTCCACGTATTCGAAGTAGGCCTCGTCTATGACGACGAGAATGTCCTCGTCTATTTTACCTAAGAACCACTCCATCTCGTCCTTCGCGACCATAGTGCCCGTCGGGTTGTTAGGGTTGGCTATGAAGACGGCCTTTGTTTTCGGAGTGATGCGGGAGTACATGTCCTTGAGGTCGTGAGTGTAGCCCGGCATGGGCGAGATCACCGCCGACGCCCCCGCGAGCTTCGTCACGATGGGGTAGACGATAAAGGCGTATTCCCCCATAACGGCTTCGTCGCCGGGGCTTAGGAACGCCCTTGCCGCGACGTCGATGACGTCGTTAGAGCCGTTACCGAATATTATCGTCCCGGGCTTTACGCCGAGCTGTTCCGCGAGCTTGTGTTTAAGGTAGAACGCGTCGCCGTCCGGGTAGCGGTTTACGCCGGAGAGCGCCTCCATGGCGGCCTTTTTCGCGAGCGGCGAGGGGCCTATCGGGTTTTCGTTGGACGCAATTTTTATCGCGCCCTTTATGCCGAGCTCTCTTTCGAGCTCTTCTACGGGTTTACCAGGCACGTACGGGATCAAGTCTTCTACAAACGGATTCGGCTTTATCAATTTCCGCCCCTATGTACAGGTTTCTGTGCTTTTCCGCCGGACGGCCTTTCCGCCCGGGGCGTTTTGCATGAAAGGGATTAATCTATCACCTGTCGTGACCGCGGGCAAGGAGGCCGCCGCCTCGATGCCTCCCTCAGCGTCCCGTTCAAATTGAGAGTTTCCCGGCGAATTGATATAATCATCACGATGCCCACCGAAACCCCGATGTTAAAACAGTACATGTCGCTGAAGAAGGAGTACCCGGACTCGATACTCTTCTTCAGGCTCGGGGATTTTTACGAGATGTTCTACGACGACGCCAAGGTTGCGTCAAAAGTACTCGGAATCGCACTCACGTCGCGGAACAAGAACGACAAGAACCCGGTGCCACTTTGCGGCGTGCCCCACCACAGCTCGGAGCCCTACCTCGCAAAGCTCCTGAAAAGCGGGCACAAGGTAGCTGTTTGCGAGCAGGTGGAGGACCCAAAGTCGGCCAAGGGCGTCGTAAAGAGAAAGGTGGTGAGGGTCCTCACCCCGGGGGTTATACTCGATTCCGAGAACCTCGACTCGAAGAGCAATAACTTCCTAGCGAGCGTATACGCCGGGGACGGCGTTTACGGCCTCGCGTACACCGACATATCGACGGGGCTGTTCAGGGTTTCGACGTTCGATTCGGTGGAAGACCTTACGGACGAGATATTCAGGCTGGAGCCGAGGGAGATAATCCTCGAAAACGTGGGCGAGGGAGAGTCGCCCGTTTCGGGGACTGCTCTCAAAAGGTCGGGGAACCCGCTCATCACCGAGCTCGACGGCTGGGTGTGGGACACGGACCGGGGCAGGGAGCTTTTACTCGATCACCTGTCGGCCAAGACGCTAGAGCCCTACGGCCTCGAAGGCGTTCCCGAGGCGATCACGGCGGCGGGGGCGCTCCTTCAATACCTTAGGGACACGCGACTCGAAGAGATGCCGCCCCTTAACGACCCGGAGTATTACGGGAAATCGGGATACCTCTTAATAGACGAATCCACGAAACGAAACCTCGAGCTTACGCGCTCTAATAACGGCGATACGGGGGGCACCCTCCTGTGGGTGCTCGACGAGACGATGACGGGCATGGGCGGGCGGCTGCTCCGGCAGTGGATAAATTATCCCCTCGTCGATATAAAGGCGATAGAAAAGAGGCTCGACGTAGTCGAAGAGCTTAAGTCGAGCACCGCGCTTAGGGCAGCGCTTGTTACCGAGATGCGCGAGATAAGCGACATCGAGCGGCTCATTGGCAGGATAGCGACCTCTACCGCACGGCCGAGGGACCTGGGGGCGCTCCGCGATTCGTCCGTACATATATCGGGCATAAAGAAGCTTCTGACAGAGGCCGGCCTCGACGCAGTGCGGGGCATAGGCGAGGGGCTCGACGACCTCTCGGACCTTCACCGGCTTCTCGCGTCTTCGCTTGTCGAAGACCCGCCGCTCACGCCACGCGAGGGAGGGATAATTAAGGAGGGGGTGAACGCCGAGCTCGACGAGCTCAGGTCCATAAGGCGTGACGGGAAGCAGTGGATAGCCGACCTCGAAATGAAAGAGCGGAAGGCGACGGGTATAAACTCGCTCAAGGTGAGCTATAACCGCGTCTTCGGTTATTACATAGAGGTGTCGAAGGCGAACTCGGCGTCGGTCCCCGATACGTACGCGCGCCGCCAAACCCTCGCCAACGCAGAGAGGTATATAACGGAGGAGCTGAAGCAATACGAGGACAAGATACTCGGCGCGGAAGACAGGATCATAGCCCTGGAAAGCGAGATATTCGAGGGGCTGAGGAAGAAAGTCGCGGCCGAAGCGGACAGGGTGAGGGGCACATCGGCTCTCCTCGCCGAGTTCGACTGCTACTCCGCCCTCGCAGAGGTCGCCGAGAGGTACAACTACATCCGGCCTCAGATGACGGACGAGCCGGTGATGGACATAAAGAACAGCAGGCATCCCGTGGTCGAAAGGATGGAGCTCGGAGAGAGGTTCGTCCCGAATGACGTCAGGCTCGACCCGCACGAGAACCAGTTCCTCCTTATCACCGGCCCCAACATGGCGGGGAAATCGACGCTCATAAGACAGGTTGCTCTTACCGCCATAATGGCGCAGATGGGGAGCTTCGTCCCCGCGACGCACGCCCGGGTCGGCATTTCGGACAGGGTGTTCACGAGGGTGGGGGCGTCGGACAACATCGCCAAGGGGCATTCGACGTTCATGGTAGAGATGGTGGAGACTGCATACATCCTCCGCCACGCGACGGACAGGAGCCTCGTTATCCTGGACGAGATAGGGCGCGGGACCAGCACCTTCGACGGGATGAGCATAGCGTGGGCCGTGGCCGAGTACCTCCACGACAGGGGGCCGAGAACGCTCTTCGCGACCCATTACCACGAGCTTACGGGGCTATCGATATCGCGCCGGAGGACCAAGAACTACAATATATACGTAAAGGAGAACGGGGATAAGATAGTATTCCTCCGGAAGCTCATACCCGGCGCGGCGAGCCACAGCTACGGGATACAGGTCGCGAAGCTGGCCGGGGTCCCCGAGGCCGTAATCAAGAGCGCGCAGAAGGTTCTGTCCAATCTCGAAAAATCGCAGACAGGCATAAGGAGCTCCATACTGGGGGGGCAGATGAATCTCTTCGCCGCTGAGGCGGACCAAGCCGAGAAAGAGGAAGAGAACCCCGTACTCGAAGAGATTAAGGCGCTCGATACGAATTCGATGACGC
>JBFWTW010000005.1:0-35651 GCA_050247635.1 Candidatus Dadabacteria bacterium | reverse complement strand
ATGAAGGCTGCCCTCCATGACGGCGAGGCCAACCCGGACGAGATCGACTACATAAACGCCCACGGCACCTCGACGCCTCTTAACGACGCCAACGAGACGAACGCTATTAAACAGGTGTTCGGCGAAAGGGCGTACAAGATCCCCGTAAGCTCGACGAAGTCCATGACGGGGCATCTTCTGGGCGCGGCCGGCGCTGTCGAGGCGGCATTCAGCGTGCTCGCGCTCGAACACGGCATACTTCCGCCCACGATAAACTACGAATTTCCCGATCCGGAATGCGATCTCGACTACGTCCCCAACCAGGCTCGGGAGGCCGGGATAAGGACAGTCCTCAGCAATTCATTTGGATTCGGCGGAACCAACGCCTCGCTCATATTCAGGAAAATAGATTAAATCACGGGCCGCTAACGCCCCTCCGGGGCTTACATAATGCGGCCCGTAATCTTGATTTGTCCCCATTCAACTGTACAATGATTGGGGAAAACCTTCCTTTTAACCATCTATAAGCTAAGGAGAATTTGTATGAGTGAAATAAGAGATGACCTGAAAGCGGTTTCTACGCTAAAAACCAGCTCGGGTGACGTAAAATACTATTCCCTGAAGGCCATAGAGGCCCGCCTGGGGGTGGATATTTCGCGCCTCCCCGTGTCTATAAAAATACTCCTCGAGAACGTCGCCAGGAACTACGACGGCAACACCATACACGACGGGCACCTTAAAGCGCTCGCGTCGTGGAGCCCCGGCAGCGGGGCTGCCGAGGAAATACCATACTGCCCCGCGCGCGTCATTCTGCAGGACTTTACGGGAGTACCCTGCGTCGTGGACCTCGCGGCCATGAGAACGGTAGTCAACAGGCTCGGCGGAAACCCGGACAAGATCAACCCGATCGTCCCCGTGGACCTCGTCATCGACCACTCGGTGCAGGTCGACTACTTCGCGAGCGACAAGGCTTTCACGCTGAACGTAGAGCGCGAATACGAAAGGAACGGCGAGAGATACGCGTTTTTGAGGTGGGCCCAGAAGGCGTTCGATAACTTCAGGGTCGTCCCCCCGGGCACGGGTATCGTGCATCAGGTCAATCTTGAATGTCTGGCGAGCGTCGTCGGCTCAAGGATCGTGGACGGCGAAACTCTGGCATTTCCGGACACGCTCGTCGGCACGGACTCGCACACGACAATGATAAACGGCCTCAGCGTTCTCGGGTGGGGCGTCGGCGGTATCGAGGCCGAGGCCTGTATGCTCGGCCAGCCGCTCTATATGCTCGTCCCCGACGTAATCGGATTCAAGCTCCACGGCCAGCTCGCCGAGGGAGTTACGGCCACCGACCTCGTCCTCACTGTCACCGAGATGCTGAGGAAAAAGGGCGTCGTCGGTAAGTTCGTCGAGTTCTACGGCCCCGGGCTTTCGCAGCTCGCGCTCTCGGACAAGGCGACCATAGCCAACATGGCCCCCGAATACGGCGCCACGATGGGCTTCTTCCCGGTGGACGAAGAGACGCTCACGTACCTCAGAATAACCGGCAGGGACAGAAACCTCGTCGAGCTCGTCGAGGCATACACGAAAGAGCAGGGCCTATTCAGGACAGACGACACGCCCGACCCTGTATACACAGACACTTTAGAGCTCGACATATCGACCGTCCAGCCTTCGATGGCCGGGCCGAGCCGCCCGCAGGACAGGGTGCCGCTCAAGGATCTTAAAGAATCATACGAAAACGTACTCAAGACTAAAACGAACGACCCCGAAGGAAAGGGCATCGGCAAGAAGGTCACCATAACGATGGAAGACGGCAAGGAAGCCGAGCTCGGAAACGGCTCGGTCGTGATCGCGGCCATTACGAGCTGCACCAACACCTCGAACCCGTCCGTAATGGTGGGCTCGGGGCTCGTGGCCAAGAAGGCCGTCGAGAAGGGGCTTACGGTAAAGCCGACAGTCAAGACCAGCCTCGCTCCCGGGTCTAGAGTCGTAACAGATTACCTCGACGCCGCAGGGCTCACGCCCTACCTCGACGATCTCGGCTTCGACCTCGTCGGATACGGCTGCACTACATGTATCGGCAACAGCGGCCCGCTCCCCGGCCCGGTAGAGGAAGGCATAAAAGCCAACGACCTCACGACGGCGGCCGTCCTCAGCGGCAACAGAAACTTCGAGGGCAGGGTGCACCCGTTCGTAAAGTTCGCATATCTAGCTTCGCCGCCGCTCGTCGTGGCTTTCGCCCTCGCGGGCACGGTGGACATAGACGTCTACAGCCAGCCTATAGGCACGGGCAAGGACGGAGAGCCGGTTTATTTGAAGGACATATGGCCGACGCAGAAGGAAATCAAGGACACGGTCAACAGCGTACTTAACCCCGAGATATTCAGGGCGCAGTACAAGTCCGTTTTCGACGGCGACGACACGTGGAAGAGCCTCGACGTCCCCGAGGGGAACCTCTACAAATGGGACAAGTCCTCGACCTACATCCAGAACCCGACATTCTTCGAAACGTTCAAGCTCGACCTGCCCGAAACGGGCGACATCAAGGGCGCCTATGTCCTTGCGCTCCTCGGCGACTCGATTACGACGGACCACATATCCCCCGCGGGCTCCATACCGAAGGACGGCCCCGCTGGGAAGTACCTCGTAGGACACGGCGTCGAGCCGAGGGACTTTAACAGCTTCGGCTCCCGCCGCGGTAACCACGAGGTCATGATCCGCGGCACATTCGCCAACATCAGAATAAGAAACCAGATGCTCGACGGCGTCGAGGGCGGGTATACGAAGCACATCCCATCCGGAGAGCAGATGTCGATATTCGACGCCTCTATGAAGTACCAGGAGGCGGGGCTCCCACTCATCGTTATAGGCGGCAAGGAATACGGCACTGGAAGCTCCCGCGACTGGGCCGCCAAGGGCACTGTGCTGCTAGGGGTCAGTGCCGTCATAGCCGAGAGCTACGAGAGGATTCACAGGAGTAACCTCGTCGGCATGGGCGTTCTCCCGCTCCAGTTCAAGGCCGGGGAAAGTAAAGACACCTACGGGCTTACCGGATACGAGCGCTTCGACATAGGCGGCATAACCGAGGGGCTCGCGCCGGGCAAGGACATAACCGTAACGGCCACCAAACCCGACGGCGAGAGCTTCGATTTCCATGTGACCTGCCGTCTCGACAGCCCGGTCGAAGTCGAGTATTACAAAAACGGAGGAATCTTGCAGACAGTCCTCCGCCAGATGATGGAGTCATAATTAACCTGTCCCCATAGGGGACGGACCATCAAGAAGCAGTGATAATCAGCCAATACGGGCTGCGCCGGCAACCTGCGTAATTTTAGTGCTAAGGGGCCGGCGGGCCCGCCGAAAGTTGAATTCTGCTCGATTTTTATTTATATTTCAGACCAAATTTTTATATATAGGAGTTTCAACAATGTCATCCCGCAAACCCGCTTCGGGTGAGAAAATTCAGATAGATACAGCCAGCGACAGACTAATCGTGCCGGACAATCCTATTATCCCCTTTATAGAAGGAGACGGCACGGGACCCGACATATGGAATGCGTCGCAGATCGTATTCGACGCCGCCGTCGAGAAGGCTTACGGCGGAAAACGCAAGGTAGCCTGGCATGAGGTACTGACCGGGGAAAAGGCCTTTCAGGAAAAAGGCGAATGGCTCCCCGACGAAACTATAGAAGACCTAAAGGAATACATAGTCTCCATAAAGGGGCCTCTCACCACCCCTATAGGAGGCGGAATAAGGAGCCTCAACGTAGCACTCAGGCAGATACTCGACCTCTACGCGTGCGTAAGGCCGGTCAAGTACATCAAGGGAACGCCCTCGCCAATCAAGAAGCCCGAGGATATGGACATGATCATCTTCCGTGAAAACACGGAGGACGTCTATTCGGGCATCGAATGGCAGAGCGGCTCTAAAGAGGCGACCGATATAAGAAACTATCTCGTCGAAAAATACGGCGTAAACATAAGAGAAGGCTCGGGCATAGGTATAAAGCCCATAAGCCCCTTCGGAACGAAGAGGCTCATGAGAAAGGCCATAAAACACGCCATAGACAAGGGAATAGAAACTGTCACTATAGTGCACAAGGGGAACATCATGAAGTTCACCGAGGGCGCTTTCAGGGACTGGGGCTACGAGGTGGCCAAAGAAGAATTCTCCGACGGAGCGATAACAGAGGACGACCTCTGGGACAAGTTCGGCGGCAAGGCCCCGGCGGGGAAGGTCGTGATAAACGACAGGATCGCCGACAACATGCTCCAGCAGATCCTTACCAGGACGAGGGAATACAACGTCATCGCCACGTCGAACCTAAACGGCGACTATCTATCCGACGCCTGCGCCGCGCAGGTAGGCGGGCTCGGAATGGCCCCCGGCGGCAACATCGGCGATTATCTCGCGCTCTTCGAGGCGACGCATGGCACCGCGCCGAAATACGCAGGGCAGGACAAGATTAACCCCAGCTCGGTCATACTCTCGGGCGTCATGATGTTCGAATACCTCGGCTGGCAGGAAGCGGCCGACCTTATCGTCAAAGCGATGGAGCTTACTATCCTCGACAAGACGGTAACATACGACCTCGAGCGCCAGCTCGAAGGGGCCAGGCTGCTGAAGTGTTCCGAATTCGGCAAGGCAATAGCGGCCAACATGGACAGGGTAGAAAAATAAGAATCTTAACTAAGAAGGCAAGGGCGGGGGAGATTTACCTGAGCCCCCGCGAGGCGGTACCGGAAGCTAACTAAACTCCCCGAAAATTACGAAATCAATAAGAAATACAATAATACGTGTAAGGAGTGGTTAAATGAGCAGACCAAAGATTTCAGTTATAGGCGCCGGAAACGTAGGCGCAACGACCGCGCTAATGCTCGCGCAGCAGGAGCTCGGCGACGTCGTCCTCGTTGACATTGTGGAAGGAATGCCGCAGGGGAAGGCGCTCGACATGATGGAAATGAACCCGGTTTACGGTTACGACGTGAACGTCACGGGCACGAACGGCTACGAAGAGACGGCGGGCTCGGACGTCGTCGTCATTACCTCAGGCATACCGAGAAAGCCCGGAATGAGCAGGGACGACCTCATCGCTACCAACACCGCAATCGTTACGGAAGTCACGAAGAACGTAGCGGCCAAGTCGCCGAACGCGATACTTATTCTCGTTACGAATCCGCTCGACGCAATGGTCTACGTCGCGCATAAAGTCAGCGGATTCCCGAAAGAGCGCGTAATGGGTATGGCCGGGGTGCTCGACGCCGCGAGGTTCAGGTCTTTTATCGGAATGGAGCTCGGCGTATCGGTCGAGAACATCCACGCTTTCGTTCTCGGCGGACACGGCGACGACATGGTGCCGCTCACGCGCTGCACGACGGTTGCCGGCGTACCTGTGACCGAGCTTATCCCCGCGGACAGGCTCGAGGAGATCGTCAAGAGAACCCGCGGAGGCGGCGGCGAGATAGTTGCCCTCTTGAAGACGGGAAGCGCCTTCTACGCGCCGGCTGTATCAGCGGTCGAAATGGTAGAGGCAATACTCAGGGACAAGAAGAAGATCCTCCCGTGCTGCGTCCTCGCCGAAGGCGAATACGGCGTTGACAACACCTTCGTCGGCCTTCCGGTAAAGCTCGGCAGAAAGGGCATCGAAGAGATATTCGAGGTCGCGCTTTCCGACAAGGAAAAAGAAGAAATCAAGGTTTCCGCGAGCCACGTAAAAGAGCTCTGCGACCATATCGACAAGACTACCAAAAACTGAAAATAATTTAGGCCCCGGGCTGGCGGGCTCTTTTCTTGACTAGCCCGGGGCATTCATATAATATTACACGCACCGATTTTCCCCGAATCGATGACGGCAACCCCGTGCAACCAATAAGAATAAGATTAGAGGCAAGTTAGGAGACACAGAGATGGCGAATGGAACTGCTCAAAGCTCGATTACCATGCGTAAGGATGCTTGGTGGGCTGCGCCGCTTGTGACGGCGACTATTCTCACGGTTTTCGGTCTGTACTCGACATGGCGCGCGTTTTCGAACGCCGATTTCCTCGTCGAGCCGTATCTCTCCCCGTTCTACTCCCCTTATCTTCTGGCATCGTGGTGGCCGCTGTCGCCGGCGCTTCTCATACTCTGGGCCCCGCTCGGGTTCAGGGCGACCTGCTACTACTACAGAAAGGCGTATTACAGGTCGTTCTTCATGGCGCCTCCCGGATGCGCCGTGCGCCCGCTCGGCAAGGAAGGCAGCTACACCGGGGAAACCAAATTTCCTTTCATTCTGCAGAACATACACCGTTATTTCTTTTACGCCGCCGGCGTAATTCTTCTTTTCCTCTGGATAGACGCGCTTCACGCATTTAAGTTCCAGGACGGGTTCGGTGTAGGGGTGGGCACTATAGTACTCTTGATAAACGCCTTTCTCCTCAGCATGTACTCGCTCTCCTGCCATTCCTTCCGCCACCTCGTTGGCGGGAAGCTCGACGTATTTTCGAAGTGCCCGACGCGCTTCCGGATCTGGGGGAAGGTCAGTGTGTGGAACGAGCATCACATGTTCTGGGCTTGGGTGAGCCTGTTCAGCGTTGCTCTCGCCGACCTTTACGTTTTCCTTCTCGCAAAGGGAATTATTACCGACATCAGGATCATATAAGAGGTAACAATAGATGGAAATCGAAACACATACACATGACGTTATTGTCATAGGCGCCGGGGGAGCGGGGCTCAGGGCGGCTATCGAAGCATCGGCCAGGGGGGCATCGGTAGGGCTCGTATGCAAATCTCTTCTGGGAAAGGCCCACACCGTCATGGCCGAGGGGGGCGTTGCTGCCGCTCTGGCCAACGTTGACGCCAAGGACGACTGGAAGACCCACTTTCACGATACGATGCACGGCGGAAAGCTTCTCAATAACTGGCGCATGGCACAGCTCCACGCACAGGAAGCCCCCGACAGGGTGAAAGAGCTCGAGCACTGGGGGGCGCTTTTCGACAGAACGAAAGACGGCAAAATAATGCAGCGCGCCTTCGGGGGGCACACCTGGAAGAGGCTCGCACACGTCGGCGACCGCACCGGTCTCGAAATGATAAGGACCCTCCAGGACAAGGGCATACATTCCGGGATCGACGTATACATGGAATGCACTATTACTCATCTTCTTAAAGACGGCGAGAGGATTTCCGGCGCTTTCGGCTACTGGCGGGAAAGCGGCAGATTCGTTCTCTTCAAGGCAAAGGCCATTGTGCTCGCGACGGGCGGCGTAGGGAAGTCCTACAAGGTCACCTCGAACTCCTGGGAATACACCGGGGACGGGCAGTCGCTGGCGTACGACGCGGGCGCCGAGCTCATAGACATGGAGTTCGTCCAGTTCCACCCGACGGGCATGGTCTGGCCGCCCAGCGTAAGGGGCATCCTCGTAACCGAGGCCGTACGAGGCGAGGGCGGTATCCTCACCAACCGTAACGGCGAGAGGTTCATGGAAAAGTACGACCCCGAGAGAATGGAGCTTTCGACGAGGGACGTCGTCGCGAGGTCCATATACACCGAGGTCATGGAAGGAAGGGGCTCGCCCCACGGCGGCGCTTTTCTCAACATCGCTCACAGGGGCGCCGACTACGTCAAGAAGAAGCTCCCGAGCATGTATCACCAGTTCATGGAATTCGCGCTTATCGACATCACGAAAGAGCCGATGGAAGTCTTCCCGACGACGCACTACATCATGGGCGGCGTAAGGGTGGACGCCGACACCACCGGAACGACGGTCCCCGGGCTTTTCGCCGCGGGTGAGGTAGCCGGCGGTATGCACGGCGCCAACAGGCTCGGCGGCAACTCGCTTTCCGACCTTCTCGTTTTCGGCATGAGGGCCGGCATGGGCGCCGCGGAGTATGCAAACGAAATCAAGGACAATGCACTTAAAATAGACGACAAAGACCTCGAGCTCGCGGCCCAGGAGATGTTAAGGCCGTTCGAGAGCGAAGAGGGCGAGAACCCCTACACAATACACCAGGCCCTTCAGGAAACGATGGGCAAGTTCGTCGGCGTTTTCCGCACGAAGGAAAAGCTCCAGGAAGGACTCGACGAGCTCCAGGTGCTGAAGGAAAGGGCTTCCGACCTCAAGATCGAGGGCTCCAGGATGTTTAACCCCGGCTGGCATCTCTGCAAGGATTTAAAGTCCATGCTCATCGTCTCCGAAGCCATAGCCAGGTGCGCGCTTCAGAGGGAAGAGAGCAGGGGAGCGCACAGCAGGGTTGACTTCCCCAAGTATAACGACGAGGTATGGGGCAAGGTGAATTCCGTTATATCGGTCGACGGCAGCGGCGAAATGCAGCTTGGGACTTCCCCGCTTCCGCAGATGCCGGACGAGCTAAGGAAAATAGTAGAGGGAGGTTATAAATAATATGGCCACAGCCAAGATGAGGGTATACCGCGGGGACTCTAACGGCGGCGGGGAAGTAGAATACGATGTGCCCGTTGAGGAGGGGATGGTCGTCCTCGACGCGATACACTTCATACAGGCGAACTACGATGGGGACCTTGCGGTAAGATGGAACTGCAAGGCGGCCAAGTGCGGCTCGTGCAGCGCCGAGATAAACGGCATGCCCAAGCTCACCTGCAAGACCCGTATGGATTCCCTCCCGCTCGACAAACCTGTTACCGTTTACCCGATTAAATCCTTCCCGGTCATTAAGGACCTCGTCACCGACGTTTCGTGGAACTACAAGGTCAGAAAGACCATTCCGCCTTTCAAGCCGGCCAAGGACACGAAATGGATCATGTACCAGGAGGATGTCGAGAGGAGCCAGGAATTCAGAAAGTGTATCGAATGCTTCCTCTGCCAGAACGTCTGCCATATTCTCAGAAACCATGACAAAAAAGACGCGTTCGCTGGCCCGCGTATGATGATTAAAATCGCGGAGCTCGAAATGCATCCGCTCGACACCGACGACAGGAGAGCCTACTTAAGGACCGACGCAGGCGTCGGATACTGCAACATCACCAAGTGCTGTACCGAAGTCTGCCCGGAGCATATACACATCACCGACAACGCTATTATCCCTCTCAAGGAAAGGGTGGTCGACGCATACTTCGACCCGCTCCAGTGGATAATTAACAAGTTCAAGGGAAATTCGAAGCAGTAACAGGCGAAGCCGCTTTTTATTAAGGAGGATTTACGAAGTGAACATACACGAGTATCAGGCAAAGGAACTTTTATCCCTTTACGGTGCGGCGACGCCGACAGGCAAGGTCGCGTTTAACGAGGACGAAGCGCATCAGATTGCGCAGGATTTAAACTCGGGCAAATTCGTAATCAAGGCGCAGATTCACGCCGGCGGCAGGGGCAAAGGCGGCGGCGTCAAGCTCGCGAGCCTGCTCGACCAGGTCAAGGAAATAGCCTCCGAAATAATCGGAATGATACTCGTCACACACCAGACAGGCCCCGAGGGCAAGCTGGTTAAGAAGGTCCTCGTCGAAGAGGCCTCGGACATAGACAAGGAATTTTACCTCGGGATGGTGATCGACAGGTCGAAGGAAGAGATAGTAATAATGGCCAGCCGCGAAGGCGGTGTCGAGATCGAAGAGATAGCCCGCACCAACCCTGAAAAGATACTCAAGGAATATATAGACCCCGTCGTAGGGCTCCAGCCCTTTCAGTGCAGGAAGATTGCATACTTCCTCGGGCTCGACGGGAAGAGCGTGGGTAAGGCCGTTAAGTTCGTATCCGCCCTCTACCAGCTCTTCACGGACAAGGACTGCTCCCTTGCCGAGATCAACCCCCTCATACTCACCAAATCGGGCGACCTCATAGCGCTCGACGCCAAGATGAACTTCGACGACAACGCCCTTTTCAGGCACCCGGACATCGAGAAGTACCACGATCCGGACGAGGAAGACCCGACGGAGCTCGAAGCCAAGAAGTGGGGCATAAGCTACGTCAAGCTCGACGGCAACATAGGCTGCCTCGTGAACGGAGCCGGGCTCGCAATGGCGACGATGGATATCATCAAGTACCACGGCGGCGAGCCGGCGAACTTCCTCGACGTGGGCGGCGGCGCCAGCACCGAGCAGGTCACGCAGGCCTTCAAGATGATCCTCAGCGACCCGAACGTAAAGGCGATATTCGTCAACATATTCGGCGGCATCATGAAATGCGACACCATAGCCGAGGGCATAATCGCGGCTGCCAAGGAAGTGGGCATCCAGGTGCCCCTCGTCGTAAGGCTCGAAGGGACCAACGTCGAGCTCGGAAGGAAGATGCTCTCCGAATCCGGCCTCAACATCATAACCGGCGGCGACATGCGGGAAGCCGCGGCCAAGGTTGTGGAAGCCACCGGCGTCTAACCGTAAAAATCAAAGCCTGTGGCCCGTTTTCATGGAAAAGCGGGCCTTTTGAGGCTTTATCCGTCCAAATCATAAGAAACACATCAAAAATTAGCGCTTAACACCCTGATATTACACTGAATTCTTGTATCCGCCAGAATGCCTCCTACCCCTTGACATTTCCCGGATGATGATTAATTTTGCAAAAGGAGGTATGAAAATTGATGAATGCAATAGCAGTTAGAGAGCCGATGGGAATATTTCTCAGGGAAATCGAGAAATACCCGGTTCTGAGCAGGGACGAGGAACATGCCCTTGCCTTGAGGTACTACGAAGACAAGGACCTCGAAGCTGCGAACCAGCTCATAGTGTCGAACCTGAGATTCGTCGTTAAGATAGCCTCGGAGTACGTCTCCTACGGCTTTGCGCTGACGGACCTGGTTCAGGAAGGCACTCTCGGGCTCATGAAAGCCGTAAAGAAATTTAACCCGCACAGGGGCTACAGGCTCATATCCTACGCGGTGTGGTGGATACGTGCGGGCATACAGAACCACATCATGAAGTTCTGGAGCCAGGTGAAGATCGGCACGACGCAGGCTGAAAGGAAGCTCTTCCATAAAATAGGAAGGGCCAAGCGGCAGCTTCATCTGGACGGCGGAACCCTGTCCGAAAAGGACGCGGGCAAAGTGGCGGAGCTGTTCGGCGTAAAAGAGAAGGACGTCATAGACATGGAGCTCAGGACGGCGGCAAGGGACTTTTCGCTGGACTCAAACGTCACCGACGACAACTCCATAACCTACATCGACACGCTGCCCGTGGACGGCCCCTCGCAGGAGGAAGTCCTCGAGAATATCGAGACGAACGTCCTTGCACACAGGGGGCTCGAAGAAGGGCTGACCAAGCTCTCGCCGCGTGAGAAGCGCGTCATAGAGAGCAGGTATCTTTCCAGCCCGCAGGGCAAGCTCCGCGAGCTGGGCGAGGAGCTCGGCATATCCAAGGAACGGGTACGCCAGATCGAAGTACAGGCTCTAAAGAAACTAAAGGGCGAAGTCGAAAGCTCCATAGATTCAGGGGAAGTGGGGCACGCTTCCGTCGACTGAAACGAACATAAAAAGCACAGGAGGTAGTAAACATAATGGCAACAAGCGGAAAAATTATAGGTATCGACCTCGGAACGACTAACTCGGTTGTGGCGATAGTCGAAGGCGGCGAGCCCAAGGTTATCATCAACGAAGAAGGGGCTCGTACTACGCCCTCAGTCGTCGCCTTTACGAAGGACGGCGAAATACTCGTGGGCGGGCCGGCCAAGAGGCAGGCAGTCGTCAACCCGGAGAACACCATCTTCTCCGTAAAGAGGCTCATGGGACGGCGCTACGACGAAGTCCAGGACGAGGCCAAGATACTTCCCTACAAAGTAGTCAAGGCAAAGAACGGCGACGCATGGGTAGAGGTTATGGGCAAGCAGTATTCACCGCCCCAGATTTCCTCGCACGTTCTGATGAAACTCAAAAAAGCAGCCGAGAACTATCTCGGAACCGAAGTAAAGGAAGCCGTCATCACGGTGCCCGCATACTTTAACGACAGCCAGCGCCAGGCAACCAAGGACGCCGGAAAGATAGCCGGGCTAGAGGTAAAGCGAATCATCAACGAGCCGACGGCCGCTGCGCTTTCGTACGGGTTCGACAAGAAGAACGAGGGCACCATAGCGGTGTACGACCTCGGCGGCGGTACGTTCGACATATCGATACTCGAAGTCGGCGACAACGTCATCGAGGTTAAGTCCACGAACGGCGACACTCACCTCGGCGGCGACGATTTCGACAGAATACTCATGGAATACATCATCGCCGAATTCAAGAAGGATTCCGGCATAGACCTCGGTAACGACAAGATGGCGCTCCAGAGGCTCCGCCAGGAAGCGGAAAAGGCCAAGATCGAGCTTTCGAATACGCTCGAAACGGAAGTAAACCTGCCGTTCATAACGGCGGACGCCACCGGGCCGAAGCACCTCGTGATGAAGATTACGCGCTCTAAGTTCGAGCAGCTCATCGAGGACAAGATCAAGGGAACGCTCGAGCCCTGCAAGCAGGCGCTCAAGGACGCCGGGCTCAAGGCTTCGGACATCAACGAGGTCATACTCGTCGGCGGATCGATCAGGATACCGCTCGTACAGAAAGTGGTTACCGACTTCTTCGGAAGGGAGCCCCACAAAGGCATCAACCCCGACGAGGTCGTGGCCATGGGCGCCGCGATTCAGGGCGCGGTCCTCGGCGGCGAGGTCAGGGACGTTCTTCTTCTGGACGTCACCCCGCTCTCGCTCGGTATCGAGACCCTGGGCGGTGTCATGACGAAAATAATCGAGAGGAACACCACCATCCCGACGAAGAAGAGCCAGGTGTTCACGACGGCCGAAGACAACCAGACGTCCGTCGAGATACACGTCCTTCAGGGCGAAAGGCAGATGGCGGCCGACAACAGGACGCTCGCCAGGTTCATACTCGACGGCCTGCCGCCCGCTTCGAGAGGCGTGCCCCAGATCGAGGTCACCTTCGACACGGACGCCGACGGCATTCTCCACGTCTCGGCCAAGGACATGGCCTCGGGCAAGGAGCAGAAGGTCAGGGTCGAGGCTTCGAGCGGGCTCGCCAAGGACGAGGTCGACAAGATGGTCCGCGACGCCGAGGAGAAATCCGAGGAAGACAAGAAGCGCCACGAGCTCGTAGAGAACCGCAACAGGCTCGACGAGCTTATATACAGGACCGAAAAGAGCTTTAAAGAATTCGAGAGCAAGCTCGAAGAGGCCGACAAGAAAGATCTCGAAGAGGCGCTCGAAGACGGCAGGAATGCCATAAAGGGCAACGACGCGGACGCCATTGCGGCGGCCACGGACAAGATAACCAAGGCTTCGCACAAACTCGCCGAGCTTATGTACAAACAGCAGCAGGCAGATGGCGGTGCCGAGCAGCCGGGCGGCGACGGCGCAGAGCCCGAGGCCTCCGGGCCCGAAGAGGGTGCCGAGGACGAGGGCCCGAAGGATGACGGCGACGACGTTATAGACGCCGAATTCACCGAAAAATAAGAGAAAAAACCGGATTTACGGCGGCTAACCCCGCCGAACGCGAAAAAGGCGGCTATACAGGCCGCCTTTTTTGTTTTCCCGGCCACGGTTTCACTTGCTGAACCGCCATTTAAATGTTAATTTACTATTAATAGACAGGGGCTTAATTTATTTCATCATACCTACGTTTTCACGTAAACAGGAGGCTGTAAATGAAGGCGGATATACATCCGGAGTATAAAGATGTCACCATAAGCTGCTCTTGCGGAGCGGTATACAACACGAAATCGACGCGTTTTGAAGACTTCACGGTAGAAGTTTGCTCGAACTGTCACACGTTTTACACAGGCAAGGAAAGGGCTGCGGAAGCGAAGGGCAGGGTAGAAAGGTTCAGGAAGAAGTACAACAAGAACTAAGCCTTTCGCTGGGTTAATCGGAACACGTTCACCTTAAACCGGTATTTATCTATAGAGGAGACGAACAAGTTGACAAGGATTACCGTCAATAACAGATTAAGGAGGTAACTCCACATGAAGGAGTACAGTAGAGACTGTATAAGGAATATCGCGCTCGTCGCACCCCACGGAGCCGGTAAAACATCTCTGGCTGAAGCTATACTCTACACCCACGGTGCTACCGACAAGCTCGGCAAGGTCGACGACGGGTCTTCGGTGCTGGACTACGAACCGGAAGAAAAGCACCGCAGGATGTCCATTAACTCCCACATTACTTTCTTCGAAACCAGGAGCCACCTGGTTAACCTCATAGATACACCCGGATTTTTAAACTTCCTGTACGAAGCCGAAAACGCCGTAAGGGCGGCTGACGGTGTCGTGCTCGTCGCGGGCGCAGTGGGCAGCGCCGAATCCGGGCTCCAGTTAAAAAAATACTGGGACATTGCGGGCGGGCTGCCCTCCATGATCTTCGTCAACAAGCTCGACAAGGAGAACACGAGCTACGAAGCGACGGTAAGCGGCATCGCAAAGGAGCTCTCCGGTGTGAAGGTCATACCGCTCACGCTACCCATAGGCGAGCAGCACGACTTTAAGGGAATAGTCGATCTCGTCGACATGAAGGCATACGCCTACGACGGCACGGGCGGGGCCCAGGAGATTCCCGTTCCGGACGACATGATGGACGCTGCGGCGGCCGCCAGGGAGGAGATCATAGAGACCGTCGCCGAGCTCGACGACGACCTCCTCGAAAAGTACCTCGACGGCGAGCCCGTGGATGAGGACAAGATTACGACGCTTCTTCACGAAGGGATTCTCGACGGACGTGTCGTGCCTGTGTTCTTCGGCTCCGCGACCAGCCTCGTCGGGCTCAACGTGCTATCGGGCGCGATCACCAGATACATGCCGTCCCCGCTCGAAAGAAAGCCCTTAAAGGGGCTCCTCCCCGGGGGAGGCGAGGCGGATATCGCCCCCGGAGAAAAGGGGCCGTTCTCGGCATACGTGTTCAAGACCATTTCGGACCCGTACGCGGGCAAGATAAGCATCTTCAGGGTGTATTCCGGCACGCTAAACGGCGACGGCGGCGCTTATAATGCGACAAAGGGGAACAAAGAAAAACTCGGGCACTTCCACAGGCTCCTCGGGAAAAAGGAGTTCCCGCTGAGCCCCGCATCGTGCGGGGACATTGTGGCCGTCAATAAGCTCAAGGACGCCTCGACGGGCGATACGCTCACGGACGAGGCCCATCAAATGATAATACCCTCGGTACCTCTTCCGGCCGCGGTGCTGTCATACGCGATCGAGGCCAAGACGAGGAACGACGAGGACAAGCTTATGCCGTCACTTGCCAGGATCCACGAAGAGGACCCAACCATACACTACAGAATTGACGAAGAGACAAAAGAGTTCCTGCTTTCGGGGACGGGGCAGTCTCACGTCGAGGCTACGGTGAACAAGCTCAGGGATACCTACGGTGTTAACGTCGAACTCAAGACGCCGCGCGTCCCTTACAGAGAAACCATACGCGGCAGGGCCAAGGCGGAAGGCAAGTATATAAAGCAGACCGGCGGAAAGGGACAATACGGGGACGCATGGGTCGAGGTCGAGCCTCTGCCGCGGGGCGGGGGGTTCGAGTTCGTAAACAACATCGTCGGCGGCGCGATACCCAAGAACTTCATCCCGTCCGTTGAAAAGGGCGTCGTCGATTCGATGAAGAAGGGCATACTCGCCGGCTACCCGGTCGTGGACGTAAAGCTGACGCTCTTCGACGGGAAGTACCATACCGTGGACTCCTCGGACATGGCGTTTCAGATCGCGGGCTCCATGGGTTTCAGGAAGGCGATGGAGGACGCCTCTCCGGTGCTTTTAGAGCCGGTAATGAAGATGGAGATAACCATACCGGACGAGTGCATGGGCGACGTCATAGGCGACGTCAACGCCCGGAGGGGCAAGGTGTCCGGGTTCGATTCGCTTTCCGGGACGAATATTATCCGCGCGCTCATACCTATGGCCGAGATACTGACCTACGCGCCGGATCTCCGGGCTATAACGAGCGGACGCGGGACGTTCTCGATGGACTTCTCACATTACGAGGAGCTTCCGGATCATATTGCGTCCAAGATAATCGAGAAGGAGCACACGGCAACGGCCGAGGCGCACGCCGGGCATTAGACGGATCGTTCACGAGGGCCCGGCATGCGAACCTGGCGTGCCGGGCAAAAATCTAATGCAGCCTTCACGCGGCATTTCCCAGGCTGCGTTAAAACCGCTTTATTTAGCCGCATTTCGTGGTATAAATTTTGTCATATCCAAAATCGCCCGGAGGCGGAAAAGAATTTTGCATCCCCTCTAACCCGCGGCGCCGAATAGCTGTAAAATTGAACATACGCCAATGAGAATAGCTTCGATAGACATAGGGACGAATACATTCAGACTCCTCGTCACAGAGCCCGGCGAGGGGGATTCGCTTCACAAGCTCTACGTAGGCCGCGAGATAACGCGGCTCGGCGAGGGCTCGGGCAACGGAACGAGGCTCATAAAGCCGGGCGCTATAGAAAGATCGCTCAAGGCCCTTACTGGCTTTTCAGAGATAATACGCGACCTCGGCGTCGAGAAGATGCGCGCAGTGGCGACGAGCATGGTCAGGGAATCCCGTAACGGGCTCGAGTTCGTAAACCTGGTGAAATCCCAGACGGGACTTCCCGTCGAGGTTATCACTGGGGAAGAAGAAGCCCTTCTGACGGTCAGCGGGGTCATGAAATCCGTCACCTTCGACACGCCTGATTGCCTCATATTCGACATTGGCGGCGGCAGCACGGAATACATTTACGTTAAAAACGGGACGGTCACGAACCTTACGAGCACGAGGCTCGGGGTCGTGTGTCTTACAGAGCGCTTCCTCTCGGAGGAGAAGGAATCCGAAGCCGCCCTGGCGGCCCTGGGCGCGCATATAGAAAAAACCCTCGCCGAGGGTCTTTCCGGGTTCCCCCCGGGCGGGGAAGGGCTCACGGTCATAGGCACGGCCGGCACGCCCACGAGCCTTGCGGCTGTCGAGCTCGACCTTGTAAAATATGACGCGAATCTCGTAAATAACTACACACTTACTCGTGGCGGAATAGTCAATATTCTAAATAGGATACTGCGCACGCCGAGGGAAAAAAGGGCAGCCATTCCGGGCCTCGAAAAGGGGCGGGAAGACCTCATCGTTTCGGGGACCGAGGTGGTTCTCAAAACCCTCGACAGGTTCTCCGTCGGCGAGATGGTCGTAAGCGACGCAGGGCTCCTCGAAGGGGTGGCCTACGGGCTTCTCAGCTAACGAATAGAACTGCCTCACCAGCCCCCGCGCCTCGTTGACAAACCCCGGGTCGATTATTATATTTTGCGTAGGTCGGGATTAATAAACTCATATTTCATACCAAAGCTTAACTATCGTGCTTAACCGGAGTATAATTATCATAAATTTTTATGCATTACGTGTGATTTAACATCAGGAGACAATAATGAATTCCGAAGACAAGAATGACAAGACAGGACAGATCGAAATCAGCGAAGAGGACGAGATGAACGAAGCGGCAGAGGACATGCGCGCCGAGGGCGGTGACGATAAAAGCTACAAAGAGCTTTACCAGAGATATGTCAGGCTCGCGGCGGATTTCGAAAACTATAAAAAGAGGCTGGCCAAGGAAAAGGCCGACATTATCGCTTATGGAAACGAAGAGCTCATAAAGGCTCTTCTGAACGTGCTCGACAACCTGGAGAGGGCGCTTTCGCATGCCGAAGGGCCCGAGGAAGATACCAAGGCCGTTCTCGAGGGCGTCAGGCTCGTTCACAAGCAGTTTCTGAGCCTTCTCGACAAGTTCGGCGTCGAGCCTGTGCCGGCAGAGCGCGGGCTGGAGTTCGACCCGAGGGTTCATCAGGCTATTGAGCGCGTCGATTCCATGGACGTCGATTCCGGACGCATAATTTCGGAGATGCTGCGCGGATACATGCTGAAAGACAGGCTTCTCCGGCCGGCGCTCGTTTCCGTATCGAAGGGCAGGGGGGAGTCCCGGGATACCGGCTCCTCGGCAGATAAAAACAATGGAGGGGACGGCGGCAATTCCAGCGGGATATTCGACCTGACAGACTAGGGATAAGCCGCGCGTAAGACAAGAACATGGCTATAGTAGGAATAGACCTCGGTACGACCAACTCCTGCGTTGCAATAATCGAGGGCGGGAGCCCGGTCGTTATCCCCAACGAAGAGGGGAGCAGGGTAACGCCGTCGGTCGTGGCGTTCACCGAAGACAACTCGAAGTTTGCGGGGGCGGTCGCCAAAAGACAAGGCGTCGTAAACCCGACTACGACGATATTCGGTGTAAAGAGACTCATCGGCCGCCGCTGCGACGCGCCCGAGGTGGCAAAGGCTATGGACTTCGCCCCCTATAGCATAGTCCCGAACGATTCCGGCGATGCGTGGATAAATATCAATTCCCGCACTTACAGCCCTCAGGAAATTTCCTCCATAGTCCTTTCTAAAATGAAGCAGGTGGGCGAGGAATACCTCGGATACGAGGTGACGGACGCAGTCATAACGGTTCCCGCGCACTTCAACGACCTCCAGCGCCAGGCGACGAAAGACGCCGGCAAGATTGCCGGGCTTAACGTCAGGAGAATAATAAACGAGCCCACAGCGGCTGCGCTCGCATACGGCTTCGACAAAATAGGCGACAAGAGAATAGCGGTGTTCGACCTCGGGGGAGGTACGTTCGATATAACGATCCTTGAGATTGCGAACGGCGTCTTCGAGGTAAAATCGACGAGCGGGGATACGTTCCTCGGCGGCGACGACTTCGACCAGAAGCTGGTCGAGCTCGTCCTCGAAGATTTCCAGAAGCAGCACGACATCGACCTTCGCGAAGACAAGATGGCGCTTCAGCGTATAAGAGAAACTTGCGAGAAGGCCAAGCACGAGCTGTCCTCCGTAGAAGAAACGATTATAAACCTCCCGTTCATCGCGGTTGACCAGGCGGGGCCGAAGCACCTTAACTACAAAATCACCAGACCCGAATTCGAAGAGCTCGTTTCGGATCTCATCGACAGGCTCGGAATACCGTGCAGGCAGGCGATAGAGGACTCGCGCCTCGACGTCTCGCATATAGACGAGGTCGTCCTCGTCGGCGGTATGACCAGAATGCCGAAGATCCAGGAGAAGGTAAGAGAGATATTCAAGAAAGAGCCCCAGACCAGGATAAACCCTGAAGAGGTAGTCGCCATAGGTGCCGCCGTGCAGGGTGGGGTGCTCGAAGGCAAAGTGGACGAGGTCCTTCTTCTGGACGTCGTACCCCTTTCGCTCGGTGTCGAGACGAAGGGCGGGCTTTTTACGAAAATTATCGAAAGGAACACCACCATTCCCACAAAGCGAAGCCGCGTCTTCACAACGGCTTTCGACAACCAGGACTTCGTCGGCATACACGTCCTCCAGGGCGAAAGGGAAATGGTGGACGACAACATATCGCTCGCCAACTTCAACCTCATCGGCATACCTCCGGCGCCGAGGGGCATGCCGCAGATCGAGGTATCGTTCGAAGTGGATGCGGACGGCATTCTGCACGTCTCGGCCAAGGACCTCGGAACCGGCAAGAAGCAGGCGATAAATGTTGTCACTTCCGGTGGACTTTCGGACAGTGAAATACAGAAAATTATAGAAGAGAGCAAGGAAAGCAGCGACACCGACAAGAGAAAGCGCGACCTCGCCGTTTTGAAGAACGAGGCCGAGGGGCTTTTGTATTCGGTGAAGAAAACGCTTGATTCCTACAGCGACAAGATCGACCCTGAGCTCAAGGAGCACATAGAGGGATCGGTAAGGGAAATGAGGGAGTCGCTCGACGGTGACGATTACGCCTACATAAAGGAAGCGCTCGACCAGCTCAAGAACGCATCCTATAAATTCGCCGAAGTCATATACTCCAGGCACGAGAGCTACTCCGAAGCCTTTAACGAAAACGAATAGCCTCCCCGAGACAGGTATTATATTACTCTTATGAGCACTATCGATTACTACGAGATCCTCGAGGTCGAGCGCAGCGCCACGACCGACGAGATAAAAAGGTCCTACAAACGCCTGGCCTTCGAATGGCATCCGGACAGAAACCCGGGCAGCCGCGATTGTGAGGAGAGGTTCAAGGTCATCAACGAGGCCTACCAGATTCTGAGTAACCCGGACAAGAGGGCCCGCTACGACAGCTTCGGGCATATATCGTCCGAGGGGCTCTTCACCGAATTCGATTTCGAGGCCGGTTTCGGAGACATATTCGGCGACCTCTTCAACGAGGTATTCAGCGGGGCCGCGAGGCAGAAATCCCGGAGGGGCAACGATCTCAGGTATTCGATAGACCTCACCTTCGACGAGTCGCTCACCGGATGCGAGAAGACGATAAAGGTCCCGAGGCAAACGGAATGCTCCGAGTGCGACGGCAGCGGCGCCGCCCCCGGGGGCGACATCCCATGCCAGTCGTGCGGCGGCAGGGGCGAGCTCCAGTACTCGCAGGGCCTATTCGCCATAAGGCGCACATGCCCCACGTGCGGGGGCTCGGGAAGGCGTATCGTCAAGGGCTGCATCGAATGCAACAGCCTCGGATATGCGGTTATAGAGCACGACATAACGGTAAAGATACCGGCGGGTATATCGGACGGCGCGAGGCTGAGGATGCGGGGCGAGGGCGATGCGGGCCAGAAGGCTGGCGCCAACGGAGACCTCTACATAGACGTTCACGTCGACGAGCATCCGCTCTTCCGGCGCGACGGCGACGACCTTCACTGCACTGTGCCCATAAGCTTCGTTCAGGCCGCCCTCGGCGACGAGATAGAGATTCCGGTGCCGGGAGGGAAGAGCACGATAACCATCCCCGCGGGAACGCAGTCGGGGCAGACTTTCAGAATGAAGGGCAAGGGGATTCCCAGGCTCGAAGGCAGGGGCGCTGGCGACCTCTATATCGACATACACGTCGAGGTCCCGGTAAAACTCAGCCGGACTCAGAAACTGTTACTCGAGGAATTCGCCAGGGCGAGTGAGGAAGAAAACGTCCCGATGGCGAAAAGATTCATTTCCAAACTGCAGGAACTTATCAACAAATAATCCGAATAAAAAATCCCGAGGGCCGGCAGTGTAGAAAATACCGGCCCCGGTATGGTTACGTTTAACGAGAAATACCCTAGGTGAGGGCTTACGCGCGGCCGCCCGCGATCGCGGGGATAATGGACACGACGTCTTCTTCCTTGAGAGCGGTTTCCTTACCGTCGAGGAATCTTATGTCTTCGTTGTTTACGTAGAGGTTGATGAACCTTCTGAGGTTTCCGGACTCGTCGCAAAGCCTGTTCTTTATTCCGGGAAACTGCGACTCCAGACTCTCGATTAGTTCATTCACGTTTGCGGCGCTTATGGAAACCTCGTCCTTGTCTGCGGTGAGCTTCCTAAGCGGGGTTGGTATGCGAACTGAGGGCATCTTGCGTACCTCCTTTTTCTTCCTGATTCTTTATTTTTGAATACAGCTCTTCGAATTCATCGAGCTGAGCGTCGATTATGTAAGGACGCGCAACGCTGTCGGCTATCGCCTCCTGCGTCTTGAGCCCGTTGCCTGTTATGCAGATCACTATCGTTTCGTCTTTGGGCAGCGCACCCTGCTCGATGAGCTTTTTCGTCACGGCCATCGTAACGCCGCCTGCCGTTTCGGTGAATATTCCTTCCGTCTCGGCGAGGAGCTTTATGCCGGCAACAATCTCGGCGTCAGAGGCGTCTTCGCCCCAGCCTCCGCTCTCTTTCATCACACTCATGGCGTAAAATCCGTCCGCCGGCGTGCCTATCGCGAGCGACTTTGCAATGGTGTCGGGCTTAACGGGCTTGAATATCTCCCAGTTGTTCTTGAGCGCGGTCGTTATAGGCGAGCATCCCGTCGCCTGCGCGCCGTAGATCTTCGTGCCGTTCCCGGGGATTATCCCCAGGAGCTCGAACTCCTTTATGGCCTTCCAGACCTTCGTCAGAAGGGAGCCGCTGGCCATCGGCACTACTACATGCTTCGGCGCCTGCCATCCGAGCTGCTCCATCATCTCGAACGCGAGCGACTTCGAGCCCTCGGAGTAATACGGGCGGAGGTTTATATTCACGAATCCCCATCCGTACTTCCCCGCGACCTCGCTGCAGAGCCTGTTGACGTCGTCGTAGGCCCCCTTTACCCCTATGAGATTGGCCCCGTAGACGGTGGTTCCGATTATCTTCGCCTGCTCGAGGTTAGATGGAATGAATATGAAGCTTTCGAGCCCGCCCTCTATCGAAAGCGCGGCGACGGCGTTGGCCAGGTTCCCAGTGGAGGCGCAGGCCGCCGTTTCGAACCCGAACTCCTTCGCCTTCGAAAGAGCGACGGAAACGACCCTGTCCTTAAAGGAAAGGGTAGGGTAGCAAACCCCGTCGTTTTTGACGTATATCTCCTTCACGCCGAGTGTGCGTGCAAGGTTGTCCGCCTTAATGAGCGGCGTATAGCCCACGCTTCTCCCCACCGCCGGGTCGGCGTCGACCGGCAGGAGCTCCCTGTATCTCCAGATATTCCTGTCGCGCTTTTCGATCTCCTCACGAGTGAGAACCTTTTTTATCTCATCGTAGTTATAGGCCGCCTCCAGGGGACCGAAGCACGTTTCACATACGTGAAGCGGCTCCTTGGGGTACTCTTCCCCACATTCCTTACACTTTAGTCCCTTAACAAAACTCATATTTTACCCCGCATATATTGAATAAAATAAAGAAGTTACCCATTCCCCGGCGGGTTGTCAAAGTGCCTCGCCCGGGCGGGAAACTTTAAGGCCAGTCGTCGCGTTTTTCTATTTCCTCGTCTTTTTTGTCCGGTTCCAGGACAATCCTCTCGTACTGCTCGGATTCTATATAATTGCCGTTTTTCCTGTAGATACCGCCGACGACGATATAATCGTCGTCCTCGAGGTCCCAGGTCCCGGGCATTTCGATGTTTATAAAATTACCCTTGAGGTCTATCAGCCTGAAAAATGTCGTGGGCCCTTCCGGGTGCTCCTCGTCGATTTCGAGCTTGTTCACGATGCCCTCGACGGCGACGAGCCGTCCATCGTACGCCAGGGGCGAGAAGAGTATCCTGTATATAGGGGCCCTGTAGCCCTGAACGCTGCTTCCCGGTATGTATTCTGGTTTTTTATTGCACCCGGCGGCGAAAATGGCGATCAGGAACAGAAAAAACGCCGGGGACGCGAAGATGCGGCGCACGGGGGGGCGAGCCCTCCCGGCGCGGCTTGAGTTCTCTATATCCTGACCCGCGTCCGACATAGGGATATATTTTACCCAAACGGGAAAATTTTACCGGTTTTGTGGCATAATTATCAGTTCTCAATAAACCGGCCGGACGCTCCGGCAGATGGAGGTAAAGGAAATAGTGGAGACATTCAGCGGAGAAGGATACGGAATTGGAAGGATTAAATCAGAGAATAGCGACAACAACTACAGCTACGTCGTATGGTGCACGAAAACGTCCGACTGCATCGTCATAGACCCGAACGACCCCGTTCCGGTGCTCAACTATATCAGGGACCGCGGGCTCAGCGTTAAGTACGTAATAGACACCCACTGCCACCCGGATCACATACTCGGGAACGACCCTGTCATCAAAGTTACCCTGGGGAAGATACTGGTACACCCACTCGGGTTCGACCTCGTATCCCCGAGGAGCGCGACGGTCGAGGACGGCGAGGTTGTTAAGTTCGGCGAGCAGGAGATCAGGGTCGCATACGCCCCGGGGCACACACCCGAGCACATCCTTCTTCTCATGGACGGCGAGGCGTTCACGGGCGACACACTCTTTTTATCCGGCGTCGGGAACTTAAAGCACGGCGGCGTCGCGGAGGACCTCTTCGACACAATCGAGACGAAAATAATGACGCTCCCCGACGACACGCGCGTATGGCCGGGGCACGATTATGCCGAGGCCAATCTCAGGTTCGCCGTCGATGTCGAGCCCAAGAATAAGGACGCGAAGAAGAAGCTCGCCGACGTCCAGAAACTCGCCAAGAAGGGGAAGGACCCTGCCCCCACCACCATAGGTGAGGAGAAGACATATAACCCCTTCTTAAGATTCTCCAGCCCCGAAATAGAAAAAGGGATAGAGAAGAAAAACCCGGAATTCAAAGGCGGCTCTCCGTTTGCTGTCTTCAGCGAGCTCCGGAGTCTCAGGGACGGCTGGAAGTGAGCGCGCATAGCTTATCCTTGTAAATTATTGAAATAAAATCATTTTGGTATACTAAACTCACCATGACAAAGATTAAGAAAGATTCGGCGCGGCAGCTCCGCGAGCTGCTCGGGGAAAGGATTCTATTCCTCGACGGCGCCATGGGTACGATGATCCAGCGCTACGCTCTCGAGGAAGAGGACTTCAGGGGGGATAAATTCAAGGACCACCCGGTGGATCTTAAGGGGAATAACGACCTCCTCTGTTTCACGCGCCCGGAAGTGATCACCGAAATACATACGAAGTACCTCGAAGCAGGCGCCGACCTCATAGAGACGAACACATTCAACGCCAACCGCATCTCGCAGGCGGACTACAACCTCGAAAGCATAGTGCCGGATCTGAACCGCGCTGCGGCCGGTGTGGCCCGCAAGGCGGCGGATGATTTCATGGCCGTGAATCCCGAAAGGAAGTGTTTTGTCGCCGGGGCGCTCGGGCCGACTACGAGAACCGCCTCGATATCCCCCGATGTCAACGACCCCTCGGCGAGGGGGGTTACGTTCGACCAGTTGACGGAGGCTTACTACGAGCAGACGGCGGCGCTGGTCGAGGGCGGTGCCGACGTCATACTCGCCGAGACGACATTCGACACGCTCAACCTGAAGGCCGCAATATACGCCGTCTTCAAGTACAGAAGCGATTTCAAAAACGACATACCACTCATGCTTTCCGTGACGATAACGGACGCCTCGGGGAGGACCCTTTCCGGGCAGACGATAGAGGCGTTCTGGAACTCCGTCCGCCACGCGAAGCCGCTCAGCGTCGGCATCAACTGCGCCCTCGGGGCCGCGGAGATGCGCCCCTATATCGAAGAGCTTTCGCGCATCGCAGACTGCTACATCAGCTGCTACCCGAACGCCGGGCTACCTAATCCGCTGAGCGATACGGGCTACGACCAGAAGCCGAGGGACACGGCAACTTACCTCGAAGACTTCGCCGAGAGCGGCTTTCTGAATATCGTGGGAGGCTGCTGCGGGACAACGCCCGATCATATCAAGGCTATAGTAGAAAGGGTGGGGCACTACCCCCCGCGCCGGATGCCTGAGATTCCCCCGGCTACCCGCCTCAGCGGGCTCGAAGCGCTCAACATTGGCGAAGGCGCGCCGTTCGTAATGGTGGGCGAAAGGACGAACGTCACCGGCTCGCCGAAGTTCGCGAGGCTCATAAAGGAGGACGACTTCGAAGGGGCGCTATCCATAGCGAAGCAGCAGGTCGAAAACGGCGCGAACGTCATAGACGTCAACTTCGACGAGGCGCTCCTCGACGGCGAAGCCTGCATGACGAGGTTCCTCAACCTGATAGCGACCGAGCCCGACATAGCCCGCGTCCCCGTGATGATAGACAGCTCGAAGTTCACGGTCATAGAGGCCGGGCTCAAGTGCATCCAGGGGAAAGGGATCGTAAACTCGATAAGCCTCAAGGAAGGCGAGGAGAAGTTCCTGGGCTCCGCGCGCGAGATAATGCGCTACGGCGCGGCGGCCGTCGTCATGGCGTTCGACGAAAAAGGCCAGGCGGCGACCAAGGAAGACAAGATAAGGATTTGCGAGAGGGCGTACAAGCTCCTGACCGAAAAGGCCGGCATGGACCCCTCGGACATCATCTTCGACCCGAACGTGCTGACGGTCGCGACGGGCATCGAGGAGCACAACAACTACGCCGTAGATTTCATAGAAGGCGTAAGGGAAATAAAAAAGGTTTGCCCCGGCGCGAAGACGAGCGGCGGCCTCAGCAACGTTTCCTTCTCGTTCAGGGGGAATAACGTCGTCAGGGAGGCGATGCACGCCGCGTTCCTCTACCACGCTATACAGGCCGGGCTCGACATGGCGATAGTCAATGCCGGCATGCTCGAAGTCTACGAGGAGATAGATAAGGAGCTCCTCGAAAAGGTCGAGGACGTCCTCTTCAACAGAAGGCCCGACGCCACCGAAATTCTGGTGGACTACGCCGAGAAGGTAAAGGACTCGGGCAAGACGAAGGACAAGGAAACCGAAAAGTGGAGGGAGGGGACTGTAGAGGAAAGGCTCTCCCACTCGCTCGTAAAAGGCATAGTGGATCACATAGACGCCGACACTGAAGAGGCGCTCAACAAGTATCAGAAGCCGCTCGACGTCATCGAGGGGCCGCTCATGGACGGCATGAAGGTCGTGGGGCAGCTCTTCGGCGAGGGCAAGATGTTCCTGCCCCAGGTCGTCAAGAGCGCGCGCGTCATGAAAAAGGCTGTCGCATTCCTGGAGCCCTACATGGAGCTCGAAAAAGCCAACGCCGCCGGCGGGTCGTCGCGCGGGAAGTTCGTTATCGCGACCGTTAAGGGCGACGTCCACGACATAGGCAAGAACATCGTCTCGGTCGTCCTCGGATGCAACAACTACGAGGTAATAGACCTGGGCGTCATGGTGTCGTGCGAGAACATACTCAAGACGGCCAAAGAAGTGAACGCGAACATTATAGGGCTCAGTGGTCTCATCACGCCTTCGCTGGACGAGATGGTCCACAACGCCTCCGAGATGGAGCGGCAGGGTTTCAAAACGCCGCTGCTCATCGGCGGGGCCACGACCAGCAAGGCCCACACGGCCATAAAAATAGCGCCGCATTACAGCGGCGTCGTGAGCCACGTCCAGGATGCCTCGCTCGTCGTCAACGTCTGTAACAGCCTCCTTAACCCGGACAAGTACGAGGCGTTCGCCGAGGAAACCAGGCGCAAGCACGAAGAGCTCCGCGAGCTTCATTCGAAATCAAAAAGCGCGGCCGAGTTCATACCGATCGAAAAGGCCCGCGAGAAAAAATTCACCGACGACTGGAAAACTGCGCACATAGACGTGCCCGAGAGGCTGGGCGTCGAGGTTATAAACAATATAAAGATGGAGGACATCGTCCCGTACATCGATTGGTCGCCGCTCTTTTGGGTGTGGGGGCTAAAGGGTGTTTTCCCCGCCATTCTCGACCACAAGAAATATGGCACGCAGGCGAGGAGCCTATACGATGACGCCGAAAGGCTGCTCGGGCAAATAGCAGCCGAGAAGAGGTTCGCACCGAGGGCTGTGCAGGGATTCTGGCCCGCCAACAGCGTCGGCGACGACGTCGAGATATATGCGGACGAGAGCCGGAAGGAGGTCGTCGAGACGTTCCACTTCCTCCGCCAGCAGAGGTCGAGGGGCGAAAACGAGACGTACCTCTCGCTCGCTGATTTCGTCGCCCCGAAAGACTCGGGAAGGGCCGATTACATGGGCGGGTTCGCCGTCACGGCCGGAAAGGAGGTCGAGATCTTCGCCGACACGTTCCGCGAGGCTGGCGACGACTACTCGGCGATAATGGTCCAGGCGCTCGGCGACAGGGTTGCCGAGGCGCTGGCCGAGATGATGCACAAACGCGCCCGCGACACGTGGAATTACGGGAAGGAAGAGGACCTCACATACGAGGACCTGATAAAGGAGAAATACAGGGGCATAAGGCCCGCTCCGGGATATCCGGCCTGCCCGGACCACACCGAAAAAGCCGCGCTGTGGAAGATGCTGCGCGCGAAGGAGAACATCGGCGTCGAGATAACGGAGAACTTCGCGATCTACCCGCCGAGCTCCGTAGCCGGGTTTTACTTCGGGCACCCGCAGTCGAAATACATGCACATAGGCGATATAGACAGGGACCAGGCCGAGGACTACGCCGAACGGAAAGGGATACCCCTTTCGGAGGTGGAGAAATGGCTGAGGCCGAACCTCGGCTACTGACCGGATTTCGCGGGGAACGACTTTCCCGCGGCGACGTCGGCGAATATCTTTTCGACGTTCATCGCCATCCACGAACGGGCCGCGACGAGGTCGTATCCCGCCTCCGCCGCCTTTTTCCTGAGATCAGTTTCTACGTGCGGGAGGAATCCTATAACGCGCGCGCCGGAGAGGGCGGGTGTTTCCCTTATCTCGCTGATTACAGCAAAAGGGTCGAGCCCCTTGGTGCCGAGGTCAACGATAAAAAGCGCAGGGGAATGAGAGGCGAATTTCCCGGCGAATCCATCGCCGGATTTTACGAATTCGAGCCTGATTCCGCTTCTTTTCGCAGCCTCTCTTATCCGCGAGGCAAACATGAGATCGCGGACAATGACCGCTGCATATATGTCTTTGGTGCTCTCCTTCACCTGTTACTCCTTCCGAAAATAGAGTGTATATTAAAGTCTTCATTCAGACAAAGAGAGACTTCAGAATGACAAACGGAAAGATCACGACCATATTCTTCGACGCCGCAGACACGCTCTTTTTTATTAAGGAAGGGCTCGGGAACACGTACGCCGGAGTGGCCCGTAAATACGGGGCAGACCCCGACACGGCAGCGCTGAGGAGCGCCTTTTCCAGGGCGTTCAGGGGCGCGCCGCCGCTCGCTTTCGGCGGGGTTTCCGATGAAGAGAGAAAGGAGCTCGAAAAGAGCTGGTGGAAGAAGGTAGTCACCGACGTCTACACCGAGGTCGGAATGTTCCCCGGCTTCGACGAGCATTTCGACGAGCTCTTCGAGGTATTCAGGACCGAGGCATGGACCCTCTTCCCCGAAACCGTCCCCGTGCTCGAAGCGCTCAAATCGAAAGGCTACAGGCTCGGCATAATATCCAACTTCGACTCCCGCGTTTACGACGTGATGGAACGGCTCGGGATTTCCGGCTACTTCGACACGTTCGTCATTTCGAGCGAGGCCGGTTATGCAAAGCCGTCCCACGAGATTTTCCTCACGGCCCTCGACAAGGCCGAGGTGAACCCGGAGGAATCCATACACGTGGGCGACGATCTCAAGAACGACTTCCATGGGCCGCGCGCACTCGGCATCCGCGCGATCCTGCTCGACAGGGAAGGGGAGTTCGCGTCGCTCGAGCGTATGGACAGGATCGATGACCTCACAGAGCTCGAGATTTACCTTAACGGCGAGGAAGTACCCGGACTGAAAGCGAAAGGCTGAAACGCTGTCCCTTTAAAACATCCCAATATTTTCTGTAGCTGTCGGGTAATTTCGGAAATAAATCCGATTAGACGTTCTCGAGTTTTTCGGACTCCCCCGCGCCCGAGGTGAAAAAGATGAAGGCCATCGTCGGCCTCTTCGAGGAATCCCTCACCACAAAGTGGATACCGTCGAATATCCATCCTTCGCCTGCCCACTTATTAAGCGCCTTCTCTATCTCCTCGTCCGTGACGAGCGAGAGCTCGACAACTTTATAGTGGGGATTGCCGGCCATCTACTTCCCCCGGCCGCGGAGGATTTCGGCGGCTTCCTTTGCGTGGTAGGTGATTATTATGTCTGCCCCGGCCCGCTTTATGCTGGTCAGTATCTCCATCATCACGAGCTTCTCGTCTATCCATCCGAGCTTCCCGGCGGCCTTGACCATCGAATACTCGCCGCTCACGTTATAGGCGGCCAGAGGGTGGTCGAACTCCTCGCGCGCGGCGCTTATGACGTCCAGGTACGAGAGCGCAGGCTTCACCATCACGATGTCCGCGCCTTCCTCGATGTCGAGGGCTATCTCGCGGAGCGCTTCCCTCACGTTCGGCGGGTCCATCTGGTAGCTTCTTCTATCGCCGAACTGGGGCGGCGATTCGGCGGCGTCCCTGAACGGGCCGTAGAACCCCGAGGCATACTTGGCCGAATACGACATTATCGGCACCTTGTCGAAACCCGCGTCGTCGAGGGCCTCTCTTATCACGCCGACCCTGCCGTCCATCATGTCGGACGGGGCTACTATGTCGGCCCCGGCCTCGGCGTGCGAGACCGCCATCTTGGCCAGGTATTCGAGCGTCTCGTCGTTGTCGACGTCTCCGCCCTTTACAATCCCGCAGTGCCCGTGGCTCGTATACTCGCACATGCAGACGTCCGTCACGACGAGAAGGTCGGGCGTCTTATTCCTGAGCTCGCGGACGGTCTTCTGAATGATGCCGTCCTCGGCGTAGCCCTCGCTCCCTGTCTCGTCCTTGTGCTCGGGTATGCCGAATAGGAGGACGGACTTTACTCCAAGCGCCTCGGCCTCGCGGGCCTCCTTGACGATGTTGTCTATCGACTGCTTGTATATGCCGGGCATGGAGGGGACTTCCTCCCTTACGCCCTTGCCCGGGGCTGCGAACATGGGGTAAATGAGCTCCTCAGCCGACAGCCTCGTCTCGGAAACGAGGTCGCGGATAGTCTTCGATCTTCTCAGTCTTCTCGGTCTGTATGCGGGAAAATACATAATGCGTAATTGTAATTGCTTAGGCGAGGTTAGGCAACATATTCGCTGTAATGAGCGGCAATGGCCAGGCCTTTGATTTTTTCTCAGGTCGTATAATATTAATCCCCGGAGACATCGGGAGAAGGGAAACGGAATGGAAGAGAACGGAGAGAAGAGAAGCCTCGACTTCATACGCACGATAGTCGAGGAGGACAACGAGAGCGGCAAATACGGGGGCAGGGTTGCGACGCGATTCCCCCCCGAGCCCAACGGCTACCTCCACATAGGTCACGCCAAGTCCATATGCCTCAACTTCGGCATAGCCGGGGAATACGGCGGCATATGCAACCTCAGGTTCGACGACACGAACCCGGCCAAGGAAGACACCGAATACGTCGAGGCGATAGAGAACGACGTCAGGTGGCTCGGCTTCGACTGGAACGGGCTCTACCACGCCTCGGACTACTTCCAGGCCCTTTACGATCACGCCGTAACGCTGATCGAGGCCGGGAAGGCCTACGTAGACAGCCTGTCGGCGGACGAGATACGGGAATACAGGGGCACCCTCAGCGAGCCCGGAAAGAACAGCCCGTACAGGGACCGCCCGGCCCGGGAAAACCTCGGCCTCTTCCGCCGCATGAAGGACGGCGAATTCCCCGAGGGGGCGCACGTGCTCAGGGCGAAGATCGACATGGCCTCGGGCAACATCAACATGCGGGACCCCGTCATGTACAGGATAATCCAGGAGCCACACTACAGAACCGGGGACAAGTGGCACATATACCCGATGTACGACTACGCGCACTGCGTCTCCGATTCGATAGAAAAGATCACACACTCCCTCTGCACGCTCGAATTCGAAGACCACCGCCCGCTATACGACTGGTTCCTCGACGAGCTCGCCATATACCACCCGCAGCAGATAGAGTTTTCGAGGCTCAACCTCAACTACACCGTCATGAGCAAGAGGCGGCTTTTGGAGCTCGTCCAGGGCAAATACGTAAACGGCTGGGACGACCCGCGTATGCCGACGATCTCGGGGCTCAGGAGAAGGGGATACACCCCGGCTTCGATACGAAATTTCAGCTCCAGGATAGGGGTTACCAAGCAGGAGAGCGTGATAGACATATCGCTCCTCGAGCACAGCGTAAGGGATGACCTCAACAAGACGGCGCTGAGGGTAATGGCTGTTCTGAATCCGCTCAAAGTGACGATCACGAACTACCCCGAGGGCGGGTCCGAGGAGCTCGACGCCGTCAACAACCCGGAAGACCCTTCGATGGGTACGAGGAAGGTGCCGTTTTCAGGACAGCTTTATATCGAGCGCGACGACTTCATGGAAGACCCGCCGAAGAAGTTCTTCAGGCTCTCGCCCGGCATCGAGGTCAGGCTCCGCTACGCCTATTTCCTTAAGTGCGAGAGCGTGGTAAAGGACGAGAACGGCGAGATAACGGAGCTCCTCTGCACATACGACCCCGCGACAAAGGGCGGCGACTCGCCCGACGGGCGGAAGGTCAAGGCCACGATTCACTGGGTCTCGGCCCCGCACGCCGAAAAGGCCGAGGTCAGGCTCTACGACAGGCTGTTCACGGTTCCCGAGCCCGGGGCCGACGGCTCGGATTACAAGGAGCACTTAAACCCCGATTCCCTCACGGTGCTGAAAGACTGCCCTGTCGAGCCGGGGCTTGCCGACGCCGAGCCGGGCGTGAACTACCAGTTCGAGAGGCTCGGTTACTTCACTCCCGACGCCCGGGACTCGAAAAAGGGCGCCCTCGTATTCAACAGGACCGTCACTCTCAAGGATTCGTGGGCCAAGGAAAAGAATAAGCCCTGATGTGACGCCAAATCTGGCCAATTAATTCATTATTACTGTAGGTTACGAAGCGTACTTAAAGTGTTTTATAGGTGTGATATGGGCTACGATCAGGCGCCTTCCATGGCGTAACCAGCGGGACCGAGCTTCTTTCCGTCAACGTATAATGCCCCGTCCCCGTCGATCCCAACCCTTCCTTTGGCCACGAGCTCGTGAACGGCGAATGGAAACGCCTTCCACTCGGCCTCTTCCCTTATTTTGGCCCCCATTGCGTCCTTGTCAGCCTCGGTGAAGCCTGTGAGCGATACGGGGGGCGACTGCACTAGGGCCGTGCCGAACCTCTCGCCGAGGCGTTCGAGATACACCGTGCAGCGGAGGCTGTCCTCCCCGGCCTGTAACGCCTGTACGCAGGCGTCCACCCCGCGTACTAGATAATCCTTCGTGATGTCGCCGGGGTAGAGGTTAAGTATCCTGTCGCTGTACCTCTCGATGAAGGCTCTGCCGAGCCTCCGCCTGTAGCCGGCGAGGACTATAACGTCGGGCGTGCAGACGCTCTCGATAAGCGAAATAGCCGCGGCGTCGTAATAGTCCCTCATTTCTTCGTCCTCGGGGCTCTTGCCGAGAACTTCGAAATATTTTTTCGAGCCGATCGAGAGAACCGGTACGCCGTACTCCGCCGCCTTCTTCGCCCCCTCGCATCCGGGGGCGTTCGTGAATACGGCGTCCGTCCTGCCGTAGAGCCTTTCGCCCGAGCGGGCGAGCCGTCTTTCCTCTTCGGCGATGGCGACGAAATTGGTCCCCGAGCCCGAGAGCAAAACGGCGACGCTCATCGGCTCCCCGCGCGGCTCGAACAGCGGTTTTATGTCGGATTCACTCATAGTATTTGCAATAACCGTCAGGTTATGGACATTATATCTATTCGACCGATATGAGCAACTTCTGGCAAAGGATAGTCACGGCTGCTATAGCCATCCCGATACTCTACGTCATATTCAGGATAGGGGGAGTCATATTCCTCCTCTTCATCATGGCGCTCGTCCTCACGGGGCAGATAGAATACCAAAGGCTTCTTCAGTCGAGGAACCTCCCGTATGCGCGGGGGTCGGGGATAATACTGTCACTCCTGATAGCGGTCGCGGCGTACATGGGGCACGTAGACTTCTCGCTCATGTTCACGCTGTCCGTTCTGCTCGTCTTCATATTCAACCTCAGAAAAACCGGCGAGGAGAGTGCGATCATAAGGGGAGGGGCAACCCTCTTCGGCATCGTTTATCTCGGCTGGCTCCTCTGCCATGCAATACTCCTCCGCAATATAGAATCGCGCGGCTCGATAGGATTTTACGCCGAAAACGCACAGGGCCTAGCGGATCCCGGCTTCTTCTTCATATTTTTCACAGTCGCATGCACGTTCCTCAACGACACGGGGGCTTACTTTACGGGCCTTAAGCTCGGGAAGAGGAAGATCGCCCCGGTCATAAGCCCGGGAAAGACGGTGGAGGGCACACTCGGCGGCGTCATCGTGTGCATCGTAACGGGTCTTATAGTCAATTACGGATTCGGCTCGCCGCTCTCGTCCGACTGGACGATCCTCTTCGCCATATTCGTCTCGGCGGCTGCGGTGTTCGGCGACCTGGTGGAATCGGCGATAAAAAGGGGCGTCGGCATAAAGGACTCGGGCGGGATCGTTCCCGGCCACGGCGGGGTACTCGACAGGTTTGACAGCCTCATATTCGTCTTCCCCGTCTCCTACTATTTCGTCCTCGTTTACTACTCCATGCACGGCGTCGCTGTCGGTTGAGGGCGTTTCACTTCCAGAACGAAGCAGTCCTTATCTCCTCCACCTGCTCCTGCCTTATTAGCATCCTGAGACCGACGAGTATTACGAGGTTGAAAAAGAGTCCCGCAAGCGCGGCGAACTGCTCCTTGTAGAATACGAACACGTACGTAAGCAGTATCGAGACAAGAAGGGCGCGCTCGAACATCATATAGGCCTTGAGGCGCGATCGGCGCATGTAGTAGACCCCGAGGAAGACGAAGACGCCGGACAGGGCCGACGACAATAGCCGGGCGATATCGATGAAGGAAAGGTCGTCTACGTCGAGGTGCGCCCGCTCGAGGGCGGCGAAGCTCAGATTCGAGCCCAGCCCGAAGCCGTAATAGAGAGTCAGGAAAAGGACATATCCGAATGTCGCCACCAGCTGTAAAAGGAAGAAAACGACCAGGCCGCGCCTGAAAACGGCCGTCCCGGCTATACTCTCGTAAAAGCCGCCGAAACGGTCCTTGAGCCTCCTGTAGAGCCCAGGCGAATGGTTGGGCAGGGGCTCCGCGTTAGTTATGAGATCCCTCACAGCTGGAGTGAGCGGGTTGTCCGGGTCGCTCCTGTCGAGGTAAAGAAGCACCGTTTTCTTCTCATCTTCGTCCAGGTCCGATAGCGCCGCCTCTTCGAGCCCCTTAAGTGCGTTTACGAGATATTCCCTTCTGGTGAACGTCCAGCCGAACCTTATCATGTGGAGAGCCAGGATTATGAGCACTATCACCACGTACATTATCGCGACCGAGGGCTCGAAGAAGTAGTCGTTGTCCTTCGTCACGAACTTCCCGACCTCGTCTATGAACGTCCCGAACCCCGCGCCGCCGAGTATCGCCGCCCAGAGCTCTATGCGCTTCCCGATGAAGGAGAACAGCATCATCAGGGCCGCGAGCATGAGCAGCCCGCCCCACAGCATGTGCGCTATGTGGAGGGTGCCGTTCCCGACCTGCGGGTACCCGGTCATGTGGAGGAACAGGCGTATGCCGAGCACAGCCGACACGGCGCAGACGAGGAACACCTCGGCGTAGTAGAAGGCGTCCAGGTTTCTTACAAAATCAGGATTGCTTTTCATAATTGACTCCGAGGATTATACTATGTTAATCTCAGTTGCAATTCTACCGCATTCGGCCATATTTGCAGGAATCGAAAACATAGCCACATCGGCTGCGCATATATGAACAATCCCGAAAGAGGTTCATCACCCCCTTCGTTCGAAACGGCAAAGGACGGGAAGGGCACACTCACACTCAAGCCTGGCGGTCGTCTCGACGCATACACCACGTCCGGCATCTGGGACAAAGCAGAAGACGCCCTGACCAAAGAAAAGCCTGAAAATGTCGTGATCGACGCCTCGGGTATCGATTACATGGACGCTTCGGGGATGGCCCTCCTCATAGAGCTCAGGCTGATGCAGGAAAAAGCCGGCGGCGGCTTCGAGATAACCGGCCTCAAGGACGACCTCCAGAAGCTGTTCGCCCTGTTCGACCCCGAGAGCTTCGCCCAGCCCAAAGAAACCGCGCCAAAAGAGCGCATGGGCATAATCGAGAACATCGGCCGCGTGGCCTACGACCTGCTCGGGGAGCTGAAGATCCACGTTATCTTCACGGGGCAGGTAACCGTCGGGCTGATGAAGGCGCTCCTTAACCCGTTCAGTATAAGATGGGGAGAGGTCTTCACGACCTGCGAGAAGTTCGGCGCGAACTCCTTTTTCATAATAGCCCTCGTGAATTTCCTCGTGGGGCTCGTAATCTCGTTCCAGTCGGCCATGCCGATGCAGCAATACGGCGCTCAGAT
>JBFWTW010000004.1:0-36412 GCA_050247635.1 Candidatus Dadabacteria bacterium | reverse complement strand
CTATGAAGACCCTGTCGTTTTCCGTCGTCAAAGGATCGGGCCATAAGACCTTTTTCGCGATTTCGTAGATATGGTCGTAGGTCGGTATGCTCTGCCATTTGTCGAGCCGGTTTTTGTTGGACGCCGGGAGCGAGGAAGAGCATCCTTCGAGGATGAGCCCCCTTACGTTTTTGTGAGCGCCCCTTACTGCGTAGTAGACTGTGATGTTCGCGCCGAGGCTCCACCCGAGGACGATAATGTTCTTAAACCCCTCCTCGGCGAGGACGTTGGCAGCGGCTTCGACGTCGAGGGCCGATTCGTCGAATATCCCGCCCCCGAATATCTGGCCAGTGAACGCCATGCGCGTGTTTATCGAAAACGAGCTGAAACCGTTATCTACGAGCGCGTTCGGAAGAAGCCTGGGGGTCCCCCTGGCAAGAAAGTGCCCGAGGACGCCGTGGACGACGAGCACTATAGGGGCTTCGTAGAGATCCTTTTCGGATTCGAATTCACCGGACACAAGGAGCCCGTTAATCAGGAATCCGTCCTCCGCTTCAAAGCTCACAAGTCTTCTTTGTCTCGGAACCATTACACCCTTCCGTTTCAGGCCTTAAATCTCTCGTCGAGCCACTTTACTATGATTTCGCCGAGCTCTTTCTCGCTGCCCTCGAATGTGTGCCCGGCGTTGACGTAGAAAGCGGACACGTCCTCGTTCCCCGATTCGAGCGCTATGCTGACGAGGTCGTGCGTTTCCTCGGGCTTTACGACTTCGTCGTGCCAGCCCTGGATGAGGAGTATGGGCAGCTTGACCCTTTCTATCATGAGGTGCGCCTTGGCGGTTTCGGCCTCGGGGCCCGCGAGGAACCACCATGTTTTATAGGTATATATTTCGGTGTGCCACGGGAGGTATGTGCTCCCGCGCGCCTTGTATATGAGGATCGTGCGGTCCTGGTTAGTCGTGTACGGGTCGGGCTTAAGAATTTCTTTCGCCTCGTGGTATACCTCGTCGTAGGTGGGCTCGCTGTCCCATCTGTTCCAGCGACGGCGTATGGATTCGGGCATGGAGTATGGCGTAGCGAGTGAGATGAATCCCTTTAAGTGCGGGTAGCGCTCGGGGTCGTTCCTTTCGGCGGCGTACCTCAGCACCATGCACGTGCCGAGGCTGTATCCCGAAATGATAATGTTCTTGAAGCCGAGATGGAGAAGGTAATCGGCCGCCGCGTCTATCTGCGGAAGGACGTCGTCGATTATGCCGAAGCCGAAGAAGAGGCCGAAGTTGGCCATGCGGGTGTTTATCGCGAGCGACGAATAACCGCTCTCGGCGAGTAGGGGCGGCAGGAAACGCTGGGAGCCGTCTAGGAAATTCCCCAGAAAGCCGTGTATATGGATTATTGCGGTGTTGCCGGCCGGGGAGTCGGGCGAGGAGCCCTTGCTGTAGTAATAAAGCCCGTCCACTTTCCCGCTACCCGATGGGATGGACACGAGCTCCTGCTCCATGTACCTCGTAAGTCTATGCATAGGCGCGGTCAAATGCTGCCGGGCTCCCGTTCCAGCGTGCGTAGCGCGACTTCGGCTGCCGGGGCCGCGGATTATCGAAGCGAAAAGCCGGTGCGGTCTATACCGCCTTGCCGGCGGGCCTTGTCAGATATCTTTCGGGGGTTTCCATGACCTCGTCGGCGAACGACTTCGCCTCGACCCACGTCGAGGACTTCCCTATCTCGAGGACCTCTTTGGACTTTACGCCCGTGGCGTAAACGACCTTCGTCTTCTGGTCCCAGATTATCTGCCAGTTCTCTCCGCCGGGCTCTCTCACCCAGCCGAAAGGGAATGTGCCGACACCGTCCAAATTAAAGCCCCCAGTGTTTATTAATATCGAGCCCGGTTCTCCCGGGCATGTGATTAAAATTATTTACCGATAGGATTTTGTCAAGCCGGGCCGTTTATCACCGCACCTCTCTTACGACTTCGCTCGACCCGGAGGCGTTGGTGAAAACGACTTCCGTAAAGCCGCAGCTCCTGAGCTTGTCCATCGCGGTACGCCCTTCGTGGTCCGTTTCGAGGAAGGGGAGAATGAAGCGCTCCTGCGACGTGCATCCCGAGCACGAGAACACTATAGATTCGTCGAACTCGCCGCGGGAAGAGACCTTTACGTTGGGATAGTGCTTCTGGTAGCGCATGCTCCAGTCCTGGACGCATACTGCCCTCCGGGGATTCGGGAACACGTGCTGTACGTCGATCACTATCTCCTGTGTGCCACGGTTGCCCTTGAAAACGGCCTGCTGGAAGCCGCACTCGGAGAGCCTCATCATGCCGGTTTTGCCCCGGTATTCGGATTCGAGATAGGGCTTAATGAAATGGTCGTAGAGACTGCAGTCGGGGCAGTAGAATACGGCGACTTCGTTGTGCGCGCCGCGCGTCCTGACCTCTATGTCGGCCTTCCGGCCCCGATACTGCTCGGTCCATCTGACGGCGCAGAAATTGCGCTGGGCGTCGGCGTTAAAGTTGACCTCGGTTACGGCCCCGTTCGCATCCTGGGAAACGGCGGTTTCGGGCGCGCCGGTTAACACGGCGAGAAAGAACAGCGCCGTCAAAACGAATAGTCCTGTCCGGATAAAGCGGCTCATACCGGTCATCCTCCTCTGGTTATGAGCTAATTCTACAGCATTTCGGGAGAGGATGGAATACCTTTAGTAAAACATTAATTTCGCGGTTGAAGCGGCCTTGGATATTGACGTACTCAAGAACGAGCCATCCCCTGACCGGATTACCTCATCCTCTCGTAGAGCTCCCTGAGGTCGGCATCTATGCCGCGCGCCTCGCCGGAGAATTCCCGGAGGCTGTCGTCAAGGTCATTTTCTGCTTTGCGGAGGCGCCCTTTGAAGAACGGCGCGGTTATGACGCCAGCGGCGAGGCCGAGCCACGAGGCCCAGAAGAGAGCAGCCGGAAACGGGCCGGCATATTCTACGAATACGCCGACGAACGCCCCCGTGACGATGAAGAGCGGGAACAAGAGCGCTCCCTTGAGAGCCGGAAGAAATACGCCCGGTTTTCCTCCGCGCGTTATGCCTCCACCCAGGCAAGCCCCGGAGAGCGCCGCCCCCGCGAGCGGGAAGAGGGGCGAGAGGAGCGCGTACACGAATCCGGCGGCCAGTCCGGCGAACGCAGCCCTTGTGGGCGGTATGCCCCGACACATGCCCGAACCGGCTGCGACACCCGAGAGAATGATGGGGTAGTAGAGACCGGCCGGTATTGAGTTCGGAAAGAGTCGGTAGAGAGTGAACACCGCCGCGCCGTATGCGGCGGAAATAAGGACCGTGAATATTATCGAGGATGGGATTCTTCTCATTGTCATTCCTTGATATATAGCCGGGGCACCGCCGGGAGTTGCCGCCCCGGCGATGCCCCGAATCTGCTTGTTTATTTCTGGGCCTCACGAGCGCCTGCCTTTTGCTCCTTTATTATCACCCTGCCCTCTTCGGACGACGGGGCGGGCGGGGCGGCCATCTGCCGAACGGCCCCCTTGAGATCGCGCTCCTGCTTCATGGTCCTGGAGTTACCATAGGAACTTTTATTGAGCTCAACGATACTGTCGTATGCGTCTTCGAGATATGAGCGCGCGCCTTCGGCGTCCCCGCTCTCGTAGGCTACGGCCGCTTTCCGGTAAACGGATGCGGCATCGACGGAGACCTGCCTCGAACGGACGGACTCGTCCTCGTTTGCGGCAACCTT
The DNA here is from genome assembly GCA_050247635.1 of Candidatus Dadabacteria bacterium. Classification (GTDB taxonomy): domain Bacteria; phylum Desulfobacterota_D; class UBA1144; order Nemesobacterales; family UBA2774; genus JADLGH01. The sequence continues at coordinate 32,704 of JBFWTW010000004.1, read as the reverse complement.
ATCGCCGTCGGACGTGACCTCGTACGCGAGCGTCCAGGCCGAGGAGACGGGGGAGCCCTGCCTTAGAAGGTCGCCGTACGAGAGCGACGCGGCGGCGAGCTCGTGCATGCCGCCCACGCCGGCAGGGACCGTCAGCCTGACGAGTATGTCCCTTTCCTGCCCGCCGAAGAAGTTGCCGAGCTTTATCTCGGCGGAGCCTTCGCGGGAGGAATACTCGTAGCCGTAGACCTCGTCTATCCTTACGCCCGGGGCGAGCGCGAGCTTTATTACCGTGTCCCTAGCGACGGCTGCCGCCATCTGGCCGAACTCCTTCTCGAATATCCCGGCGAGCTGGTTCGGCGATTCGATGAAGTAGTAGTTGCCTGCACCGTGCTCGGCGAGGCCCATCATGAGGTTCTCGTCGTAATCCGCGCCGAGGCCCATCGTCGTCACGTATATACCGCCCTCCGACGCTCGGCTCGCTATCCTGCCGAGCCCTGAGGGGTCCGTTATGCCCGCGTTTGCGAGGCCGTCCGAGAGGAGTATCACGCGGTTTACGTAGCCATCACGCTCGAGCGATTTAAGCTGCGCGATCCCTTTTTCGAGACCGCCCGAGAGGTTCGTCGAATCGGTCGGGTAGAGGGAATTTATCGCCGAGATGGCGGCCTCCTTGTCGGTGGTCTTGCGCGCCGGGAGGATGACCTCGACGTCCGTCGAATACGCGACGATGGCCAGCCTGTCGTCCTTTCCAAGGAGGCCGACTATACGCCTCGCCGCCTCCTTCGCGTATTCCATCTTGCCCCTGTCCGACATGGAGCCGCTTCGATCGATCACCAGGACTAGGTTAACGGGCGTTCTTTCCCTGAGCTCGGCTTCCTTGCCCTCGAGCTTGATGTTAAGGAGCATTTCGCGCTCACCGCCCTTGAGGACGTAGGGGCTGCCGAGTTTTAAATCCCACGTCAGCGCGCCCTCCCTTTCAGGCTTCGGGATTACGGGGAACGCGGAGATGTATTTCACCCCCGCTGTCACGAATGCGAACAGAAGTAATGCGGTTATTATGACGATACGTTTTTTCATTTCTTGCTGCCTCCTTTTTGAATGTTCTTTCTGATGGATTCGACTTCTTCGGCGATGAGCTTTTCCTCCCTCTTCCACGCATCCTTATCGCGTGCGATTTCGAGAGAGGCAGACTCGACCGATAACCTTTCCTCGATTCTCCTGAATACCTGGAAAGGCTCTTCCGTCCGGCATGCGGGCGAATGGCTCTCCAGGGTTTCCCGGGAGACGCCTTCCCTCGATGAGAGCTCGCAGAGGAGGACAGTCTTCTTCTCCTTAGCGGCCTTGACCCTTTCCCCGAGCGATTCGTACCGCGCTTCGTATTCCGAAAGCGCTTCCTCTTCCCTGGCCTGGACAGCGGAGAGGTGCCTTACCTTTTCGTCGATCGCCCTCCGCCGGCGGACGGCCTCGGCGGCGTTCTCGTCCATACCCTGGCGCACATATTCGACGGCGCGCTCCTGCCAGTAGGCGGACATTTCCCCCGTGCGCTTGAGGAGCTTCGAGCGCTCCTCGATGCCGGACCTGAGAACCGCCAGCCTGACGCGGGCGCGTTCGAGCCCTTCGTCCATTTCCTCGACCGACTGGGCAAGGATCTTCGCCGGGTCTTCGGCCCTCGTAAGCCAGTCGTTGAGCCGGGACCTGAGTATTACTTTCATTCTTTTCTTGAATCCCATGATCGTCTCCCTCGAAAGGATTTAGGGATTATTACGAGCGGTGGAAGGAAAAGATTTTGGAGGCGGGCCACGCCCGCTGGAATCCGGAGTAGCAGCGTCATTGTCATTACCACCGTCCGCGCTTCGGGTGCCTGTAAACTCCGAACGTGCTACGCTCGTAAAACACACTTTGTGTGCTTTTCATCCAGGAAAAGTAGAAGCCGTTAATACTTTGCCTTTTCAGTTAAAGCTTTAGATACTGAAACGAGTTCAGGATGACTACGAAAAACAGGGATAAAAACTGGATTCCCGATACATGCATTCGGGAATGACATATAAGTAGCTTACGTTTCGACTTAGCAAGATTGGAAATTGAAGGCAACGTTCACCCAGTAATTCAGTACGCGTAGCGTGCTCAATTCACCGGCGTTACGGTCGGGGCGGGCGTGGCCGCTACAGCGCCCTGCTGCTTTTTGAGCTCTGAAATGCGTGCGTCGGCGTATGGGGCATCGGCGGGGGACAGCCGTCCGAGCTGCTTGTAGCTGTTGACCGCCTTGTCAATGTCGCCCTTCTCTTCGTAGCACTCGGCGAGTGAGCGGTAGGAGACGGTTTGTACTTTATGGGGCGGCTCCGGCCGCGACGCGAGGAGTCCTTCGAGCGTCCGTATAGAGGAGGCGCAGTCGCCGGCTTTCTGCTGGCGGAGGGCCGTTTGGAGCGGCTCGTCGTATTCGCCCAACGCGTCAGCCGAGTACAGGGCCGCAGTTTCGCTTTCAGCCGAGTCTTCGAGGACGGGTATTTCCCCGCGCCCGGCGCCGGAGGGGGCTTTCATGATCCGCATTTCTTCCGGCGTGCTCATGCGTGCGGATTCGGCCGGGGACGTTTCGTCACTCTCCGCCATCGGCGCTGGGGGCGGAGCCGGGGCGGCGGCTTTTCGTTCCGTCATAGCGCCGGCCTCGCCGTAGGACTGGGCGCGGAGCTCGCTGTCCTGAGTAAGAGCCCTCTCGCGCTTCGGAGCCGGCGCGGCGGCCCTCATGTTTTCGGCATCCGAGCCTCCGGACACGGGCCCAGACTTTTTCGCCATTACGGTTGTCGAAGAAGAGCCGCCGGACGGAAGATGTGTACCAGTGTTCCCGTAGTAGAACCACACGGAGAGCGCTATAGCCGAGGACAGAGCGGGGATCAGGAATGGCGAGAAGGCGAATCTCTTCCAGAAGGGTTTTCGGCCCTTCGAGACGCTCTCCTTCGCCGCACGCGAGAGGGCGGATACGGTTTCGGGCGAGAGCTCGGGGGCCTGTGCATGCTCGGACGCCATCCGCCTGATCTCGGCGTAGTCCTCGTACTCGCGGAGGCATTCGGGGCAGGCCCCGACGTGGGACCTGACGAGCGCCGTCTCCCCGGGGGAGAGCTCGCCGTCCATGTATTCCAGCAGAAGCTCGCTGCATTTCTCGCAGTTCATCTTGTCCATTTACTCACCCCTCGCCTTACGCCTTTCCTCGAAATATCCGGACTCTGTGAAGGCGCGCCTGAGGTCGCGGTAGGCATATCTCAAGCGGCTCTTTACCGTGCCGAGCGGAGAGCCCGTGACGGCGGCTATCTCGTCGAGGGAAAGCCCCTCGACTTCGCGGAGGAGAAAGACCTCCCTGAATTCTTCTTTCAGGCCGCCTAGGCCCTGGTCGAGCACGTCCCTCACCTCGCGGTCGTAGACCTTTTCGTCCTGGGCCCTCTCCCCTCCCCTTATCATGTCTATAACGACCGCGCCGCCTTCGTCGCCGGCGGATACGGGCGCGTCGAGCGAGCCGTGGCGCCTGAAGCTCTCCGTCCGGAGGAAGTCGATACAGTGGTTCCGGGCGATGCTGTAGAGCCAGGTGGTGAATTTCTGCCCCGGGTCGTAATGCCCGCGGCGTTCTATCACCTTTACGAAGACTTCCTGCAAAAGGTCTTCGGCGCGCGCGGCATCGGCCCCTGTCATCTTCCTTATGAATCTAAGCACAGCCGGACCGTGGCGCGCAAGGAGGACGTTAAAGCCCGACTCGTCGCCGTTCTGAAATCTTTTCATCTCTTCTTCGTCTGACAGTTCGCTTTTCTTTTTTATTCCGAACACCGGGCGCCCGTCCGTACGCGGTATATGGAATAATTATACGATGGAGCGCGTAAAAAGTTTTAAAAGCATGATCCACGCGCCTCAAGCGGCAGGTTCCGATTGAATTCAGCCGGCCGTTTATGTAAATTCGTTTATCCTCGTTTGATCTGATCGGAGGAGTCCTATCTTGGCTACCAAGCCGGCCGACCTAATATACGGCGTTGACGATATGCCCCCTATCGGACGGCTCATTCCGCTCGGCCTCCAGTTCGTGATCTATATATCTGTCACACTCGTCTACATTGTCCTTATCTCGGAGTACGGCGACGTGCCGCCCAAGGTCACGGCGGACTCGATAAGCATGGCGATGATCGCAATCGGCATCGCCACTATCCTGCAGTCGCTCTGGAAGGGCCCCGTGGGCTCCGGTTATTTCGCCTCGCCGGTCTATTCTGCTGTGTATCTCGCCCCATGCGTGCTCGCCGTGAAGGCCGGGGGGCTCCCTGCAGTGTTCGCGATGACGATATTCGCAGGCGCGGTCGAAATCGTTATGTCGATATTCATAAAGCGCCTGAAGCCCGTCTTCCCGCCAGCCGTAGCGGGGTTTATCGTTCTCGTAATCGGCATCGAGCTCGGGCTCGTCGCCCTCGACAACATGCTTTATATAAGGGGATACGGCCAGCCCGAGTATGTGCAGCATCTGGTCGTCGGGATGATCACACTCTGGATAATCATGGGGTTCAGCATATGGTTCAAGGGAATTCTGAGGCTCCTCTGCTCGCTCATCGGAATTTCGGTAGCGTTCGTCGTAGCGCTTTTCCTGGGCATAGTGCCCGACAGCAGCATCGAGCTTTTCAAGAACTCGGCCGTGTTCGCATTGCCCGATACGTCTTTCATATCCTATGATTTTGAGCTATCGCTCGTGCCGGCGTTCCTGATGGCGGCGATAGCGGCGTCCCTGAGGACCATAGGCGTCGTGACGACGGCCGAAAAGATAAACGACGCCGACTGGAAGAAGCCCGATTACGGACCGATAAGGAAAGGGATGCTCGCCGACGGCCTCGGGTGCATGTTAGGGGGGTTCATGGGCGCGCCGGGTATGAACGCGACGCCGGGAATCGTAGGCCTTTCGCAGGCAGCCGGCTCCACGAGCCGGTATATGGCCTTCCCGACCGGGATAATGCTGATAATCCTCGCCTTCTTCCCGAAGGTGTCCGCCCTCTTCCTGATGCTCCCGCTGCCTGTCGTAGGGGCGTCGCTGGTGGTGAGCGGCGCGTTCATGATAGCGGGCGGGATAGAGATAATGACTTCACGGAATCTCGACTCGAGGATGACGTACGTCATTGGTGTCTCGCTTCTGCTGGGAATCGCCCGGAAGGTATATCACGGATTTTTCGACAGGTTTCCCGAGTGGCTCAGGCTCATGACGGACACCACGCTTTCTATCGCCCTCATCTCGTCCATAATCCTCGTCCTTATATTCAGGCTCGGGATCAAGAAGACAGAGGTGTTCGTGAGGGGGGATCTGGCCCCGACGCTCGATTCCCTGGTTACGTTCCTCAAGGCGAACGAGAAGAAGTGGCGGCTCGACGACGAGGTCATACAGCACGCCAAATCTACGGTCGAGGAGATAGTGAATCACCTTAACGAAGCCGGGCTTATCTCGGGGCCGGTAAGGCTCGAAGCGAGCTATGACGAGGTATTTCTCGAAATCTGCATCGATTACAAGGGGACCCTGCTCGCGCTCCCCGCGGTCGGCGTGCACAAGGGGCATTTTCTGGGAGAGGACGCTTTCGTGCACGGCATAAAGGGGTTCCTCACCGGAGTGTACCCGGACAAGATAGAAACCTCGGCCAAAAAGGACGACGTCAAGATTAGGCTATTTTTCAGCCTGTGATACGCGTTTCCGCTGTTAACTCCTCTGCGGCGAGCGCGTATTGCGCGCAAATCCCCATACACCTCTTTTCCAAAGGGAGCTAAAGAGATCATCTATGTTGCCACGCCTGTTGCCGGCGGGCGCTGCCCGCATTAGAAAAATACGGGCTATATGGCATAATTATTTCCCCGAAATCAGGTTTCCAAGGAGGAGTACCATGGGCAGTAAGAATACAAGAGTTGAGTACGATTCGATGGGGGAGATGGAAGTCCCCTCGGAGGCGTACTACGGCGCTCAGACAGCGAGGGCCATTGAAAATTTCCCGATAAGCGGCATACGCAAGCACAGCCTTTTAGTGAAGGCGCTCGGAATGATAAAGAAGGCGGCCGCGGAGTCGAACGTGCAGCTCGGGCTCCTCGACAAGAAGAAAGGCAATGCTATCGTTAAGGCCGCGGACGAAGTGATAGCCGGGAAGCTCGACGATCACTTCGTGCTCGACGTTTTCCAAACCGGGTCTGGCACCTCGAGCAACATGAACACGAACGAGGTTATTGCCAACCGCGCCAACGAAATACTCGGCGTGAAAAAGGGCGACAAGTCTGGCATTCATCCGAACGACCACGTGAACATGGGACAGTCGAGTAACGACGTGTACCCGACCGCCCTTCACGTCTCGGCCATAATCGCGATAAACGAGGTTCTCCTTCCCGCCCTTAAGAACCTTGAAAAGGCCCTTACATCCAAGGCAAGACAGTTCGACAAGATAGTGAAGATCGGAAGGACCCACCTTCAGGACGCGACGCCGATAAGGCTCGGGCAGGAGTTCAGCGGCTACGCCAGCATGATCACACACGGTATAAAGAGGGTCGAATACGCGCGAGAGGAAATGAGCGAGCTCGCGATAGGCGGCACTGCCGTAGGCACAGGCATAAACACGCATCCGAAATTCGGCGGACTCGTCGCAAAAAAGCTTTCGGCGATGACGAAGACGAAGCTAAGGGAAGCGGACAACCACTTCGAAGCCCAGGGCTCGAAAGACGCCATGGTTTCGGCGAGCGGGCAGCTCAAGACTCTGGCCGTGTCGCTCATGAAGATAGCCAACGACATAAGGTGGCTCGGTAGCGGCCCCCGCTGCGGCATAGGCGAAATACTCATCCCGCCGGTCCAGCCCGGCTCGTCCATCATGCCGGGGAAAGTGAACCCCGTAATCCCCGAAGCCGTGTGCCAGGTAGCGGCGCAGGTCATAGGGAACGACCTTACGATAACGATAGGCGGGCAGTTCGGGAACTTCGAGTTAAACGTCATGATGCCGGTGAAGGGACACAACCTCCTTCAGTCGATAGAGCTCCTGGGGAAGGTGTCGCAGGTATTCGTCGACAAGTGCATAAAGGACATCAAGGCCGACAAGAAGCGCTGCGAGGAGATGATAGAGAAGAGCCTCGCCATGTGCACGAGCCTCGCGCCGGTGATCGGTTACGACGCCGCAGCGAAGATCGCGAAAGAGGCCTACGAGACCGGAAAGACCGTTAGGGAAGTGGCCCTCGAAAAGAAGGTTCTCCCGGCCGAGAAGTTAAAGGAGCTTTTGGACCCGTGGTCGATGACCGAGCCCGGGACAAAGAAGTAAGACGGGAACTTAATATACTGAAAATAGAAGCGGGCCGCGCGGCCGGAATAATCCCGGGAGCAGGCCCGCTTTTTTGTTCGGAACCCCTCCCCTTCGCCCTTCTCTCCATTCGAAGCTTTTAGTATTCCCATGCATCCAAATACCGGAGAGGTTTCCATATGCGGATTACGGGATGCGGACAATCCTGTTATATTTTCTCTCGCGGATTGGAAGCTAAAATCACACATTCAGCAGGTCTTAAAAGACGGCTGCGGAGGTATTAAATGAACGTAAAGGAATTATTCGACCTCACCGGGAAGACGGCGATCGTAACGGGGGGATACACCGGGATAGGAAAACAGATGGCATACGGGCTGGCCGAGGCCGGGGCCGACGTCGTCATCGCCGCAAGGAACTACGACGGCTGCGTCGTGACGGCAAAGGAGATAAGCGAGGCTACGGGTGTTAAGACGCTCCCGTTTAAGTGCGACGTTTCGGACGAGGGAGACGCCGCGGCGCTCGTCGGGGCGACTGTGGCGGAATTCGGCAAGGTGGACATACTCGTCAACAACGCCGGCATCGCCCTGGGGGCGCTTCCCGAGGACACCACGCTCGAAGACTGGGAAAAGGTTATGAGCATAAACGTGACCGGGACCTTTCTTTGCGCGAGGGAAGCGGCAAAGGAGATGATAAAGGCAAAGAGCGGGAAGATAATCAACATATCCTCCGTAATGGGTTACCAGACGACGAGCGTCGTAAGCGCGCCGTCATACGTGGCGTCGAAGGGCGCCGTCGTAACGCTGACGAAGGATCTCGCAATCAGGTGGGTAGGGCATAACATAAATGTAAACGCCATAGCGCCGGGATGGTTCCCGACGAACATGACGACTCCCGTAATCAGCGCCGAGTTCATGGGCAAGGGCGACGAGCTTCTGGCGTCGATACCGGCCGGCAGGTTCGGGGGCCCGGACGATCTTAAGGGCGTGACGGTGTTGCTGTCGTCGCGCGCGTCCGATTACATCACGGGCGAGATCATAGTAGTCGACGGCGGGACGCTTTCGAGGTATTGAGGTCAGAGCTTCTCGAAGGCTTTTTTCACAGCTTCGTACCCGCCTTCGTGGACGATGTCCTTGTGGGCGAGGACGACCTTGTCGAAGTCCCATTCGAGGATTCTGTCCGCCGAGCGGCGCACCTTTTTCCTGTCGCCTAGGAGGATGTAGCGGGTGAGCCTAGACACGGCTGTTTTATCGTAAACGCCGTCGAGAAGAGCGAAGAGCTTCTGGCCGGGCGTGAGGCCGGAAGAGAAGTTAAAGACGAGGTCCGTGAAAATCACCGTCCGGCTCGTGGGGTGAAAAAACACGACCTCGTTCACCGCCGGGATGCCCTCAAAGAAATGCTGCTCAAGTGAATCCTCCCAGTAGGGCTCGGGCTCGTCGGAAAGTATCCCGTGGAGGTCGAGGTCTTTTCGCTTTTCCTTGAGACCCGGAGCGCCGTAGAGACGGGCATCCGGGAAGGCAGCTGCGAATTCACCCGCGTAGAGATGGTGGAATTTGTTCGGGGCGATAATGAACCTGACCTCGCCGAGGGCGGCGAGCTCGTTTTTGAGCGCGTCCGTCGGGCGCACCGGCGAGTGCACAAGAAGGAAACCCGAGGCCAGCCTGACGACCGTCATGCGGGCGCCGACGTCCATGCCGAGAAAAGCCTGAGAAGAAACAGCAGTCCATATATCCCGAGCCAGGGGGATGAGAGAAGCAGGCATGGTATAGAGTATATTGAACGCGCGGCTCTATGAGAAGGAGGGCCCCGAAGAATTTCGCCACCGGCGGTAGGCGTACAGGATGGACCGCACGCGCTCGTCGGGCTTTTGTGTGAGAAGCTGAAGGAGGAGGCTTTCGAGCGTAGACAATATCAGAAGCGTGGAGGCGATGTAAAAGAGCATCGGGCTGTAGCCGACGACGAACATGAATATGATGAAGACGTAGCCCCCTGCCGAGGAGGCCTTTGTCATGTAGAGGTGGAGGTCGGGGATGCGCCTGAACTTCACGAGCCCGACGACGAGGGAAGCAGTCCCGATAAGCATCCATGACAGGACCAGCAGTTTATTATTGAAGAAGATATCCGGCTCTACGAGGACCACCCAGAATGCGGCGCACGTGACAAGCACCATGTCGGCTGCGGAATCGAGCCTGCTGCCGTATTCTGTAACGACACTCCATCTCCGGGCAAGGTAACCGTCGAGGATGTCCGTGAGACCCGCGATAATGAGCCCGGCGCCTACCCACATGGAGCGGTCGAGCATGGCCGGAACCCAGAGCGCTATGGCCAGAAGGAGGCGAAAGCCGCTCAGAAAATTCGGAATTCTTTTATAGTCGATTCTTTTCATAGGCGTCATCTATCGAATATTTTTTGAAGACGCTGCCCTCGTCTTCTTTTTCCGCCCTAAAAATTCTAACTTATAAAATCCAGGGGACAGAGGAAATCGTACTCCGCCCGGGGACGGCAAATTCCGCTATTATTAGCACATGCGGATTTTAATTCGACCATCGTATTCATAGATGCCTATGATAATTCGATTATTATTTTGTGCAAATGCGTACAAAAACCCTTGACAGGGCCCGAGTGGCAATTATATTAGTATTAACTAAATCCTATTCAGGAGGTTTGCTATGTCAGAAACGACGAGAAAAGCAGCCTCGAAAGTGAAGGACTTCACCGAGCCCGCAAAGGAATTTTCCGGTCTCGTTAAGGAAAATTACCTTAATGGTCTCGATTTTTCCTTCTCACTCTTCGAGCAGAATTTCAAGGCTCTCACGGCCCAGGCCGATCAGATTTTGAGCCTCGAGAAAGAATTCCTCGCTAACGTGGGCGAATTCTACAAGGACTTGCCGAAGGACCTGCCCTTCGCGAAGGAATTTCAGTTCGATGGCGGCTTCAAGAAGGTATCGGAGCAGCTCGACACCTACAATTCCTATCGCAAGGAACAGCTCCAGTCTGTAAAGACGACCACTGAGAAGCTCGCGAAGGACGCGCATGCGGCCGCCCGTGAGAATGTCGAAAAGGCCTTCTCGCTGTTCGGCGAATATTTCAAAGCATTCGGCGCCTAATCTCAACTCGAAATACTTCTTACATCAAGATTAAATCGAGTGATGATGGAGCTCAGGAGACGTGAATTCGTTCACGTCTCCTGAATCTTTTCCCCCATGAGCCTTCCGCCGGATCGGACTATATCCGGAGGGGAGGAGTATTAGCCTCTCGTATGAAAATCGATTATAATTTCCTGGAATGACCAGTAAACACACTGAACCCGGGGGTGCCAGATTGATTCGCGCTACAGCCATACTTCTCTTGTTCGCTCTTATACTTCCTGCGGTCGCTTGCAGCACCGTACAGACCGGGAAGACCATGGCCATAGACAATCCGCTCCAGGAGTCGAGAACCAAGCAGTCCCTGAGCCAGGCGAGGCAGGACGTGGAAAAGTCCCGCAGGGCACTCGATAAGTGCATGGAAGCGAGCGGCGGCGACGAGACCAGGTGCCAGAGCCAGAAGGCTCAGTACGACAAGGATGTCGAGGCCTACGTATCGTTTCAGGGGAGCTGAAGCCGCGGCAGGCTCCGGCATTTAAATCCAGCGGGAATAAATAACCGGAGGTCACTAATCATGAGGCCGTTCGTATTTACCCTGCTTTTTTCCGCAGTCCTCTTTTTAAGCCCCGCCTACGGCGCGGGTCCCGAGCAGACGGCCGGACCGGCGCAGAACGTTCAGAGATTCGAGATTGTCGTAGACAGCTATTCCTTTAAACCCGACCGCATAACCGTAACGGCGGGCAAGCCCGTAGAGATAATGTTAAGGAGCGTTGCGTCCATAGTGCCGCATGATTTTTCCATAGACGACCCTGCGTCGGGGCTGGACGTCCACAAAAATGTTCCACCGGGCAAGGACGTCACGGTCACTTTCACACCCCGGAAGACCGGAACGTTCATGTTCTATTGCAACAAGAAGGGCATATTCGGCGCTCATCTCGAAAAAGGGATGAAGGGCACGATAGAGGTAATATAAAATGCCTCACGTGATCCAGCGCTTTAAAATCTGAGCTGAAAATCGAATATGAAGTCCGCCTTGGCGACATCCTTGCTGGGACCGCTGACGGGAAACTGTACGGCAAAGCCCGGGCTGTACTTCCGCCCGAACCGGAGCCCGGGTGTGACGTAGAGGTCGGTGCCGCTCCCCCCGCTGTCGTAGGTAGTAAACGTATACCCGTCGAACTCGAAGTAGAGCATAGGCGAGCCCGGCACGGGGACTTCGAGCCCGGCCGCAGCATGGTAGGTGAACCTGTTTTCGAAATCGTTCCCCTCGAAGTTCTTGGCGCCGAAGATAAAGTCGAAGCCTATGGACGTCTGAACGCTGAAAGGACCGCGCCACACACCGGCGGTGAGGTAGGGCGAGACACCGTAAGCTTCGTAAAGATAGGTCGGTATGTACCTTCTGTACTTTATCACCTGCTGGAGCCTGTTCTGATCGTCGGTGAACGACGTTGGGAAGAATATCTTTGTTCCGGCGGAAAGCGCGAAATTCGAAGACTTTGCCAGGACGCCCTTGGCGCCGATGCCGAGGTTCCCGAACTCGAACCCGTCCCTTATCTTCGTGTCGCCGTCTTCCACGCTGTTGACGCCGCCGTACGGGACGTCGAGGTATATACCCCAGAACCCGCTCTCTGAGGGAAATTCGAGCCTCGCGGGATAGACTATGATCTGCCCGCTGCCCAAAACTTTCTTTAAGGTTACGACCTCGAAATCAATACCCACCCTTCCAAGAGGAAGAACCGGCTCGAAGTAGCGCGGGTAGGCAAGCTCGAGTGCCTTACCCTTTGTCGTCGAGATGGTGAAAGGACCCTGGAACTGGAACGCGCCCGTGAGGGGGTTTATGAGGCCGAGGTTTCTGTTCTGTACGAAGAGGCGAGTCGGGTTCGCGACGTACGCCGCAACCCGCGCGACCCCGCTGTCCTGCTCGATGAGCCAGTCGGAGAGCTTCTCCATGCTCCACCCGAGAGGGATACCGACCGCCGGGGTGACGATAAGATCCGTACCCGAGGGCTTGATGACCCAGCCCTCTATTGCGTATTCGAAGAGAGTGCTCTGGATGACTGAGCCGAGCGCCGAGGCCCAGACGCTGTGACCCCTCGCCCTGTAGAACTGGTAGTGAAGCATGCCGAAGAAGGGATGCATAACCCAGTTGACGAGGAATGTGTCGCCGTCGTTCCATTCGGGCGCGGAGGTGAGGTTGTGCCAGAATGTGGAGAAGGAGGCGTCGAATATCTTGATATTCTTGTCCCTCACCCACCAGAGCCTGCCGCCCCACTGCACGGTGTACCAGATGAGGGTGTCGTACATGTAGGTCTCGAGGTTGGCGGGCCTGAGCTCGGTATCATGATATGAGCCTATCTCGTATTCGCCGCCCATGGGAAGAATAACGTCGTCCCCTTCGGCGGGATTCTCCGCAGTTTCTTCCGCGAGCCCAGGTTGTTGATTATTGCCGGCCCATGCGCCCGTTCCGGCCGGCAGGCTCAATACAGCGAGCAGGATAAGACATGTTACCCTGAGCCTCATCGCATCCTCCATATTGCCGCATGCGGAAAAGTAGCCGGTGGGCGGACGGCCGAAGAGTGGACCGCATACAACTATTTGAATTGTAACGACTTTTTTAGCCGTTTTAAAGTAGAAACATGTATATACTGCGGATAGGCAACGCCCGGGAGACGAAAAAAAGGAGGCTAGAACCTGACCTGAAAATCGAACATGTAGCTGTATTTGTCTATGCTTTTGTCGGGCCCGGTCAGGGGAAACTGCATAGCGAAACCGGGGCTGTATTTGCGGCCCAGCCGGACGCCGGTCGTTACGAAGAGGTCGGTCTTTTTAAACGTGTCCGCCGTAAGAGCCGAGTAGCCGTTAAACTCGGCGAAAAGCACCGGCGACGCTATGACCGGGATATTCACCCCCGTGACGGCGCTGTAGTTTATCCTGTACTCGAAAGAATTTCCTTCGAGCCCACTGGCGTTGAGAACGAAATCGTTCTGTACCATTGCCTGAAGATTGAACGGCCCGCCCCAGGCGGCGGCAGTAAGATATGGAGACACAGTCCACGCCTTCTGGAGATTTAGCGGGAAATTCCTCCTGAAGAGCGTAATGGTCTGGAGACGGCCCACGTTGTCTTTGTATGACGTAGGCAGCATCAGGCCGAGACCGGCCGAGACTATGGAGCTGTGCGTTTTGAAGAGTATGTGCTTTCCGCCCACGAGGACGTTCGCGAACTCGAAGCCGTCTCTCTGCCCTTCTCCGTCTATACTGAGCGAATTGATGCCCGACTGAGCTATCTGGACGTATACCCCCCACAGGCGGCTCTTGGACGGAACGTCTACACGGAGGGAATAGAAAATGAACTCGCCGTTCCCCATGCTTTTCTTGAGATTCACTACTTCAAGGTCGGCGCGGAATCTCCCGAGCGGGAACGGCTGCTCGAAAAAGAACGGATAGGCGAGGTCTATGGCCTCGGGCTTTCCGGGCGCAAATTCGAGCGGACCGCTTATAGACATGAACTGTTTCGAGAACGGATTATAGACCCCGATTTGCCTGTCGTGAATAAAATTCCTCATGGGGTTCAGGATATGCCCGAGAATTTTTGCCGGGACGAAATCCGTGGAGACAAGCCAGTTGGAGGATTCCTCCAGAAGCATACCCATGGGGACGCCCACCCCCGGGGTGGAAACGAGGTCGACAAGCGATGGGGTTTCGACAAGACCCTCGACAGTATATTCGAAGAGGGTGCTTTGAACGACGACGCCGAGCGCGGACACCCACCTCGAATGCCCCATGGCCCTGTAGAAGAGGTAGTCCTGAGAGCCTACGATCGGGTGCGTGACCCAGTTGGTGAAGAACGAATCCCCGTCGTCCCATACGGGCCATTGAGAGATATTGTTCCACCATTTTGACAGGGACGTGTCGAAGATCCTGCTGTTCTTGTTCCTTACGTAAAAGAACCGGGCAGCCCAGGTAGCCGTGTAGGCTATCGCTGTATCGCGGGCGAATGCCTTGAAGCCGAGCTTTTCGGCAGTGACCTCTTCGACGGCCGGGGGCTCTTCAGCACCTTCGCCTTCGCCGTTCTCAGCGCCGGCCTCCGGAGTCTTCGCATACTCGAAGAGATCCTCGACCCGCACCTCTTCACGAGCTGCCGCGCTAGAGGCAATCACAACCGCCAGCAGAATAAGAATACACTTTTGAAGCAACCTCACCGATTATCCTCTTATCCTCGTCCTCTTCGTGCGGGCATGCGCAGGAAAAGAATTGCACTCTAAGATACACCGAAAAGACGACAATGGGAATATTATTTATGACGACATTTAACTTAAAGAAGTTAGTAACGGCCGGATAAGACTAAAGAATACGGGCAGGTAGGAGCGCTAGAACCTGACCTGGAGATCAAACTTGTAGCTGAATCTGTCGATTTTCTTGTCGGGCCCGTATAGGGGCAGCTGGACGGCGAATCCCGGACTTACCTTTCTTCCGAGCCTTACGCCCGAGGACATATACAGCCCGGATTTCTTGAACGTCTTCGCCGTAGGGACCGAGAACCCGTCGAGCTCCGCGAAGACGACGGGAGAGGCAATGACCGGTATGTTCACCCCGGCGGCCGCGCCGTAGTCCACCCTGTATTCGAAGCCGTTCCCTTCGAGCTCGCCCGCGTTGGCGATAAAACCGCTCGAGGCCGTAGCCTGGATGCTGAACGGGCCCTTCCACGCAGCCGCCGACAGATATGGAGCAACTGTCCATGCCTTCTGGAGGTTCACCGGGAAGTTCCTCCTGAAGAGAAGAAGCGTTTCGAGCCGGCCGAGGTTGTCCTTGTAAGACGTCGGAATAATAAGCTCGAGACCGCCTGAGTATACAGAGCCGCTCGTTTTGTACAGCACGGCCTTGCCGCCGGCTTTCATATTCGCAAACTCAAATCCGTCCCTTACCTTTTCGCCATCCACCGAAAGGGAGTTGAAGCCCGACTGTGCTATGGAGACGTAAAGCCCCCAGAGCTGGCTCTTCGAGGGCACGTCAACGCGCGCTGAATAGAATATGAGCTCGCCGCCGAGATCTCCCTTAAGGTTCACGATCTCGAGATCGACCCCGAACCTCCCGAGGGGCATCGGCCCTTCGAGATACATTGGATACGCGAGGTCGATGGCGATGTCCGCTGAGGGCACGAAGTCTATAGGCCCCGACAATGTCATGAAGGTCTTGGACAGGGGATTATAGACCCCGATCTGCCTGTCGTGAACGAAATTCCGCATCGGATTGAGAACGTGGCCGAGTATTTTCGCCGGGACGAAATCCGTCGATACGAGCCAGTCGGAGGACTCTTCGAGCACGACGCCGATGGGAACTCCAACTCCAGTTGTGGATATGAGGTCGGGAAGCGACGGGGTTTCAACCAGCCCCTCGACCGTATATTCCCAGAGGACGCTCTGAACCATGGAGCCAAGGGCGGAGGTCCAGAAGTCGTGCCCCATCGCCCTGTAGTAAAGGTATTGCTGGGAGCCGATGATGGGGTGTGTCACCCAGTTGGTGAAGAACGAATCCCCGTCGTCCCATTCGGGCCATTGAGAGATGTTGTTCCACCATTTGGAGAGAGAGGTATCGAAAATCCTGCTGTTCTTGTTCCTGACGTAAAAAAACCGCGCCGCCCAGACGAAGGTGTAGGAAAGTGCGGTATCCCTTAGAAAAGCCTTGGCGCCGAGCTTTTGCGTATCCCCGGCCGCAGCGTCAGGGCGAACCGCGCTATCATAATCCCCGTAATCGCCTTCAGAGGCGCTTTCATCGGGGGGTGTTTCGAGGGAGGCAGCACCGGAGAACGCGTAATCGAAGATATCCCTTATCTCGACCTGGTCAGCAATCGCTGCCTGGATCGGGAACAGCGCCGCCAGGAGCATGATTAAAAATCTGCGAATAAAGATCAACTCGTTATCCTGTTTCTCAATGCGGAATGACGGCTTGTGCCGAGTTGAAAAAGATACCCCACGACATCAGGATTAAAAAGCGTTTATTTAAAGCCGAGGACCTTCTTTACCCTCTCTTCCCATGTGTAGCCGCGCACGTCGGCGAGTGCGCCGGAGGCTATCCGGTCCGCAAGGGCGTTGTCCTTGAGAATGCGGGAGAGGCCTTCGTAAAGGGCGACTGCGTTGTCAGGGGGGACGACGACTGCGTTTTCTCCGTCCCTTAAAAGCTCGTTTACGGAAGGAAGCGACGTCGCCACTATGGGCCTCCCAGAGGCCATGTACTCGAAGAGCTTTATCGGCGAGGTGAAGTCCGTAGCCACTGTGCCACCCCTTATCGTCATTGCCGAAGTGTACGGCATCACGAGGACATCCGCCGCGGCGAGATAAAGTGGGACGAGGTCGTGCGAGACATAGCTCGTCAGCTTAAGGCCCGAAGCGTTTTTTTGTGCGGCGAGCTGCCTGTAGCGGAGAACGTCTTCGTCACGGCCGCCGACGATGAGGAATTTGGCATCCGGGAGCTTGAGCGAGGCGTCTATCAGGAGCTCTATACCCCTGCCTTCGTATATGTTCCCGGAATAGCAGATTATATCCTTGTCGAGCGAGAGACCGAGCTTTTTCCTGGCTTCTTCTTTTTTGGGAAGGTTTGCGTACCGCTCGAGGTCTACACCGTTGTGGGCGACGGCAAGTTTTTCGGGCGGAAGACCCTCCCCGAGATATATATCCGCTAGGCCATTCGTATTTGTGGAAAACCTGACGAGATTCGGCGAATCCTTGATCGCCCTGAATAAAGGCCGTGCCCCTGTGACGAGCGGATGATGAGCGTCGTACACAACAGGAATGCCGAAGACCTTCGCGGCAAGGAAAGCGTAGACTATGTTCCTCGTCACGGTTATATCGTACAGGCCCTTTCTCATACCTATATACACCCCGGCCCGGACGCCGTGGAAGACATTCCTCGCAAAGGAGCTTTTAAAATAGGGGAACTGGATTATTTTGAATGTGTAATCTACACCGTAATAGGCGCGTATATCGGGCGTATTCCCGGGCGTTGCCAGTATGAGATCCGTCTCGATACCGAGGCGGCCCATTGCCTGGCACATCTTCATGACGTGTATAGCGCTTGCGCCTCTCGAAAAGAGCTCGGGACTTCCTATGTAGGCGGCCCGGCGCGGCTTTTCCAGAGGGCTGTTCGGCTTTTCCTGGCTCATAATGCCTCCAGAGCGATAAGTATATGTGCAATATACGGCGTTGACTAATAGACCGGAATTTATATAGCAATTTGCCGCCCCGATTAGAAACAAGGCCCCGGCCTGTATATACTTAAGTCCCTCTGCCGTAAGGACAACCGGGCGGAAAGCCGTTATATTAAAAAGGAATATCATGGAAACGAGAACACCCAGGGGATTTCACGACGTACTGCCGGACGATATTAGGAGATGGCAGTTTATCGAGGACAACGCCAGGCACATATTCGATCTTTACGGATTTTCTGAAATCAGGATCCCTGTGCTGGAATTTACGGAGGTATTCGCCCGGAGCCTGGGGACCACGACTGACATAGTCGAAAAAGAGATGTACACCTTCACCGACCGGGACGGTTCGTCCATAACGCTCCGCCCGGAGGGAACGGCCGGCGTCGTGAGGGCCTTTGTCGAAAACTCGATGCACGCCAAGTCGCCAGTGAGCAAGCTATGGTACAGCGGGATGATGTTCAGGCACGAGAGGCCGCAGAAGGGCCGTTACAGGGGGTTTTACCAGATAGGGGCTGAGCTCCTCGGCCCCGAAGACCCGGCATCCGACGCGGACCTTATAACGATGGTCTGGAAATTCCTCGAAAGCATCGGGCTTTCGGACAGGCTCACCCTCGAGATAAGCTCCCTCGGAGACCAGAACTGCAGGCCGCAGTATAAAGAAAAGCTCGTCGCTTATTTTAAGCCCGACGCAGACAAACTCTGCCCAGACTGCAAGCGGAGGCTCGAAACGAATCCGCTTCGTATACTCGACTGCAAGGAAGAGGGATGCCGGAAAATAGCGGCCGGTGCGCCTAAGATGATAGACAATCTTTGTGACGAGTGCTCCGCCCACTTCGAGGCTGTCAGGGAATACCTCGGAAGCACGGGCGTGCCGTACACAATAAACGCGAAGATCGTAAGGGGGCTCGACTATTATACGAGGACTGTGTTCGAGGTGACGACGAACGAGCTCGGCTCGCAGAACGCCGTTGCCGCGGGGGGGAGGTACGACGGGCTCGTGGAAGAGCTCGGCGGGCCGAGGACCCCGGCCGTCGGATTCGCAACGGGCATGGAGAGGCTTGTGCTCCTCCACGAAAAGGCGCACCCCGAGGGATTCCAAAGGGAGATAAAGGTGTTCGTAACCTACGTCGGCCAGGGGACGCAGGCGGCTGCTTTCAGGTTGACGGCGGCTCTCAGGAGAAGAGGCGTTTCTGCAGAAATGGAATACGGCGGGAAGAGCCTCAAGAGCCAGCTCAAGCGCGCGGACAAGTCCGGCGCCGGGTATACGTTCATAATAGGCGAGGACGAGCTTTCGCGCGGGAAGGTGAAGCTCCGGCGCATGGATACTAGCTCGGAAGAGGAAGTCGATATAGAGACCGCTCCCACGCTTTCGTTCTGATCTTTCCGGATACGGGACGAAGGAATTATTTGGCGCTCTTCGCCGAATTCACTTCCAGGTAATCCTTTATGAACATGTCGGTGAGCTCGCCGACGCTCGTTTCGACGCAGGTTTTAATCCCGTCGGCCGGGCACGAAAGGAGCTTCCCGGTAGACCACGTCGGGGCTGCCGTGGTTATATTCTGCCCCAGCTTCTTACCGAAAAGAACGACCGTCTGGTGAAGCTCGAGGTCGATGAAGACAGCATAGGAGGCGCCCGATTCGTACTTACTCGCTATAACCTCCACTAGAAGATATGCCCCACCGAAGACGCTATACCATTCCCTGTCTTCAAGGAGCGTTATGTTCGCCTTTTCGAGCTTCGATATGACGAGTGCTTTAATGTCCGATTCCAGGAGGCCGTCGGCCCTGGCCGTAGCGGAGACTTCATCCACCATGACGGAGACGCCGGAAATGTCTACGAGGGTCTCCTTGCCCCCGGCCAGCCCAGTCTCGGGAGAAAGAAGGCAAAACAGCAGAATCAGAAGAAAGGGAACGAGCTTCAATATTGTTAATATATTCCGAATCGGGCCGAATGTAAAAATTCGCTGATACGGGCCGCCGCCCCGCCCTTCGCGACCTTAGTGGGCGGGATGGTCTTTCCCGTAAAACTCGAACAGGCGTTTGAGGTTGGTTTTGACGATCTCGTGAGGGCCGGGGAAACGGTCTTGCGTGAAGACCTTGAGGGCTTCCCGATATGATTTGGCGGCCTTGTCGTAGTTGGCAATCGCGTCTTCTTCCTCGGCAAGCGTGGAATACGCACCGCCGATGTTGTTGCGCGTAGTCGCATACTCGAGCGGGAACTTCTCGGCCGAGTAAACGATGAGCGCCGTTTCGTAGGCGTCGATGGCTTTCTTACAGTTCCGCGCCCTGTCTTCTATATCGGACAGCATCCTGTAGACGATGCCGAGGTTGTTCTGAGTCGCTGCGAACTGCATCGGGCTGCTTTGAATAGTCCTGACCTTGAGCGCGTCCTCGAAAGCCTTTAGAGCCTCCTTGCAGTTGGACTCCCTGTCCCTGGCGTCGGCAAGGGTCATGTAGGCGAGGCCGATGTTGTTCTTAGTCGAGCCGTATTGTACGGGATAATCGTTTTCTGTGTAGACCTTCAGAGCACGCGCATAGCATCCGAGGGCGCGTGTGGAGTTCTCGACCTTGCTCTCGTGCGCGGCGAGCATTCTGTAGACGACGCCCAGGTTGTTGAGCGTGGCGGGGTATTCCTCGGGATGGTCTTCGAGATTGTAGGCGGAGAGAATCATGTCGTAGCATTCTATCGCCTTTCTGCAGTTGACCGCCCTGTCGACGCTTTCGGCAAGCAACTGATATATAGGCCCCAGACTTATGAGTATTGAAGTGTGCTCTTCGGGGGACCGCTCGTAGGTGTAGTACTTGAGCGCCTCCTCGTAGGCTTCGGCGGCCGGCCCAAAATTCGCTATCTTGTCGGATACGGCCGAGAGTCCTTCGTACGCCGACCCAAGATTTCTTTTTATGAAACCGTAAGCCTCGGGGCAGCAATCGAAGGTATAGAACTTTAGCGCTTCGTGAAACGCCCTTACGGCGCGGACGTAATAATCCGGGTCGCCGTTCGTTCTGGCCAGGCCGGTGTATGCAAGCCCCATCTGCTTTCTTATCTCGGCGTACTCGGCCGGGCTGCCGTTAACGTCGAACACCCTGAGCGATTGTGTGAACGAATCGATAGCCTTGATATAGTTTTCTAGATCACCCTCGGGAGCCGCGAGCTTCAGGTAAGCCTTTCCCAGTATATAGAGGAGAGATGCGTAAATCTTTGGACAATCTGTGTGAGACACCTCACCGAGCCTATTCCTGCAATACTCGACGGCTGCCTCCGGGGCCTCAGGAATGTCTTCTTCGTAGAAGACCGGACAGGCCTTGTGCATGCCGTTCGCCTCAGCCTCATGCCGAGGTGCGCTCCAGTAACCGGCGGAAGCATTTTCACCGGCAGATGATTCCGCCGGAGACATCCAGTGATCTGATTCGGCTGGATCGGTGTTTCCGCCCGCTGCTTCGTTCGCGGAAACGTCGAGCGCTTTAATTTTCTCCGATATTTGCTCGTGCTCGGAGGGGAAAATATCACGAGGGAACGCATCGAGCGCGGCCGTCAGAGCCTCCCGTGCGCGAGCCGAAAATTCGGCGTCGCCGGTCTTGGCGGCGATGCCCTCGCAGGCGGAGCCGAGCGAGGCCATAACACGGCCGAATTCGGGCGAGCCCGGCGTGAGACCGTTCGAATCCACTGCCCTTTGGAAGCATTCGGCGGCCTTCCGGAGATTTCCTGAAGCGTCCTTTTCGCCGGCGGCAGACATGTATGCCATTCCCAGCGATTCATATATGGAAGCCGACTCATCTCCGTGCGATATCGCCTCATTGTAATATCCGATCTTCATGTCGGGTCCCGCGTCGGGAGAATCCCCTAGTGCGCGGTAGAGAGATGATATGAGCCCCTCAGTCTCACGCCGCATGGCTTCTGTTCCGGACTCGGCATAATAGGAAAGCGCCTCTTTATAAGAAGCGATGGCAAGCCCGATGTTTACCGTCCTGTCCTCGATTTCGGCAAGTCTGGCGTAGAACCCGGCTACCCTCTGCTGGGCTTCGGCATATTCCGAGGGGAACTCGTCCGGACCGTAAAGAGACAAAAGCTCGGCGTAGCATTCGAGGGCCTCGCCCGTTCGCCCTTCTCTCTCTTCGGATTCCGCGAGCGAGTTATAAAGCCCCGCGAGTATGAGCGCTGTTTCGCGGTACGCTTCGACGTCGCCGGAAGACTCGTCATATCTGAGCGCCTCCCAGAATGCGGCGATCGCTTTCCTGCAGTCGTCAGCGGCGCCCCCTGCCTCGTAAAGACGCCGGAACGAATTGCCAAGCGTCTTCCCCGCGGCGGCATATTCCGCCTCGGCCGCGGCCTCGGGGAAATATACGAAGGCCTCGTCGTAATACTCGGCGGCAGCGCCCGGATTGCCGTCTGCGGCTTCCATCTCCGCCAGTGTTTTGTATGCGTTACCCGCCTTCAGGGAAAGCCTCTCGAACCCACCCGAAGAGGGGTCCTGATGGATGAGTCCGAGGGCTTCCTTATAAGACTCGGCAGTTTTTTTATAGTTGTCTTTATTCATCACTTCCCATGCCGACCCGGTCGTGCAGTCGCCGAGCGTTTCGAGAACGCCCGCGCGAAGAGACGGGCTTGCCCACTCGCCGAGAAGAGCGAGGTATTTCCCGCATATGGACGCGGCATTTCCCGGCTCTCTCTCGCAAACACCTTCAAGGAGAGGATAGAGCGCGCAAATGTTGTCGCGGGTTTTGGAATCCGCTTCACTCCCGCCGAGCGTACGGTACACGCCGAGGGCGTCTTCGTAGGCCTCTATGGCGCCGAGGAAGAAATTCCCGCCTCCTTCGAGGACGGTGAGTGCGCTGCACGCTTCCCCGATGTCCGACATAAGCTCGCCGTACACCTCGGGGACAGATTCGGCAGTATAAACCCTGAGAGCCTGGCGGCAGGAGTATATAGATTTGTTATAGAGGCCGGGTTCGTCGAGTAGCGCAGCAAGCTCCCTGTAAATACCGGCCAGCCGGATTTTCATTGCAGCGAACTCTTCCGGCCTGTTTTCGAGATTGTAATAAGCAAGGGAATTAAAATATGACTCTATAGCCTTCTCGCGGTTGTAGATCCTGTCTTCCTCGGCAGCCAAAGCCTCGTAGATGCCGCCCAGCTTGACCATAGCGCGGGCGTAGATGGCAGGGGATGCGCCGTCGTTGCAGGCGTCCGCGATTTCGGCATACGCCCTTATCGCCTGATCCGGCGTCGGCGCTTCGTAGCTGCCGAGAAAGTCGTAGAGTGCAGAGAGGGCATCCCGCACGAGTATTTGCTCTTCGGTTTGCCCGCTCTCGGAGTAGTAATCCGACGCATCTTTATAGCACTCTATCGCCCGTATGGCGCGTGAGCAATCGTTGTTGCCCAGGGCAAGCTCCGAGAACAAGCGCCCTTCCCTCGCCCTAATGTGTGCGTACTCGCCTGAAAGAGACCCGGTGCGGTAGGCGAATGCCGCGCTTCCGAGATATTGCGCAGCTGTTTCTACATCGCCGGCATCCAGACGTTCGTCTGCGAGCGCCGAATACGCCGCTCCGAGCGAGCGCCGCAAGGCGGCGTTTTCTTCCGGATATGCGTACTGGTTATAGAATTCGAGCGCCGGGGCGAGATGTTCGGCCGAGAGCCGGTATTCACCGAGCGCCAGGTATGCCGCGCCGAGATTGAAATCTACGACGGCTTTTTCGTTCACAGAGAATCCCTGCCCGCCCTCTGACAGAGAGACGGCAAATGAATCGGCCGCGGCTTTGATATAATCATGCGAGCCGATGGAGACGCCCAGCCCGGACAGCGCCAGTCCGAGATTGTTCAGAATAGAGGATCGTTCTCGGGAATGTACGCCGGGGACTGTCATATCGAGCGCTTCCCTGTAGAGCGACTCCGCCCTTTCGATGTTTTCCGTGCCGCCGTTTGAGGAAGCGGGAAAAATGAGGATAATGTCCCCCAGCTTTTTCCGGGCAAGAGCTCCAACCAGACCAGCACAGCCTCGCGCGATTATCGATTCGTATATGGCGAGCGCCCTTTCGCGGCACTCTGGGAATACGTCGGCATCGGGACTGGTTTCGAGAGCCCGGGTGAATAGAAAAGCGAGTCTTAGGAGTATTTCAGATGGGACGGCAATCCCCGAGCTTTGCGACCATTCCGAAAATTCCCTGTCGATGGAAATAAGCTCTTCGTGTGAGAACCCATCGCCGGAAGGAAGAGAGGCGAGTCTTTCCAAAAGCCCGGATATGTTTCCAGTCATGCGTTGTTCGGAGTCTCTTAGGGCGCACGCCGTCATGTAGCGGACGAGAGCACCGGGGATGGATTCCAGTATCAGGCGTATTACCCGCTCGGAAAGCCTTTCCTCCAGGAAGCCGGAGAAGAAACCGTCCGGAAGCCGAAGGCCCGATTCTTCGGGCGATCCGCTTCCCGTCTCTTTTCCCTTTGAGATCGCGAGCGCAGTCTTGCCCGAGCCTTTCAAATAACCGTATTTGTAGAATGACGCTTCGCGGTCGTCAACTTCGAAGAGCACAACGCCCATGAAGGACTCTTCAGCGAGTGTTTCAAAGCTGTTTAGCGAATCGGGAGCTAGGTGAAGCGCGGATGTGACGCCGAGACGGGAAAGGGAAGATCTGAGTGCCGCTTCGATCTCCCGGGCCAAAGCGCCGGGACCAGAAATGAGGCATTTAAATCCGCTCTCTTCCGAGAGATATTTTTTCCAATCCGCGGCCGAAAGAAGGCCTGTAAAGCCAGTACCAGACATATCCCGTCCTCAAACCGTATTCAGGGCATGGTCCGGAAATTAAACGATTCCCGAGCCGGCCCGGTATTAAAAAGACCGGGAAAATTCCCGGATATCCAAAGAGGGACATGCTGGACGCCGTCGCCACGTTCCCCCTGACGGTAAAAGGACGTTGTCTTGTCCCCACTTCGGCAGCTCGGCCGCCAGGGCGGCTACAGGAGCACACCCAGGCCCGAAGCTTTGCGTCCCACCCTTTCGGATGGTTTGCCTTTATCGGTTAAGGGATCAAAACCCTAACTAAACCAAATCTAAAGCCGGTTGGTTCTAATGTCAATATTTCAATAATATTTGAATGTTAGAGGCGACTTCCAGCAAGCAGCGCGCTCACTCGGTTTTTGTCTTTTCAGGGCCGTTGTCCGGGCTGGAAAGCGCCTTGAGGCTGCCGAGAGCCTTTTGTGCATTAGAGTGTATAAGATCGAGCTCCTCTTCGCAGGAAACGATTTCGGCGTCTATCCTTTCGATACCCTCGCATTTTTCACGCGCGACGTCGACGCTTATTTGCCCTTTATGCTTATACGATCTGTAGATGGAATTCCCCATATCGAGCACCGCATTGCGGCGCTTTGTATTAAGCTCTCTGATTTTATTTTTTATCTTGAGCGTATCATAGGCCTCCTTGGACCTTATATTCACGATCCTGAGCCCCTTTGATATACTGCCCCTCACTACATCGAACATGCCTTTTGTATCGGAAGGATCCAATGGTACAAAACCTCCATTTGCTAATCTCTTTTGGAACCCCACCCGTGTCCCGACAAACATAATACTCGAATATGAGGCCGGGTTAAACGGCATGAAGGAGGAAATTACCGAGCCGGGGTGAAGCCGCCGGAGGGCCTAATTAAATCGTTTGACTGGAGGAAGAGATAGGATACCCTTTTCTGGATAGACTTTTTACAGTCTGTCGTCAGGTGGCGAAGGAGTTTTGGGGATAAAAATCATCCTTAAAGACATTAAAAACATCCGCGAAAATTCGGATCACTATTATTCCCATCTGCCCGCTTTTAATCACGCATTGTCCAGATGGAGGAGAGAGATGAGCGTTCCAGAGTGTAATTTCAGTCAAAGAAGTGCCGCGCCCGCCGGGCCGGAGCGGCTTCTGACGCTTTTACTCGTATGCATGGCTGCCCTGTTATTCCTTAACCCCGTCACCGCCGGAGCTGCGGAGAAAATTCTTTCCATGGGTGACGAGAAGAAACCGCTTTCGGAATGGGAGATAGAGGGGCTGAAAAGAGCCCTTTCGGACCCTGACGAGAAAGTAAGGGAGAAGGCCGTTTCCGAGCTTGCGGAAACAGGCAACCCCGACAACATCCCGGGACTCGGCGCACTTCTCACGGACAAGAACCCGGCGATGAGGAAAGCCGCCCTTGGCGCAGTTACCAAGATGGGCGCTTCATCGGCGAAATTCGCCCCAGAGGTCATAGAGGATCTGGATGGGCAGGACAAATCTCTCAAGTATCCGGCGGTTACGGCGCTGGCCGGAATTGGCAAGCTCCAGCGCGGCCAGATACCAGCAGTAATAAAGCTACTCGGCGACAAGGACGGGCTCGTCAGGGCCAAGGCCGTCCAGATACTTTCCTGGAATCGTGAGTATTCGGATCTGATCGTCCCCGCCGCCCTCGACATGATGCGGACGGGAACCCCGGAAGAAAAGGTTACCGGCATGAGCGTTCTCGGAAGGATGGGCCCCGAGGGCGTTAAACACTCGGCGGATATAGCGAAAATGCTTAACAGCGGGGACGCATCCGTAAGAGCGGGCGCGGCGGCGGCGCTCGGCGACCTCGGCTCATCATCGAAGCCCTATGCAGGAGACATAGCAAAACTCCTGAAAGACAAAAACTCGAATACGGTTCTCCAGGCGCTAAAGGCGCTCGGCAGGATCGGCGACCTTACCGATGAGCAGACGATGCAGGTTGCAGGATTCCTCGAATCCAAGAATTCGAATTTGAGCGGATCCGCTGCCAAGGCGCTAGGGTCGATAGGAAAGGCAAAGAGCGGCACCGCGGGCCTTATAGTCAGGTATCTCCGGAGCACAAACCCCAAAACCAGGGCCACCACCATGATGGCCATCGGAGAGATGGGCAAGAACGCCCGGGAGTACGTTCCGAATATAGCCGAGCTTTTGAAGGACGACTCTCCGATGGTCAGGATAACCGCTATCAGGACCCTGGGAGATATGGGAAATGCCGGAAAGACCGAGGCCGGGCAGATAAAGAAACTTCTATCGGACAAAAGCGCTGCGGTAAGCAGAGAAGCATTGTCCACGCTCAGCCAGATGGGTGTTCCCCTCGGGGATTCTGCGGGAGTGATAGTAAAAATGCTCCAGAGCCCGGACAGAAAATCGCAGGTGGCCGCAGCCACTGTGCTCGCCAGAATGGGCGACGAGATAGGCGGACAGGTGCCCGACCTTATAGACCTCCTGAAAACGAGAAACCCCAAAAACAGAAGCACGGTTCTATACATATTTAGCAAAATGGGGGCGCCGTCGAAGGAATACGCCCCTCAGGTGGCGGAGCTTTTGGACGACCCGAATCCTGCCATACGGATTATCGGCCTGAAGGCGCTCGGCGGTATGGGGAAGTTCGCGGACGGCGAAACCGGGAAGATGCTCGAATCTCTTAAAGACAAAGATCCTGAGGTCAGGGCAGAGGCCGCGAGCGCGCTCGGAAAGACGGGCTCGGGTTCGAAAGAGCTCCTGGACACACTTTCGGGGCTGCTCAAAGACGAATCGGCGAAGATAAGGCTCTCCGCTGTCGGGGCGATAGCCCGTCTGAGCGGCCATCCGGAGATAAGGGCCGAGAGAATAGCGCCGATGCTGGAAGACGAGAAACCCGAAGTTCGCAATCTTGCGGCTGTGGCCCTCGGCGAAATAGGCCCGGACGCTGCGTTCGAGGCCCCGCGTCTCGCGTCTTATATAGAAAGCCTGGACGACGCCAACCGCACCGAAATAACGCCCTTGACCATCGCCCTCGAATCCCTGGGCGGCATGGGGCAGTCCGCCTCGGGAGAAGCCGGGACGGTAGCCCGCGCGCTGTATGCTAATAAAGACTATGTAAGAATGACGGCGAGAAAAACCCTTCGTGAGATAGGGCCGTTCTCGCCCGACCTCATTTCGCTGATACTCGGGGCTACTTATACAGAGCCCAAGGCGGCCACGGATACGAGGCTCCTTGTTTATTTTGCCGAACCCCCGTCGGGCCCGGAGCTGACCGCGATAAAATGGATTGGCATCGGGGGCGAGAAGATACCCGCCGATATGGACAGAACCGATGCGGGCGAAGTGCTCGGTTTTTATCTCTCGAGCTGGGACCTCACCTCGGGCAACCAGAAGGCGCGGGAAGCCTTCGTCGAGCAGATAGCGGCCGTGGTCGAAGCGGGTAAATGGACCAGGGAAGACCTGCCGCTCCTGAAAAAGGCGCAGGAAGCCCTTGCATCCGGTCAGTTCGAGAACCAGGCCAGCGCCGTCAACGAGAAAATAGGCAAGGTGCAGGGGTAGAAACCGCCGCCGCGTAAATCCGCGAAGCGGCGCAGGGCTCTTAATTAATTCTGTTTTCAGGTATCCTTACCCGACTCTATGGCCTCGGCATGCACAGAGGCCGGAAGAACCACTCAGCGACTAAGCAGGAGAAGCCCTTCCCGGGTTAACGGTAGTTCTTATGTTCGGTAAAAAGATATTCTACGGCTGGTATATAGTCGCGGCCTCTCTCCTGATAATCATTCTAGACGGGATGCTGCTTTACTCTTTCGGGGTTTTCCTTCCCTATTTGAACGACGACTTCGGGCTCTCGCGCGCCACGGGCTCATCCATATTCTCCTTCAGATCCCTCGTGCAGGCCCCGGCGTTCATCCTCGCCGGAAGGCTCATAGATAAATTCGACCCTAGGGCGGTCGTGCTCGGCGGAGGGTCGATAGCAGCGCTCGGGATGATCTTCGCAGGGCTGTCTGTCACAAGCTGGCAGCTCTATCTATCCTACGGACTCATGGTAGGCGTCGGGGACGCCGTGCTTTATATCACCTGCGTCGCGCTCGTAAGCAGGTGGTTCGTCAGCAAGCGGCCGCTGGCTATCGGAATCATAACGACAGGGGTGCCGCTCAGCGGGCTAATAACGAATCCCCTTACCGCATGGCTGATTAACGATTTCGGCGTCAGAAACGCCCTCTTCGCACTGGGCGGGCTGATGTTCACCGTGCTGATGGCGAGCTTCGTGTTAAGGTCGCGCCCCGAAGACGTGAACCTCCTACCCTACGGGATGAAGCCCGGGAATTCATCCGAGGGCATCGAAAAGGGCGCCGGCGCGGGCGCGCCGAAAAAGGACTGGAGGGTGAGGGAAGCGCTTTCGACGCCCACATACTGGGTTATGTATTCGATGTATTTCCTAGGCTTCACGACGTTCCTCATAATCGTGACGCAGTTCTACAATTACATGATAGACATAGGCGTCCCGGCCATAGCCGCAGCGGGGCCGCCGGCCGCGATAGGGCTCGGCAGCATCATCGGGAGGACCGTGCTTTCGTCACTCCTGGCCGAGGTGCTCGAGTTCCGGAAGGTGATACTCATATGCTTCCTCGCGCAGGGAAGCTCTATAATCCTGCTCCTGACGGTCGACCACATATGGGCGTATTATCTCTTCGGATTCATATTCGGATTCTTCTACAGCGCGTGGGTGCCTATATTCCCGACACTCCTCGGGAGATTCTACGGGCTCGGTGCTCTCGGGACCATATACGGGGTATTCGGAACGTCGTATTCCATCGCAGCCATAGGCGGGCCGATACTCGCGGGCTACATCCACGACGTACTCGGGAGCTACCACTACCCGTTCATATTCACGATATTCTGCTGCTACCTGGCGGCAGCCGGAGGGTTTATAATCAAGACGCCGCGTCATAAAACGGAGGCCGCGTAGGGCGCGCGGCGGAGGAACTGCCGGATGAGCGGATACCTCGAACGTCTTACGGGAAATTCCGGAGAAAGGCTACTGAAGCAGCTTTCCGAACAGCTGTTCAGGGAATTTTCCGGCAAGGGAAAACCGGGTGACGGCCTTACAGCGATTATGCGGAGCCACCCCGACTTCGGCGAGAGAGAGCTGTTCCAGTCGGTCTGGGGCTCGGAGCCCGCGGACGATGAAGCGGCGGCTGGGAGGGGGCTCGCGGCTTCGTTTCTCGCGCGAGCGTTCGTACTTTCGCGAAGCGCCGGGATAGAAGACGGCATCGCAGGTGTAACGTCGGGGACGTTCTCGTCCGGCGGGAAGTCGCTTTCGTTAAAGTCCCTCTGGGGCGGGTTCATCCGCCAGCGGAAGCGTGGCGAAAGGGAGCTCGCCGTGAAGACGGCCAAGCCCTCGCTCGAAAAGCTGAACGCACTCCTCAGAAAGAAGCTCGACGCTGTAACGGAGGCCGCCCAGGCCCTCGGATTCGGGGATTACGGGGAGCTTGCAGAAAAGACGTCCGGCCATGGAACGAGCGAAGCCGCACCGGCGGCCAGGGCGTTCCTCTCCGACACCGAGTACGCTTCGATGGACCTTCTATCGTGGTTTTTGTCCAGGAGGATGGACATAAAACCTTCCCGGGCGGAGGAGCACGATCTCGCATATTTTTTTAATTCCGACGAGCTGAGGGGATATTTCCCTACGCGTGACATGCTTTCCTTTTCGCGGCCGATACTGGAGGCCCTGGGGCTCGTGCCCGAAGGCGGAATCGTGTACGGCGGCGAGAGGAAACCGGGCAAGATTTCGGACGGCTTTTCCGTGCCGCTCGATCCTCCCCTTAGGACCGGGCTCTCCATATATACCGTAGGCTCCGTGAGGGACTACGAGCATTTCCTGGGATCGCTCGCACGGGGGCTTTCCTACATGTATACCGAGCGCGAGGATTACGCGGAATTCAGGTGGCTCAGGGACGCTTGTCTTGAATTCATCTTCTATTCGCTTTTCCGGAACCTCGTGCACGAGCCGAAGTGGCTGGCGAAATATCTGAGAGTAGACGAGGGAGGGGATTTCAGGAGGCTACTTGGATTGAGACGCCTTATGTCGGCGAGGTGCGCTGCGGGGCTTTCGATCTACGAAGCCGACCTACTCAAGAACAGCGAAATCGAATCCATGCCGGAACATTACGTCCGAATTATGAGCGCGGCGCTTCACTGCAGGATAGATGCCGAGGGCTATCTCGGGCCGCTGACCCGGCTCTCGCATCCGTCGCCCGTCTTTCGTGGCGCTGCTGCGGCCCCCTCGCTGTCGAGTTATCTCAAGGAGAAATTCGACGAGGAATGGTGGCGGGTGCCGGACGTCGGCGAATTCCTTAAGGGACTATGGCGGGATGGCGGGAGGATAACTTTCGAGGAGCTATCCGCGAAAACGGTAGAAATGCCCGGGGGCGCAGAATATCTTCGTCGGGTAATAGAAGAAGAGATCGACTGAGCCTGCCGCGCCATGACGGACGCGGCAGATCCCGTGAGCAAATTATTATTCAGGTTTTAAATTCAGGGGTTGAGAATAACCTTGCCGAATTGGCTCCTGTCTTCGAGGAGCTTCTGCGCGGCGGCGGCTTCGGATAGCGGCAGACGCTTGTCTATCACCGGTTTCAGCCTCCCGAGAGATACGAGGTTTATGACGTTTATGAGATTGCTCCGGGGTGCGTTGAACACGGTTACACCGAGTACGGAAAGGTCCCTTACGATCACCGGACCGAAGTTAAAGGTCGTCTGACCTCCACCAACGACGCCCACGAGAAGAAGCCTCCCCTTCATTTTGAGCGACTTCAGGTTGTTCTCCCATACGGATGCGCCAATCTGGTCGAATATGATGTCGACGCCCTTGCCATCCGTAATCTTCTTTACCTCTTCTGAGAAGTCGTGTGTATTGTAGTTGATGGTAGCGTCCGCGCCGAGCTTCTTTACCTTTTCGAGCTTCTCGTCGCTTCCGGCAGTGGCGATTACGAACGCGCCGCCCTCCTTTGCTATCTGGACAGCCGCGCTGCCCGTGCCGCTGCCCGCCGCGTGTACGAGGACGGTTTCGTCCTTTTGCATATTGCCCCTGTCAAAGAGCCCGTACCACGCGGTGACGTAGCATATCGGCAGCGTGGCTGCGTCGTCATACGAGACTTCTTCCGGGATCGGAACGGCATTCACGGCGGGGACTTTTACATACTCGGCGAATCCGCCGTAGAAATTGACACCGACGACCATCGGCCCCTTGGGGGTCTTCACCGTCGGGTCGATTACGACCTTGGCCCCGGGTTTTACATCGGTGACGTTCTTGCCGACCGCTTCGACGTCCCCGGCTATATCTACGCCGCCTATGTGGGGAAGATCGACGGGCCTCGGGGACTTGCCGGACCTTAACCTGAGGTCGAGGTGATTCAAGGCAGCCGCCTTCACGCGCACCAGAACCTCGTCGTCTCCGACTTCCGGGTCGGGCACGTCCTCGTATTTTAGAACTTCTACTTCTCCGAATTCGTGAAAACGGATTGCCTTCATCTGTGCCACCTCTCGTTTCTATATTTTTCGGGTACCAGTTCATTTTACAACATTCGCTAAAAAACTGTAGTGAATTGGAGATTCGGTTTCCGGCGGACACGAAAAAGCATCGAAGAACAATCCTGCGGCGCTGCCCTGGGACGACCTCCGCGCCGCTTGTACGCCCCCGCGGATTTATTGAACATGCGGGGCTAATAGGGTAGCCTTTCACGTTACAGGAGCAGGAATGTTTACACCCAACGAAGGAGCCCACGGACCATGTTCGGCATAGGAACCAGCGAGATATTGATAATTCTGGTCATTGCGCTCCTCGTACTCGGCCCGAAGGAAATTCCCAAGATCGCAAGGACCCTCGGTAGAGGCATGCGCGAGCTCGAAAGGGCCAAGAACGAGCTCAAAAGCTCTATTGAGTTCGAGATAAACGAAGAGGATGCGAAGCAGGAACTCGCGAAAAAAGAGGCCCAAACGGAAGAAATCGAAGAAACCGAACCGGCCGGCGACACCACACCACTCGACAACCCGACCAGCAACTCTCGCGTCTGATCCTCAGAACGCCTGACCGATACTGATGAAGAACTGCACCCTTCTTATACCAGGCTCGGGATTGAGCGCATAGCCGACGTCGAACCTTATCGGGCCGATAATCGTATCGTACCTTAGCCCCACGCCCGGCGCGTATTTCAGCCTCGAAAGGTCGTATTGCCACTCGTCGGGATAGACGTTTCCGTAGTCGAGGAACACTACGCCGCCGAACTCGCCGTAAAGAGGGAACCTCGCCTCGAAGCTTCCGACGAGAAGCGAGTTGCCGCCGAGCGGGTCGCCGCCATCGCTGAGCGGGCCGAGTTTCTGGAATGGAAAACCTCTCATGCTCGTGCTGCCGCCGGCGAAGAACCTCTTGAATATAGGTATGTCGA
>JBFWTW010000003.1:0-36640 GCA_050247635.1 Candidatus Dadabacteria bacterium | reverse complement strand
TCATGTGCCGAAATATGCGCGACCTGGTGTGATAGAAATTTGAGATCTTCCGGCAAATCCGGATTCATCTCCATCACCATGTACTCGCGGAGGTCCGGATGATCCGGGTCTGTATGGGTGACAAAGATATTCCTGAGCGTAACTCCGAACACGCTTGCAAGGGCGGCATCGTTTTGGGTCCAGTTCGGAATGCTTTCGGTCGCGCCGTGGTCTGTCATAAGAAGAACCGCCCCGCCCTGGCTGACGAAATCCTCCAGCGCCGCAAGCTCGGAATCTCTATAGGAAAAGCCGGTGCCGCTGGACGGCGGGTTGGGCTCATTGATGTAACGCGTGAGGCTGACGTACACGTCCACCCCATCCAGGGTCTTCGGCTTTATCCGGGACTTGGTGAAACGAACCCTCCATTCCATTCCAGTGGAAAGTCCGTAACTCTTGATAGCGCCGAGCAAGGTATTCAGCCGGCGCTTGGTTACTTTCGGATGATTGACGCCGCTGGGATAACGATACGGCTCTCTTTGAAACATAACCTG
Source organism: Candidatus Dadabacteria bacterium (assembly GCA_050247635.1). Taxonomy (GTDB): domain Bacteria; phylum Desulfobacterota_D; class UBA1144; order Nemesobacterales; family UBA2774; genus JADLGH01. The sequence goes on along the minus strand of JBFWTW010000003.1, from coordinate 36,110 downwards.
CGAGCTCCAGCTGTCGAACAATATGTTTATCGTGTTATTCGACGTGGCTTGTCTCTCAACGTCCGTGTCGGCGTCAACGTCGGCCGAGGCAAGGTTCCCCCTGAGAAGTGCTGCCCCTGTTCCGCCCAAGGCGAGAAACTTTAAGAAATCCCTGCGATCTATCATGCTCGTTTCCTCCGAATTGGGGCTTTTTTCTTGCCCTGCGGTAAAGCGACGTCGCATCCTTGCTTCTGACGTCTGTCCCCGACTGTATCCTCCCCCGTCGCGTCACTGATATGGCCATTCTATTTGGACCTGAATTTAAAGTCAATATGTGGTTATTTCAGAAGGTATTTATTCAGCTCTAACATCCTGGAATAGCGCAAAATTATGGTGGGAATAATATATTGTATCTGCATTAATACATCGCAACATTGCGGAAAAGAAGAAGCCTATTCTCCCGCAATTCTTTAATTTTCGTTTTCATTCCCTTATGCGGCTGCTCGGATCGATTGAGCTCGGCGGACGTTTTCGTAGATCCGAAAGCCGATCCGGATTGAGTCCGGGTTCCTGCATCAAAAAATCCGGCTTGAATTATCGCCCGGCTACTTGGAGCCGGCTTCCTTTTCGAGCCATGGAATAATATCCGTGTGATGCCCTATCATCTTCCATTTTCCGTCCTCGAGCCTGAAAACGTTGGTCGCCCTTATGCTGACCTGCTCCGTCTTTCCGTCTACATAATTCGTCCCCCGCTCGTAATTGACGGTTATCCCGATTTTATCGCCTACGATGACGTGCATATCTTCCGGCTCGATTTTGCCGCCCAATTTTAGTTTGGCCTGCTCCTCCCACGCGCTTCCGACATCTTCCCATCCGATCAGCATACCGCCGGCCGGGCCCATGTAAGTAACGTCATCCGCATGTGACCATAATTCCAGCATCGGGTCCACTTTCCCTATAAACATGGAATTCAGCGCCGCATAGAATTGTCCGGCCGCCGCTTTCACTTCATTTTCATGCTCAGCCGAATGAGATAGCTGGGCGCTCAAGAGCAAAAAGGCATAAGCCAAAATACCTACTTTCGAAATCCAACGCATCTTAATCCCGTTCATTTTGCCTCTCCTTTGTTTTACTCGAGTTTTACTCGGGAACCCGCCGCCCTAACGGCCCCGTTCTTATTCGGCGAAGTTCACTATACTCTGGTCGAGATAGAGGTCATTCGTATGCGGGCCCGGATTCGGCACAGGGACCATCTCGAGCGGCACACCGTTTATCTCCGCGTTGTCGAACGCCTCGGTCGAGGCGCTCCTCGCGAGCAGCTCGTACCCGTCCGCAACGTACGGCAGCCCGTTCGACCCGAGCGAGGCCGGCCCTGCTATAACGTGAAAATGAAGATGCGGCGCGGAAGTGTTGCCCGAATTCCCGAGATGCCCTATAACCTGTCCACGGGTAACAAAATCCCCTTCCTTGACCGTGATACTCCCCTTTATCATGTGCGCGTAGAAGCCGAAGTTCCCACCTCCGAGATCTAAAACCACATAATTGCCGTCGGCCTCTTCAATCGGAAGCCCCGGCGGGAGCTGCCCTGGTATCTGGTCTTCATATTTATCCACGGCCGTGACGACGCGACCGCTCGCCACCGCCAGGACATCTTCCCCGTACGAAAAGTAACTATGCACGTCACTCGGATCCCCGACGAAAATCAGGTCGTCGTCGCTCAGCTTCTCCCAGTCTATGGCGAAGCGCTGGGCTATGTTGTATCTGCCGTTGATAGGAAGCGCCGCGCGCACGTGCCTGTGGGCGAGGCAGCATCCGTCTGCAGCTACCCATCTACCGCCCCTGAGCGGCGGGCCTATCACCACCGGCTCCTGGCCGCTCACCAGCGTATCTGCATAGATGAATGCGATTTCCGTCTCGTCCGGCGGAAGGCTGAGGAACGTAAGGAACCCCTCGGGTATTCCGCCGGGGACGGTAATAGAAATGCGGTGGGTAATCGCCGACGGTATATCGCCTGCGGAATCCACGGTGAAGGTTATAAAGAAGAGCGAAGTCTCGCCCCCGCCGATTTCGGCGGACAGCGCATTCCCCGGAATCACCCGGTTCTTCCCGGCAACCTCGTCGCCCGAGAACGACGCCAGCACCCGGGACTGGTTATCCCTGTCCAGGGCTTCGAGGGAATTTATGTGCCAAATGAGCGGGGTCGTATTTGTAAGCTGCAGCTCGTATACGAGGTGATACTTCCCGTCCGATCCGAGCACGGGATGCGGCTCGGTAAGCAGGGACACGATTATAGGAGTGAACTGGTTCGATCCGGTCTCGACGGGCTCACCGCCCTGCCCTTTCGTGCTGTCGCAGGCCGCGAGCTGAAACGCGCCGGTCGCTATCAGCGCCGCAAATACAATAAACAAAAAGTAACCTTTCCTCATTTTATCTCCTTTCTTTATTTCCAGTCTTTATTTCCAGAATTAAAAAAGATTCCCAATTATACAACAATGCCGGCGAAAAATCGGCAGTACGAAATTCCCGAATCCGGAACCGACGGCAGGTGACAGCTCTACGGCGTCGCAATTAACTGTCATTAGTGATAATTTTTCTGTCGCTATCATCTGAAGATAAGATATTAACCCGTGGAGACGGATAGTGTATTCTTTATCGGTACTAGGGAGGAGGAGAAGGGGCGGAGCATGTTCATAAAAAACCTGGTATCCGATTTTATATGCGCTATGCGCGGGGTATGTCTTCCCGTTCTATTTTTTCTAACTCTGATGGTCCTTTCCTGCGGCGGCGGTAGCGGCAGCGGCACAGACAACTCCGGCGGGGGTGAGCCCCGTGACGTGATAGTCGATCAGTCCGGAAACGGCGACTACACCAGAATCCAGCAGGCAGTCAGGGACGCCGTTCCTGGTTCCGTCATTACAGTCCGCGCCGGGACGTACAACGAGAATATAGTATTCAGCCGTAGCGGGACCGCGGAGCTCCCCATAACCCTTAAGAACTACCCGGACGAGATGCCCGTTATCATTCCCGGAACCGGATTCGCGGAAAGGGTCGAGCTCAACGCCGAACACATAATCGTCGAGGGATTCGAAATCAAAGGCGGCTACGACGGCATAAAAATTTACAAGAGCAACAACATCGTCAGGAACAATTACGTTCACAACAACAAGTTCACGGGCATACTCATAGCCGCGACGACGAGCGAGATTTCAAACGTCCTCATAGATAACAATATAGTTGAATCGAACGGATTCGAACCCGATACGGGAGACCCCTACCCCGACCTCAGCCTGAAAAACATTCACGGGATCTATATAAGCGATTTTGCTTGCGTGGGTACAAGCGACATAACGATAAGCAACAACACCATCACCGGCCACGGCGGGCGCGCCATACAATGGAACGGCCAGGACTGCGGCACAAAAATGCGCAGCACCATTGTCGAAGGCAACCTCATCGAAGACAACTCCTGGGGCATGGCCCTCTTTTACAACGTCGAGGGCGCTTCGATCACAAACAACGTATTCATATCCGATTCGAGGCCCGAGACAAACGACACCTTCTGGACATTCTTCGGCATATGGGGGAGCGAGAACAACGTCATTTCCGGGAACTCGTTCGACTCCACCCTGCCGGACATGAACGCCCTGATAGTGGTTGACGAGCAGTCGACACACAACACGGTCGACGACAACACGTGGCGGCTTGCGGGGGACATGTGGATATGGGAAGGCGTCGAGCGGACGGACTGGACGAGCTATCCGGACGTGACCGGCTGGGACCTGAACGGTGATATATGTCTCGACTGTAACTGACGCGGTACATAGGGGCAATCTCCTCTTGCCCCCGTGCTACGAATTTTCACATCCGAAGTCTTCACGGCCGTTTTTATGCCCCTCCCGCGGCAAAACCCGAGACTATTATTCCTGTATCCGCCCATACCTATTAGCAATCGCGCGGAAATAAATTATTATAGAACCACCTTCTGATGACCATGCGAATAAATCTGGGGCTCATAGGCTGCGGACGTATAGCGAGGCTCGTCCACCTGAGCAGCATTAAAAACCTGGGCGGCGTAAGCCTCTCAGCCGTTTCCGACACAGACAGTGGCTGTGCGAACGCCGCCGCCAAAGCCATGCCCGGCGCCAAGGTCTACGGAGATTATAATGAGCTACTCAGGAGCGAGGACATCGACGCCGTGATTATATGTCTCCCGACCTTCCTCCACGCCGAGGCGGCTTCGGAGGCTTTCAGTCACGGAAAGCACGTATACCTCGAAAAGCCGCTTGCACAGAACACAAAGGAGGCGGCACAGGTAATAGATGCATGGAAGAAAAGCGGAAAGTGCGGGATGGCCGGCCTTAATCTCCGCTTCAACCCGATATATAAGGAGCTGAAGGAGAAAATCGACTCCGGTAAGGTAGGCAATATAAACTCCGTGAGGACGGTATTCACCTCTTCTTCGAGGGGCCTTCCCGAATGGAAGCGGAAACGGGCGACGGGCGGCGGTGTGCTGCTCGACCTCGCCTCGCATCACGCGGACCTGGCGAGGCATATGTTCGGCTCCGAAGCTGCAGAGGTGAAGGCGAGCATGGAATCGAGGGAATCCGAGGACGACAACGCATTTATGGAAATGAAAATGGAAAACGGAATATATGTACAGTCCTTTTTCTCGCTTAACTCGACGGACGAAGACAAAATAGAGGTTTACGGGACCAAAGGCAAACTGACGGCCGATAGGTATAACTCGTTCGGCGTCCTCTTCACGCCTTCCGGCCCCGGCGGGGGAAGCCTCGGAAAGCTGGCCGATTATCTCTCGCAAATCCCCGGAAGCCCCGTCCTTAAAGACAGGCTTCTGGGAACAGGCCGCGAGCCGTCGTTCGAGCTTGCGCTCGGTCATTTCGCCGAAGCGATCTCGGGGGGCTTCCAGCCGGGCCCCAGCCTTGCCGACGGGCTCGCTTCGCTCAGGATAATCGAAGCGGCCGAGGAATCGGCCAGGACCAGAAGAGCCGTATCGGCCGTGGAACGCACTGACTCCAGGCGGGGGGAAGCGGATGTCTGACAGGGAAACCCAAAACGCCCCGCTTATGACCATCATTATCACGACGGTCTCCGGCGGCGGCTCAATGCGGGTCGCAACCGAGCATCTGAAAAAGCAGACTGTCGCCGCCGATCTCGAGATTATAATCCTCGGCCCGTCTGGCGCATGGCCTGACGGCATGGAAGATAATCTCGCCGGCTTTTACGGGTACGAAATCATGGACGTAGACCTCGACAACGGGCTCTACTACGCCTGGGCGGATGCCATCAAAAAAGCCCGGGCCCCGATAGTCGCCTTCGGAGAAAACCACGCCTTCCCCGAGCCCGAATGGGCCGAGGCCGTCATAGAGGCGCATAAAGGTCCTTGGACAGCCGTGGGAAGTGTCTTTAAAAACGCGAACCCCTATACCGGGAACAGCTGGGTACAGCTCTACATGACCTACGGACAATACACCGAGCCCATACGCTCCGGCGAAGTCGGCGATCTCCACGGGCACAACGGCACTTACAAGCGGGATGCGCTCCTGGAATACGGGGACAGGCTGGGGAATATACTGGTAAGGGCGAATATACTTCACATGGACCTCCGGGCGAAAGGCCACAGGCTTTACATGGAAGACAAAGCCGTTATACACCACGTTAACGTATCGAAGACAGTATCGATAATCCTCGACCTTTTTTACAACGGATGGCTCTACACTGCGGCACTCGCCGATTACAAAGGGCTTTCCCGGTTAGAGCGGCTTAAGGGGATCGTCATGGAGCCGCCGATAATTGCGAAGCATTTCCTTGGCACCCTCGGCAGCATTCGCCGCGCCGGAAAATCAAAGGAGCTCCTCCCCCGGACCCTCCCCATAATCACCGCCGGGCTAATCTCACATATGGCAGGGAAGATCTGGGGATATATTGCAGGGAACGGAAATGCGCAGAGATATATCAATTCATATGAATTCGACAGGTACAAATATATAACCGCAGAAGATATTGAGCATATTGAAAAGCTCGCATAACTTCCTCGGATGACGATAATGAAAATCCTGCTTGTGAACGACTATGGCACCCCGGACGGAGGGGCCGAGATACAAATTTACAGGCTCCGCCAGCTGCTCCGGGAAAGGGGCCACGATGCCAGGCTATTCACAACCGGCATAGAAAGCCCCGGCGTGAATAACACGGCGGACTATAAATGTACCGGGACCAAGTCGTCGTTCCGCCTGCTCCTCCAGACGGCGAACCCGTGGGCATATTTCAGGCTTAAGGATATAATCCGCGATTTTAAGCCCGACGTGGTCCACGTAAAAATGTTCCTCACTCAAATGTCTCCGCTAATACTGCCCCTTCTTAAGGACATCCCGAGCGTCTATCACGTCGCCTGGTACAGGCCCATCTGCCCTACGGGGACGAAGATGCTTCCCGACGGAAGCAGGTGCGCCTTTAAGGCCGGCTCCGCATGTTACACAGAGGGATGCCTCCCCGCCCGCGACTGGTTTCCGCTGATGCTACAGCTGAGGCTCTTCAAGTCGTGGCACAATGTATTCGGCTCCATCATGGCAAACAGCGAATGGGTGAGGAAACGCCTTATGGAACAGGGAATCGAGCCGGTCGAGGTCCTGCGTTACGGCATAGAAAGCATGGGAGAAGAAACCCGGCTCTCGGAAGAGCCGACAGCGGTTTTCGCAGGGCGGCTCGTGAAAGAAAAGGGAGCGGACATGCTCCTCCGAGCATTCGCCAAGGTGTCGGCGAAGGTCCCGAAAGCCAGGCTCATTATAGCCGGGGACGGCGCCGAGAGAGCGAACCTCGAGACCCTGGCCGCAAAGCTGAATCTCACGCACAATGTCAAATTCATCGGATACATGAGTCAGAAAGAAATGAACAACGCACTCGAAGGCGCATGGGTGCAGGTCGTTCCCTCGCTCTGGGACGAGCCGTTCGGCATTGTAGCGATAGAGGCCATGGCTAGGGGTACAGCCGTCATTGCCAGCAGCTCGGGGGGCCTCAGCGAAATAGTCGATGACGGTACAGATGGATACCTGCTCCCGCCCGGAGACGCGGAAGCGCTTTCGGAAAAATTGACGGCGCTCCTCACCGACAAGCGGCTCGCTGCATGCATGTCGGCCGCGGCGAAGAGAGCGGCGTCCGAAAGATTCGGCGAGGATGCGTTCCTCCGGCAGTTATTCAGGATCTACGATTCCGTCCTCCTGGCAAAGAATAGAGGCAAGGGAAAAAGAATCCGGAGCGGACTCTCGACTTAAACCTGGTTATATCCAGTAAAATAAGGCAGATTTAATAAATGACCTCAAGAGAGAAACAACCTCCCCTTATAGTGCTGGGCATAGACGCCGGAGATCATAGATTCATACAGGAGTGGGCGGATGAAGGACACCTCCCGGCGATAAGCTCCATAATGAAAGGCGGCTTCAGCGGAAGGACCGCAGGGCCCGAGCTCGTCACGGAGCACGGTGTCTGGATATCGATATTCAGCGGGCTTTCGAGGGGACAGCACGGTTACTACTACTTCAGGCAGCTCGTCCCCGGAACATATGGACTGAAATCGGTAACAGGGCTCGAGGTGGACGCGCCTCCCTTCTGGTCGAGGCTCGCCGGCACCGGCGTAAAGTCGCTCGTGATCGACGCGGCCGACACCAAGCTCTATCCCGGAATCCCCGGGGTTCAGGTGGCAAACTGGGCTACCCATAACAATTGGGACCCCGATCATTTCGTAACTGCTTCCGAGCCCCCGGCCGTATTCGACGACATAAAACGACGGTTCGGGGAAAAGCTCGTAGTGAGGGAAAACCACGTAAGTACATTCGAGGAAGACCTCGAAATCTACGCCAGGCTCCTCTCCCATGTCGAAAAGAAGGGAGAGATGTCCCGGTATCTTCTGGAGAAGGACGCATACGGCCTCTCCGTCATAATCTTCGGCGAGTCCCATGCGGCAAATCACCAGTTCTGGAAATATCTCAGGCAAAATAGAGAGAAAGGCGCTTCCGACGGCGAGCTCACCGACGCCATCCTGAGCGTATACAAAGCTATAGACAGGGAAATCGGGCGCATCATCGAAACCAGAAAAGACGCCAACATATGCATAGTGTCTTCCGTCGGAATGGAAGACGATTTCCCGAACGCCGCTCTCTCCGAAGCCCTTTGCAGGCTCCTCGGATGGCAGGCCGCGCCCGAGGCCGGCGGCATGTCGTTCCGCCCGATAGACATCGCGAGGCGGCTCCTCCCCGAAAGCGTAAGGGTAGCGCTCACAAGGGGCCTTTCACGTGAGAAGAGGGAGCAGCTCCTTTCGGACGGTTTTACGAGCGGCACCGACTGGAAACGCACCCGGGCGTTTTCAATACCGGTCTCCTACACCGGATTCATAAGGGTTAATCTAAAAGGCCGCGAGCCCGAGGGCATAGTCTCGCCGGGGGCGGAATACACCTCCCTCCTCGACGAGATAGAGGCGGCGCTCACGAAGCTCCGGGACGCCGAAACCGGCGAGCCGGCGGTAGTTTCCGTAAGCCGCGTCCGCGAGCTCTTCGGAGAAGGCAGCCACCCTGCCCTCCCCGACCTCTTCGTCGAATTCAAGCCGGGAAGGTTTATGGACAGGGTTACGTACGAAGGTGAGGAAATCAGCATGAAGCGGCCGGAATTCTTCAGAAGGAGCGACCATTCATGCTACGGGTTCTTCGCACTCTCGGGACCGTCGATTAAAAAGCGGGGGCCGGTCGGCGACATAAGCGTTCGCGACATCGCTCCCACCCTTTTGAGCCTTCTGGGCGAGCCAGTGCCGGATGATATGAAGGGACTGCCCTTAGAGCTCTGACCCCCTTTGTAAACCGCCGCATAAATGTTTCTCATTTTCCCATGTCTTCGGGTATCGTATTCTGTCATTAGGGCTGGGGAAGCGGGGTAGAAGCCCGGACAAACCGGGAGCAAGCAGAGTAGAATGGCAGCATCTGAATCTCCGGCCGCCTCGGGACGAAAAACCCTGTATGAGATATGCCTGGTCCTGTAATGAAACAGAAGCCTTTTTTCACGATAGTAATACCAACCTATAGACGATTCGACCAGCTCAGGGAATGCCTCCATTCAATAAGCCGCCTCGACTACCCGAGGGACGATTTCGAGGTCGTGGTGGTCGACGACGGGAGCCCCTCTTCTCCCGAGGGCATAGTCGAGCCCTTTCAGAATCAATATAATTTAAGGCTCGTCATTCAGTCCCACGCCGGGCCGGCGACCGCGAGGAACAGGGGCGTGAGCGAGGCGTCCGGGGCATTCATAGCCTTCACCGACGACGACTGCATGCCGGCTCCCGACTGGCTTACGAAGCTAAGGTCCAGGCTCGACGCCGACCCCGGCTCCGTCATCGCCGGCAACACCGTGAACACCCTTACGGACAATCCCTACTCCACGGCCAGCCAGATGCTGATCGATTATTTAAACGCCTACTACAATAAAGAGAACGCGCGCTTCCTGACCTCAAACAACATGGCGCTCTCAAAAGAAGTGTTTACCAGGATCGGGGGGTTCGATACCAGCTTCCCACTGGCCGCCGCCGAGGACAGGGAATTTTGCGACAGGTGCGTGCATTTCGGTCTCAAGACGGTATTTGCGCCCGAGGCCGTCGTCCGTCACGCACATCCGCTTACGCTCAAGAGGTTTATACGCCAGCATTATAATTACGGAAGGGGTGCGAATAATTTCCACAGGATAAGGGCGGAGAGGACCAGCGAAAAGATAAAAATCGAGCCGCCTCGTTTTTATATCGACCTTCTGCTCCGCCCGTGGAAATCGGAGGCGAGCAATAAAGCGTATCTCGCCTTTCTCATGTTCCTCTCCCAGGCAGCCAACGCGGCGGGGCTCTTCAGGGAAAAGCTCGGGAACCGGTAGGCGGGCGGATTTGTTCGTCACCCGCTCCCGCCTCGATCGGTTCCCTTAATCTAAACTGCGCGTCTGCCGAATATCAGTGAAACTATAAATATCACCAGAAATACGATAAACAGAATCTTGGCTATACCCGCCGCAGCCCCCGCTATTCCGGAGAACCCCAGCACTGCCGCTATTATCGCAATCACCAGAAAAACCAGAGTCCAGTGCAGCATGTTAAACACCTCCTCGCTTTATTTTCTTTTTCAGGCGGCCGGCGAGACGAAGAGAGCAGGTTCGATATTCGTCATATCCATCCACCCTCTCTCCTGTCGTCTCAACCGGTTGTTACGCCAAGCCGTCCACTTTTACTGCATTCAGCCATTTGTTATAAACTGCTTGTCTTTCCTAATCCGCAGCGTCTTCCATCTTGTCGCCTACATCTTCGGCGGCGTCATCAATTCGCTCCCCGGCTCTTTCGGCGGGCCCGTCGTTATCGGGGCATGCATAAATGCCTGCGGCCGAAATCCCGAGGAGTACAAGGAAAAGAAATCGTCTAAGTTTCGTCATCTTATGTTTCCTCATGTGTTTATCTTTCCGTTTCTCAGCCGACGAGGCCGAGAATACCTATGATTATCAGGTATATCGCTATCACGTAGTTGAGTATTCGTGGGAATATCAGAATCAGAACTCCCGCAATCAGCGATACTACCGGTGTCAGTTCCAGATTGAGCTGCATTGCCGCCTCCTGTTATTAATCCCCGGCTACATAGAGTCCGCCGTGGATGAGTCCACCGTAAGGTTGTTCTTTACCGAAACGACGCCGTCAACGTCCTCGGCTATCGATTCGGCCTTTTGGGATTCGGCTTCCGTGCTCACAATCCCGTTAAGCTCGACGATTCCCTCGTCGGTGTCGACGTCGATGTCAAAACCGCTGACACCGGAATCGGCCAGGAGCTTCGTCTTAACCGTCGAGGTTATAACGGTGTCGTCTATAACCTCGCCGGTCGTCTTGTCGCCGTCGCAGGCATATGCCGCAATCAGCATGAATATTCCCATCATAGCAATCAGGCTCTTCTTAAACATGTTGCGCCTCCTTAATCGTGATTTTATTTCGAATCAGGGGGTAACGTGCTTCCCCGAAAGTCCCTTGTACGTCATCGGGTCTGCGATGAATTCAATCCTGTGCTTTTCGCAGCAGAAGTAATATTTCTCGTCCGACTGCTCCTCGCGGTATTCCTGCTGCACCGCCACTTCCTCGGAAACCTTCTCGCCGCAGACCGAGCACTTGATGGCCCCATGGGCCTCCTGTCCGTGTTCCGGGCGGCTTATCTTCGCGGCATATTTTTCAGGATCGCTCAGGAATTCCATTCTGCATTTTTCACAGCAGAAGTGATATTCCTCGCCTTCGTACGATTGCCTTACTACATCTTCTATTTCGCGTCCGCATACGACGCAGTGTGATTTAAATCTAGTCATGATCGATACCTCCGTTTAACCGGATTTTACTTATGCCTGGTTAAGGGGCAATATCCGTACCACTGAGATAAAATGGGGTAATAATATAAGCATAATGGGTGCTTACGAGGCTTTTTTTCGGTGCACGGCATCCCGGTGACAGGGATATTGTAGTGAAGATGACAATGCCGATTGTTGAATATTGAACAGCTGCCCACGGCGGGCCGCATCGCTCGCGCACCGCCGCGGCGATTTATCCAGCGGGGAAGAAAAGTTGTTGAATACACATCTTTTGCATGACATCATCATTATCTAAAAGGAGATACCAGCCGAATGCAGATCGCTCTTCTCGCCCTGGCATGCATTTTCATAATCGCCACATTGCTGCCCCTTCTCAAACACGAAGCCTGGTGGATAAGGATATTCGATTTCCCGCGGGCGCAGATAGCGGCCGGCGGGGCGCTGACAATAGCCTTCTACTCCCTTCTCTATAAAGAGCGCGGCCTCGGCGACAACCTTGTACTCCTCATGCTGCTGGCGTCCGTCGCATACCAGGTATCGCGGATGTTCCCGTACACTCGCCTTGCGAGAAAGCAGGTGCTCGGCTCGCGCGAAAAGGGCCCCGACAGAAAGATCAGCGTTCTGGTATCCAATATCTACAGAGATAACAGGGATTATGAGAGGTTTCTCAGGCTCGTCCGTGAAAAGGATCCGGACGTCATATGCATACTCGAGCCCGACGAGTGGTGGGATGAAAAGCTCTCCCCCCTCGAAGCGGACTACCCCTACTCGGCCCGGCATCGGGACGACAAAGGCTACGGTATGATTTTCTATACGAGGCTGAAACCGAGGGGGATCGGGGTCGACTTTCTCGTCGAGGATTACGTGCCGTCCGTTTTCGCAGTGCTCGAGCTAAGGTCCGGGGAGCCGGTCGAGTTCTACTGCCTGCACCCGAATCCGCCTAATCCGAAATACTCGAGCGATACGACCGAAAGGGACGCGGAGCTCCTGATAGTGGGAAAGCGCGTCAAGGAATCCAGGAAACCGACCCTCGTCGCCGGCGACCTGAACGACGTCGCCTGGTCTCATACGACCCTACTCTTCCTCAAGATAAGCGGCATGCTCGACCCGAGGATAGGAAGGGGGTTCTTCAATACGTTTCACGTAAGGTGGCCGTTTCTACGCTTCCCGCTAGACCACATATTCGTCACGGAATATTTCAGGTTCGTCACGCTCGAAACCTTGCAGGACATAGGCTCCGACCATTATCCCATATACGCAGAGCTCAGCTACGAGCCCGGCAGAAAAGAAGAGCAGTCGGATAATAAATACGAGGCGAACGGCAATGACAAAAAAGAAGCCGCCGAAAAAATAGAAGAAGCCCGGGAATAAGCCTCTTAATTTTTCACGCCTTCGGGCGCTCCGGGAACACCGTTCCGTGACCTCTGATCGAGCCTCTCCCTCGCCTCCCGGGCGAGCGTTTCATACTGTTCCCTTATGGCTTCGAGCTCCTTTTCGTCTAGCTCTTCGAGGTCTAAAAGCGCGTTGTGCGCCCCATCTATCGCACGGATAAGCTCGTCGAGCTTAACCTGCATCGCGGCCGTATCCCTGTTCTGCGTGTTCTGTATCAGGAACACCATCAGGAAGGTGACTATCGTCGTTCCGGTGTTTATGACAAGCTGCCACGTGTCGCTCCATCCGACGAGCGGCCCCGTAGCGCTCCAGATTACGACAATGCCCAGCGCCGCTGCAAACGCCGCGGGATGCGCGACAGCCTGCGAGACCCGCTTCGAGAAGCGGGTGAATACCGATGCGGATTTCATGGTCAGCCACCACCAGGGCGCTTGGCTCAGCCCCTGCCGACGGCGGAGGCCCCGGGGTTGGCCCTCTCCACTGCCAGGCGGATGAATTCCCTGTCCGCCTCTTCCTCCTCATTCAGGGTCTTATCCAGAAGCTCGGCGGATTTTTTGTCGCCGAGGAGCTTCGCGTAAGCGGCCAGGGTCCCGTAGGCGGCGATCTCGTAATGCCCTACCCTTCGGGCGGCGGCGATAAGCGACACGTCCAGCACGCCGGCCGGAAGTTCTTCGCCCTTTTCGACGAGCTCCTTCCCCTCGGCTATGAGTCCGCCGATTCCGCGGCTCTTCCTGCCCGAAGGATCCATACCCAGATTGCCGAAGATCTCCTCCAGCCTGCCGAGCTGCTGGTTACTCCTTTCGAGATGCTCCAGGAAAATGTTTCGGAGCTCCGGCGTCGCTGCCGCATCGGACATCATCGGCAATGCATCGATGAGCTCTTTTTCGGCGTCGTAAAGGTATTCGAGGTCGCTCTTGAACAGCTCTCTAAGTGTTTCCTTTTTCATTTCGGCTCACTCCTTTTATAAGTATCCCAAAAGCAGCAATATCAGGACGATTATAAGCACGGTCCCGAGTATGCCTCCGGGGAAATAGCCCCACTCCCTGCTGTAACCCCACGTCGGAAGCGCCCCAATCAAAAGCAGCACGAGTATTATCAACAATATCAGTCCCATGATTTCCCTCCATTATTCGTTATCAAACAAGTTACGGAAAAGGACCGCCCCATCCCGCTTGAGGGAAGGGGCGGCGTGAGATATGGGGTAAAAATAGGCCCGCCTTAAATCAGTGCCTGCTCGACCAGTCGTCAGCGAGCTTTTCGGCCTGTTCCTTCGAGTATCCGTATCTCTCCTGCAGCTTGCCGACCAGCTGATCGCGCTTGCCGCTTATAATGTCGAGATCGTCGTCCGTCAGCTTGCCCCACTGTTCTTTAGCCTTTCCCTTAACCTGTTTCCAGTTGCCTTCTATCTGATCCCAATTCATATAAATAGCCTCCTGAATATTTTTTTTACCGCCCCGTCCCGGCGCCGCTGCGCCCGCGGAGGAAAGCGATTATGAGAGCATTAATCGCAAAATGCATGCCATTTTCAGGGAATTTCCGAATATGTCGATATTGCAGGAGGTTGGAGCAGAAGAGCTGGGCCCCGGGAGTCGCCCCCGGAACGGAGATGTTTAATATTAGACAGCGGCCGATGTATAAAGGTGGACTGTAAAACGCTGCGTTATTCCATGAAAAGCTGGTCCGGGTAGCACCAGAGCCACGACTCGCCCGGCTCGAAGGAGCGAATTATGGGATGGCTCGTTTTCGTGTAATGCTTGGTCGCGTGCTTGTTCTTGGAGGCGTCGCAGCATCCGACGTGGCCGCACGAAAGGCACAGCCTCAGATGTACCCAGCTGTCCCCCGTCTGAAGACATTCCTCACATCCGTCCGAGCTCGGGACTACTTCAATTATCTGATCGAGATGCGTGCATTCCTTGGCCATCGCGTTCCTCCGTCTAAGCCGATTTTAGAACTTCGTGTACGAACTGTACCGCCATGGCGCCTTCGCCCACCGCGGACGCCACCCTCTTCACGGACCCGAGCCTCACGTCCCCTGCCGCGAGTATGCCCGGGCGCGTCGTTTCGAGAAGGAACGGCCTTCGCGGAAGATGCCATTTCCCGGAATCGTTCGCGAGTCCTCCGGTAAGGACGAACCCCTTTTTGTCGAGTGCTACCGATCCGTCGAGCCATCCCGTATGGGGGATTGCCCCGATGAAAACGAAGAGCCCCGGGCATTCCACGGTTTCGCGCTCGCCTGTTTCAATGTTGGTGAGATCGACCGTCTCGAGCCACCAGTCGCCGCTGACGCCCGATACCTCGGTCCGGTACCTGACCTCTATGTTCGGGCTCTGCTCGATTCTGCGGACAAGATATTCGGACATGCTCTTTCCGAGGTCGTCGCCCCTTATGGCTACTATAACCTTTCTTGTGGAGCCCGAGAGAAACACTGCGGCCTGCCCGGCCGAGTTGCCCCCGCCGACGACCACGACCTGCGATCCGCTGCACATCTGGGCCTCGACGACGGTAGCCGCATAGTAGACCCCCGAGCTTTCGAAACGCTCGCACCCCTCGACGCCGAGCTTTTTGTATCTGGCGCCCGTCGAGATGAGTATGCTCTTCGCCTGCACCTCGGCCCCGTCCGATAGATTCAGCTTGTGGCACCCGTTATCGCAAACCAGGCTTGAAACCTCCGTCGGCATCGAGAGCACAGCGCCGAACTTCTGTGCCTGTATAAGGGCCCTCTGCGCAAGATCGCTCCCCGAAAGGCCGTCCGGGAATCCAACGTAATTTTCGATCTTGGAGCTCGTGCCGGCCTGTCCTCCCGGGCCGAGGCTGTCCACGAGAAGCGTCCTGAGCCCGTCCGAAGCCCCGTAAACCGCGGCTGCGAGCCCGGCGGGCCCCGCGCCGACTATGACCAGGTCGAAGACCTCCTGCGAGACAGCCCTCCTTATGCCGAGGCATTCGGCGAGCGCCACGTTCGAAGGATTTTTAAACATCGAGCAGTCGGGGCATACGACGACCGGCGTGTCATCGACCGAAACGTTAAAATGCTCCAGAAGCTCGTTTACGTGGGGATCGTTCTCGAGGTCGAGCCATTTGAAGGGGACGAAATTCCTCGACAAAAACTCTCGTATCCTGTGTGTGTCCTTGCAATAGCGCGAGCCTACCACCCGAACCCCGACGAAGCCCGATTCGAGCAGCAGCTGGCGGCGCATCAGAAAACCGCGAAGTAGAACGTCGCCTATGAACGGCACCTCGCCGAGGAGCTTTCTCAGATCAACCGCCGACATCTCATACACCTCGCAGTCCGTACGGGCAATGGCGCTGACAACGGCCGGTCGGCCCGTGAGCATGTCTATGTCGCCCGTGAACTCGCCCGCCTGGTGAACCACGACTGTTTTATACTCGCAGCTCGAATCGTCGATAATCTCTACCTCGCCGCTTATGACGACATAAAATTTAAAATCCGACTCGCCCGCTGCGAACAAGGTTTCGCCGGCAGCGAAGGTCCTTTTTCCGGCAAAGCCGGCGATTATGGCAATCTGTGTTTCGGAAAGCTCCGGGAAAGCCACTTGGTCCCGTTCGGATCTTTGTTCAATAACGGTCATGGCGCGCCTCGCTTACGTAGAAGGTAAAAATAACGTTATCACAACTTTGGCGGTTGTCATTTTCCGCGTAAACGCGGGACTGGCCGAGGCCGGGACGCCAGCCGGCAAGGTGAAATAGCGAATGTTCTAATATGCGAATTCTATTGAATTTTTGGAGAGGAAACAGTCACACACCGGCCTATCCGTCTAAATCCTAACAGGCGCAAAGATCCCGCCCGATCAGACAGCGGACGGCCGCACCCGAAAAAACCCGGCCGGATTTCCACGAAAGAAGGTCAGCCCTTCTTCACCCATTTGCCGTCTTTCTTCTCATACTTGTTTTTCACGGCCGCCCAGGCCACTTTGTGCGCGACCTCCTCGCGCGAAGCGTCCCCGCGCCTGTCGTCCGGGTCCTTATACTCGTCCCAGGCGCTGTTATATGCTTCCTTATAAATCTCCTGCGCATGTTTGGGGAGATTATCCTTTACCGAATCCGGTAATTCCGATGTTCTGTCGTAAGGCATGTTGCTCGCTCCTTCCCGCTCTCCCCTGTGAGGGCGCGGGCTAGTATAATCCGGATTTGTCATCCTTCCCGCCGGGCTCCGTTATCCGTATAACGCTCGCCATCCCCATGTTCTTGTGATTGTCTATCGGGCAGTAGATGTTATATCCCGAGGGCTTGAGCTCAACGCTGATAGTCCTCGTTTCGCCGGGTTTTAAGTTCTCTTCCAGCCTCTGCATGACGTCCAGCCCCTCGATAACGAAGCTGTGCTCCTTTTCGCCCTCGTTCGTAACCTCAAAGACAGTAAGGCCCGGCCCGATCGGCTTCTCGTTTAAAAGCTCCATGTCGTACTCCGAGAGCTTTACCCTCACGACATTTTCCTTTTCCTTACCCGTGTATTCCCTGCACGAAATAGATAACAGTCCGCCGAGAAGAACTGCTAAAAGGGCTAAAGTCATAATGTGAGCCGTGTGTCGTTTGTCCGTTTTCATTTGCAGGTCTCCTTTTTAATCAGCAGTAGTCGGTCCGTTTCCGCCTATAAATCACCCATACACCGAAACGGGCAAGAACCATGCCGCTCCGGCCGAAAGACTCCTAATCCCGATTGTTGATGGAGGCTTACAAAGACCACGGGGGGCGCTGCCGGGCCCCAACTGTTTAAAATTATAAAGTATCGACTGTTTAAATTTGTACAGTTGGGCCTGTACGCCTCCGAGTCTACTTATTCGAAAATGAGTGAGCATTCACACTTAATCCCCTGTCATTACTAATTATATTCTCCGATTTACGCCCTTCCCCTATGTGGCATCAAACTTGCCATTTTAGTTTGTAAGCCAGATTTTATACACACAGGGGATATTGATGACTCTCGATAAACAAATAAGGATTGGATATCTCATCATGCTTTTGATAATCATCGCCGTGAGCTTATTTTGCATGTTCAGCATCGACGGTCTCAAGAACACCAAATCCATGGTCGGCGACAAGCAATATACCCTGACGGAAATAATCACCGGCATAACGGACGAGAACGAGGCGTCCCGGAATATTTTCGAGAAAGAGAACCTGTTCGGGGCCATAAAAGCGGCCAACCAACAGATCGCGATTGCATACATGAACATCATTTCCGTTGCCACGCTGGCGATACTCTTCGGCGGCATCGTAACCGTGATGTTCCCCAGGAGAATCACAAAGCCCGTGCTCAGCCTCGTCGAGGCTACCGAAAACGTGAGAGACGGAGATTACTCCTACAGGGTGAAGGACATAAACGGCACGGACGAGATAGCGAAGCTGGTCTCGTCGTTCAACAGGATGCTTTCGAGCATAGAAAGAGAGCACGACGAGCTCGAGAGTAAAAACGCCGAGCTCAAGGACAAGGACGCGCTCAACAATACGCTCCTCGAGGAGACGAGGAAGTTCAACCGGGTGCTCGAAGATAAGGTCAGCGAGGTTAAGGCCGACCTCGAAGAAAAGCATGCAGAGCTTCTCAGGACCGAGAAGCTGGCCACTATCGGAGAGATAGCCACCAGGATAGCCCACGAAATCCGAAACCCGCTCTCGGGCATAGCGGTCGCGCTCGAAAACCTGAAGTCGGGGAACATGTACGGCGAGAGGGACGGGCGAATCCAGGAGATAATAAACGAGGTCAGCAGGCTCGACAATATAATAAAAGAGCTCTTCCAGCTCGCAAAGCCGCGCGAGGTCAGCCTCGTAAGCGGCGACCCGAACGAGCTCGTCGAGAGGGTCGTCAGCCTCACATCTTCCAACGCGAGACTAAAGTCCATAGACATCGAGGTCATCCCCGCTCCGGACGATCGCGAAATAGTCCTCGATTTCGAGCTCATGGAGCAGGTGCTGATGAATCTCGTCTTAAACGCCATAGATTCCATAGAAGGCCCGGACGGGAAGATCACCATAAGGTCCTACAATTCCGGCGATACGTTCAACATAGAGGTCTCGGATTCGGGCTCGGGCATCACGCAAATGGATATGGAAAGAATATTCGAGCCGTTCTTCTCTACCAAGAAGACCGGCACCGGGCTCGGGCTCGCAATTTCAAAACGCATAATCGAAGTCCACAAAGGAAAGATAACGGTGGAAAGCCGTGAGGAGAAAGGCAGCCGGTTTACGCTCACTCTGCCCACTAACCTCAGCGAAGGGGAAATAACCACAACGGAGGTAATATAATGCCTAAAACAATATTGCTTGTAGACGACGAGGTGTTCTTCACGAAGAAGCTCGCCAAGAACCTCTCGGATTCCGGGTACGACGTTTTCACAGCATTCAACGGTAGGGATGGCATAGAGATCGCCCGCGAGCTGACGCCCAGGGTCGCGATTATCGATCTTAAGCTCCCCGACATAAACGGCCTCGACGTCATAAAGAGCCTCAACGAGCTCGATCAGCCGCCGATAACGATAATGATCACAGCGCACGGCTACATCGAAGCGGCCGTATCGGCCATGCGGCTCGGCGCGTACGACTTCGTCGAGAAGCCCTTCCCAGTAGACAAGATAAAGATCATACTCCAGAACGCGCTTAACTCAGCGAACCTCAAAAAGACGGTGGCCGTGGCGACAAAGCACGAAAAACAGAAGCACGGCATCGGGGCGCTCATCGGCGTGAGCCCGGTAATTAAAAACCTGACTGAGCTTCTCACGAAACTCGCCGCCGAGGATCCGCGCATGGTGCTTATCACGGGCGAGACCGGGACGGGAAAGGGCCTGGCCGCGAAAGTGCTGCATTACAGCGGGCGGAGGGCCGAAAAGCCGTTTCTCGAAATGAACTGCGCCGCGATACCCGAGAACCTCCTCGAAAGCGAGCTCTTCGGATACGAGGCCGGCTCGTTCACCGACGCCAAGAAATCGAAGTCCGGGATTTTCGAGGACGCGGACGGCGGGACGATCCTCCTCGACGAAATAGGGGACATGAGCCTTAATCTCCAGGCCAAGCTCGTCAAGGTCGTCGAGGAAAGAAAGTTCAGGAGGCTCGGGGGGAAAAAAGATATCAAGGTCGATTTGCAGGTAATCGCCGCCACCAACAAAGACCTCAGGGACGAGGTGAAAAACGGCAAATTCAGACAGGATCTCTACCACAGGCTCAACGTTATCAGCTTCGAAATGCCGTGTCTCAGGGAAAGAAAGGAAGACATACCGCTACTTACGGACCATTTCATCCGGTTCTTCAATAACGACATTAACAAGACCATACAGATTGTCCCCGAGGAAGTGAGGCGCGCCTTCCACGCCTACAACTGGCCGGGCAACGTGCGCGAGCTCAGGAGCACTGTCGAGCGGGCGATGATACTCAGCGAAGGAGAGGAGCTTAACCCGCGTTACATTTCTCTCGATCTGGATGGGGGCAACGTAAACCTCGACGAGCAGGACGGGAAAATGAAGCTCGAAGTCGACCTCGACGATTCCTCGCTCGAGGACATCGAGCAGAGGATAATTAGAAAGACGCTCGAGCAGAACAACTGGAATCAGACGCGCGCCGCCGGAGCGCTCAAAATGAACAGGCAGAATCTCCGGTACAGGATGAAGAAAATGGGCCTCCTCAGCTAAAACATAATCCAGCCTGACTGTGCGAGAGGCCCTAGTCGAGCTTCACCTTCGGGTCGTCCCCTTCCACCGCCGCCGCGATCACCGCCTCTATTTGTGTCTGCGGGGCTTTTATATCCTGTAGCAGCGCCTCCGCGAGGGCGTTCGCGGCCTCCGCCTCGTCGCAGCGTATTATGGTCGTCCCGGCGTACTCGAGCCCTTTTATCTGATGAAGGAACCTCGCCCTTGCAAGTATGCGGACCTCCGGATTCTCCTCCCGGGCCGTATGTACGATTCCGAGGCTCATCTCCGAATGCGGCATCGTTATGACGAGGTATTTCGCCGTGGTTATACCTGCAACCTCAAGTATCTCGCTCCTCGACGCGTCGCCGTATATGGCATGATGCCCCTCCGCCTGGATTTGAAGCACAGTGTCTATGTTGAGCTCGATTACAGTAGGCTCTATCCCGAATTCGTACAGTATCTTCGTCACGTTCTGGCCTACCGGGCCGTAGCCAACGACTATCGAGCGCACGCCCTCATGCTTGGGCTCCTGTTCGATAGCCTTTAAATTGGCCTTCGCGCCCGATTTGCCTCCCCTCATCTCGATGAAGGAGTTAAGCCACCTTATGCGGCTAAGGCGCGGCTCCAGCGCCAGGAACGACCGGAATATCCACGGGTTAAGGCTTATCGAAACGATAGCACCAGCGACGAGGATATTGTGCGACTCCCCGGGTATAAGGTTAAGAGACTTCGCGAGCTCGGCGAGTATGAACGAGAATTCACCTATCTGCGCGAGCCCCCCGGCGACCGTAAGCCCGGTCCTCAGGGAATAGCCCGAAACGAGCGTGATTATGAGTGCGGCCAAAGGCTTTACGATTATTATGACGGCCACGATGCCCATCATGAGAAAAGGCGAATCGAGCACAGTCCTGTAATCGAACAACATGCCGACCGCGACGAAAAATAGAACCGCGAACGCGTCCCTTAATGGAAGAGCATCCGCCGCGGCCTGGTGGCTAACCTTCGACTGGCCGACTACCATTCCGGCCAGGAACGCCCCCAGCGCCATGGACGCCCCGAAGGCGAGGTAAGATACCGTGGCCACGGAGATCGCCATCACGAGAACTGTCAGCGTGAAAAGCTCGCGCGATCTCAGGCGCGCCACCCTGAGCAATAGATGCGGCACGAACCGCACGCCCGCGATCATCATTATCACCGTAAGCACTACGAGCTTTACGAGCGCGATGCCCACGGTCTTGAGGATCCCGGCTTCGCCTCCCGCACTCACCGCAAGCGGCGGCAGGAGGACCAGAACGAGCACGGTGATTATGTCCTCCACGACAAGCCACCCAACGGCTGCGTGACCTTCAGGCGTATCGAGGAGCCCCATGTCCAGAAGCGACCTCAGCAGCACGACCGTGCTCGCCACCGAAACCGCAATGCCGAAAACGACTCCCTCCTGCCACGACCATCCGGCGACCACCACAATGGCCGTGCAGGCCACGGTAGCCGCGAAGCTCTGCCCGACGGCGCCGGGTATGGCTATGGATTTCACCGCCAGAAGGTCCTTCAGCCGGAAATGAAGCCCGACCCCGAACATAAGCAGGATTACGCCTATTTCGGCGAGCTGCGAGGCTATAACGGGGTCGCCGGAGATGCCCGGCGTATAGGGGCCGACGACCACGCCGGCTATCAAATAACCTATTATCGGGGATAGACCGAGACGCTTTGCAAGAAGGCCGAAGACGAGCGCCGCCGCCAGGCTGAGCGCTATGGTCGTTATGAGAGATATGTCATGCATCGGCAGTCCTTCCTGACAAAAGAATCAGGCTGCTTAACTCATGGTCAAAAGTCTCTCGATGGCTTCGGCTCCCCCCTTCGGTCCGAGACAAGACGAGACAACTCCCGGTACTACTGCGAGTGCAGAACGAATACGAATAATCGCTTGTGATATATTTGCACCCGGAAATATCACCGGACGCATATGACCGCCCGGCTTCGGAGGACCGCACGTCACGGTGGGGAAAACACATGCCCGCAGCGTACGCGGATTTCCGGTTGCTGCAACCGGAAAATGAAAAGGACAAGCCGTCCTTTCGTCCCTGGCGCCCGGCGACGAGAATCAACGGGCTCCAAAACAAAGTATAGGTAACCGCCGGGTAAAACGCAAATTATCGCCGACCCTGGAAAATACCGGCGATCAATGCCCCTGCCGGAGCGCACAGAAATTCCCTCGGAGCATAGCGATAAAACGCCCAGACGGCGACTCCAGCGGCTGCCGGCCCCTCCGTTATAGAAGGGCCTTCAGGTCGATCGGTCCGGATGCGAGCTCTTCGGGCCAGGGCATTTTCTTCAGCCTGAGGAGTTCCTCTATAGCGGCCATTTCCGTGTCCCTCCAGTTCCCGCACGCAGCCAGAACTACCCCTTTCGATACATAGAACGTGATAAATTCCTTTTCCTCGACGCTCCCCCATGTAATGAGGCTGTCCCACGACGGCGCATGGCCCACGTACTGGAGGTTAAGACCCGCCTGGTCCGTCCAGAAAAACGGCACCCCTCCATATCGTACCTCCATACCCAGCATATTCATCGCTGCCGTCCTCCCCTGCTGCATGGCGACCCGCCAGTGCTCTATCCGCGAACGGGTCCCCGACCTCAGGTCGGGATACGAAGCAATGTCTCCAGCGGCGAAGACGTTGCCCGCAGCGTGGAGATAACCGTCCACCGGGATGCTTCCGTCAGGGAGAAGCTCGATACCCTTTACGAACCCCGTCTCCGGGACGACCCCGATGCCGACCAGCACCATATCGGTTTCGATCTCGGTCCCGTCGTTTAGTAGAACCCTCTCCACATTGCCCTCGCCGAAAAACCTGGAAACGTTCTTTTCCAGCTCGAAAACGACGCCGCGCCCCTCGTGCTCGCGCTTGAGTAGAAGCCCTATCTCCTTGCCCAAAACATGCTCGAAGGGTATCGCATCCTTGCCGACCACAGTTACCTTGATGCCGAGCTCGGTCAGGCTGTGAGCGGCCTCCATGCCGATAAAGCTCGAGCCTATGACGACAGCCTTCGACGCATTCTTCGCGGCGGCGATGATGGCGTCTGCGTCATCGAAGCTCCTGAGCGTAAAGATGTTCCCGAGGTCCGAGCCCTGCATCCCCGGCTTTCTCGGCCGTCCCCCCGTCGCGACGATAACCCCGTCCGGCTCCATCGTCCCGCCGTCGTCCAGGACAATCTTTCCCGTGTCCGATTCGAGAGACACCACCTCCTTCCCCCCTAGTATCTCTATGTCGTGGTCGGCGTAGAAAGCATCTTCCCTGAGCGGCATCCACTCGTCCTTGGCCTTCCCGTGAAGATAATCCTTACTCAAATTCGGGCGGTCGTACGGGAGTCTTTTCTCTCTCGTTATCATGATAACCCTGCCCTTAAACCCGTTCTCCCTGAAACTCTGTGCAGCGTAATACCCCGCCGCGCCGCCGCCGATTATGACGAACGTTCTGTCGTCCGCTTTCGGGTCCCTCCGTGTCATTTCCGGCAGCCGCCTTTTAGGCAGATCCTCCGGAATTCTGACCTTGAGATTCTCCCCGTCCTTCCACGCTTCGTAAGAAACGAGCGCATTCATCGCCGGGGGATTCAGGATGTCCCCGTTCTTGACGTTAAAACAGGCGTGGTGCCACGGGCACACGATCCTCCCGTCGCTGAGCACACCCTTTTCGAGAGGCGCGCCGTAATGCGTACAGAAAGCGCTCAGCGCATGAAACTCGTCCCCCACCCTCGCTATAAGCACTTTCGCGCCGTCGACCTCGACGGTCTTAAGGCCGTTTTCTTCAAAGTCCTCTATTTTTCCCGCTATGATTTCTTTCCAGCTCATATCGCTCTCCTCCCCGGAGTTTCCCGGGATTCCCTACAGTCAAGCCGGCTGCATCCAGTATATGTATGGATGCGGCTATTCTCTCACTGGATAAACCGTATGATTCTAGGATTGCTCACCGGCCTGGAAACCGCCGGACCCCCTGAATTTACAGTAAGCCTTCAGCCTCTCTTGTCGTCGCCCTCGTTTATGTCCGTCGGGTCCGGAGGCGGAATCTCCGGAGGCGGTCCCGGCTCCGGGTCGGGCGGCGGTATCTCCGGGGGTATGTCCGGATTCGGACGGTCGAAAAGATATCCTCTTCTGTGGTCTCCATTGTGTATTTCTGTCATGACTGTCTCCCCGTAATAAAGTCGGCCCATCCCTCAGTCACTCATTCAAGAATGTTAACATATTAAAGTGCGGATTCCGCCTGAAATTGTGGCTGCAAATACATGCGGCTACAAATATATGTTGAATACGAAACCGCCGTGAAGAATAATTGATGGAGACATCCGGGCAGGGGCTAATTCTTCATCGCTCCGGCAAATACTTTATATTATAGGACCCTGAGATGAGTGACGAAAACACAAAAGCCGCTCCCGGCAATAACGGGGCTGACGAAAAGCCAGTGGGGTTCCCCAGGCCCGGGGCGAAGGCATCCAACATCGCGCTCATGGGTTTATTCATCCTGGCCGTCATCTACACACTCTACTTCGGCCGGGCGATTTTCATACCGATTTTTTTCGCGCTCCTTTTGAACCTCCTCCTCTCCCCGGCGGTCGATGCACTCGAGAATCTTCGTCTCCCGCGGGTACTGGGCTCGGCGCTCGTCATCACCGCGCTCATACTGGTGGTCGTGGGCGCCTTCTCCGTCTTCTATCAGCCGGCCACCGACTGGATGGATCGCGCCCCCGAGAGCCTTCGATCTATCGAGATAAAATTGAGATTCATTAAAAAGCCCGTGGAGCAGATCGGCGAGGCGACAAAGAGCGTCGAAGAAATAGTAGACGTCGGCTCAAAGCCCAAGGGAACAACAGTCGCCCTGGGAGAGACGGACTTTTTCAACAGGCTTTTATATGAAACGTCAGAGCTCGTGTTCGGCGTCGCAACGTCGATAATACTGCTTTACTTCTTTCTCGTCTCCGGCGACATGTTTTTAAGAAAGGTGATAAACATACTCCCGACGCTGAAAGACAAAAAGAAGGCGGTCGAGCTCGCGCGCAGGATCGAGAGCGATATATCGGTATACCTCTACACAGTAGTCATAATCAACATATGCCTCGGCGCGCTGGTCGGAACGGCGATGTACCTGCTCGGCATGCCGAACCCTTTCCTCTGGGGCGTCCTCGCGGGGCTCCTGAATTTCATAGTCTACCTCGGACCCACGGTCGGCATTGCAATAATCGCGCTCGTCGCCATAACCAGCTTCGATAACTTCGCCGACGCAATCCTGCCTCCCCTGGCCTACTTCATAATAAACGGCATCGAGGGGAACTTCGTGACGCCGTTCATACTCGGGCGGCGGCTTGTCATGAATCCTATAGTGATATTCCTGTCGCTTCTCGTCTGGGGATGGCTCTGGGGCGTGCCGGGGGCTTTGATAGCTGTCCCCATAGTCGTGATACTAAAGATAATCTGCGACAATACCGAATCGCTGAAACCCGTCGGGGAATTTCTCGGCAGGTAGTAGCAAGCCTGCTGTTGGTGCTAAGCCATCCTCACCGATAGCCTCCACACGTATGTGTGTCTTTCCGACGTAGCGCGGGAGTCGCCCGGTGCCGCCTGAAGCCCGGCAGGCGGTAATTGCAATGCGCCGACATTCCGATTTCCGGCGGCTGTGAGCCGCACACATATGTGTGTCTTTCCGACGTAGCGTTGAAGTTGCCGGAGCCGACTGAAGCGCTGCTGTTGGTCACAGCAATGAGCCGCTACTTCGATCTCCTGCGGCTGTGAGCCGCCTTGACACTTTTGTGCGCTCATGTAGATTTATTATGCTGATTTTGATAATCATTCTCATATAATTAAATCCTGAATTTATGTGTTTCGATCGTGAATACAAAGGTTCGAGAAATTCTGTGTACGGTGTATGCCGCTACAACGACGCAGATGATATTGGTTTAAAGAAATTTTAAGATAACCTATATGGTTTCATCGATTAAATACAATAGACAGACACAGATTTGCCCGGAGGCAAAAGAGAAATGGAAATGCACGACATGGGTATAATCCAGCTGTTGAACGACGGCTGGATCGCCACCTACCCCCTCATATTGTTCTCGATAATCATGTTAGCAGTCTTTGGAGAGAGGCTGTTCGCGATGAGCGGAATCGCCTCGTCCGCGAAAGCCGTCACGAACCTGGTCGTGCCGCCGCTGTCGAGGGGCGACATCCCCTCCGCCGTCCAGGTCTGCGATAAACAGAAGAAAGCAAGCCAGTCGGACGTCTATAAAAAGCTTCTCGAGGAGCATCAAGGCACAGCGCCCGACGACATGCTCGAAATCCTGGACGAAAAAAGATTCGAGGAAATCCACGACCTCAAGAACCATATATGGATGCTCGGGACTATCGGAAGCAGCGCGCCGTTCATCGGTCTCTTCGGCACGGTGATCGGTATCATAAAATCATTCCACAGCATGGCCATGGCCGGCACGGGCGGATTCGCCGTCGTGGCCGGGGGCATTTCCGAAGCCCTCGTCGCCACCGCCGCGGGCCTTATCGTTGCGATACTCGCGGTCATCGCCTACAATTATCTACAGGTCAGGGTGGCTAATATCAACGCCGTGCTCAGGATAAACCACGCTAAGTTTTTCCATGCGTTAAAACAGGGGAGAGTGAACGATGGCGCTCGGCAGGCTTGACGACAAGTCCGACGAAGATATCGTAGCTGAAATAAACATCACGCCGCTTACGGACATCTTCCTCGTTCTCCTCATCATATTCATGATAACGAGCTCGGCCCTCATAGAATCCGGAGCCGAGATAAATCTTCCCGAGGTGGCCAAGACCGAGACGGTTTCGAGGAACGTAGTGGTCACCCTCACGACAATAGGTGATATTTATATAAACGGCAAGATGGTGAACAAGCATACCTTCGAGGAAGAGCTCAAGAAGGCGCTCAGCGAAACGGACAACAAGCTCGTTATACTCGAAGGCGACAAGAGCGCCATGCTCGGCGACGCGGTAAGGCTCATAGCCATGTCCAAGGAAGCCGGGGCGTCCGAGGTCGCCATCGCCGCCGACAAGGAAGAAACCGAAGCCCCCTGAGGAACGAAAAGAGCCGATGTTTTCTTTACAGCTTAAATTATTCACGCTCCTGTCCATCGCCTTCCACGGCGCTCTCCTCGGGCTCCTTATATACTTCGCCCCGAAAAAGGTAGACGTCCCTCCCCAGCCGCTCAAGGTCGGGCTCGTCACCCTGGAAAAAGACCCCGGCATAAAGAAAGGCAGCCCCGGCCCGCCTGAGGAAAAAGAGCCCGAGCCCGTAAAGAAGGCCGAGCCGCCGAAGCCGAAACCCGAGCAGGTCAAGAAGCCTGAAAAGAATGTAGCCAAGAAAAAGCCGGTCAGGAAAGCTCCGCAAAAAGAAGTAATAACCCGCGCCCCTGTCGAGGAAAAGCCGAGCGAGTCGGCGTCCGATGTGGTAAACCCGAGCCAGGCCGGGGATAGCGACGAGGTTGCGCTGAGCCGGCCTTCGAGTAACGCCGCCACGGGCAGCGGTGGAACGGGCCTCGGCTCCTCGGGCGAGGGAAAGGGTTCGGATTCCGTCGGCTACCCCGATTACGGTATCAACCCCAAGCCCAAATACCCCATGATAGCGAAGAGATACGGCTACGAGGGCCTCGTCGTCCTCAACGTATACGTCCTCGAGAACGGCCGTGTGGGGAAGATACAGCTTAAAAAATCGTCGGGTTACGACGTCCTCGACAATTCGGCGCTTAAGGCCGTCAAAGGCTGGGTGTTCGTTCCCGGTATGAGGAACGGAAAGCCGGCGTCGAGCTGGGTGGTCGTTCCTGTAAGATTCAATCTTACGAGCGGCTGATCACGAATTAAACCACGCAATACGGAGAAAAAATTATGCCTGCACATTCACGCGCAAACCTTTCTGCAATACCATTTGTGATTATGATTCTCATCTCCTTTGTCGCCGCATCATGCACAGGGGGCGACGGCTCTTCCGACGGCAAAGGAAATAATGAAGTCCTTACGATCTACTCCGGCCGGAGCGAAAAGCTCATCGGTCCCATAATAGAGCAGTTCAGCGAAGTTAGCGGCATCAAAACCGAGGTCAAATACGGCAGCACCCCCGAGGTCGCGGCGACTCTGCTCGAAGAAGGCGCAAAGTCCCCCGCAGACATTTTCATCGCCCAGGACCCGGGCGGTCTCGGTGCGGTCGATGCGCTTCTCACCCCCCTGCCCGGAGATATAACGGATCCTGTCGCCGCCCGTTTCAAGTCCGCCGACGGCAAGTGGGTCGGGCTTTCGGGGCGCGCGCGCGTCATAGTATATAACACGGACAAGCTTTCGGAGAATGACCTCCCTGACGACATCTGGGACTTCACCGGCCCCAAATGGAAGGGGCGCCTCGGATGGGCCCCGACCAACGCATCGTTCCAGACTATGATAACTGCAATGATCGACCTCTGGGGCGAAGAGAAGACGGCCGAATGGCTCGCCGGCATACAGGCGAACAACCCCAAAACCTACCCCAACAACTCGTCCATAGTGCTCGCGGCCGAGTCCGGCGAAATCGACGCCGGGTTCGTCAATCACTACTACCTCTACAGGCTCCTCGCCGAAAAGGGAGAGAACAGCCCTGTCAGGAATTACCACCCGCGCGCGGGCGGCCCGGGGGCGATTGTTATGGTGGCCGGTGCGGGGATTACGGAAACGTCTCAAAATAAGGAGGCGGCCGAGAAGTTCATAAAATTCATGCTCTCGCCCGTGGCGCAGCAGTACTTCACCGGCCAGACCTACGAGTACCCGGTCATCGAAGGAGTCGTCACGAACCGCCTTCTCGTCCCGCTTGCCGAAATCAACGCACCTGCCCTGGACACGAAAGAGCTCGCAGACCCGGAGGCCACCGTTAGGCTCTTAAGAGAGCAGAACATCATCCCCTGATGAATGAAAGAACCGGGACCGACAACATAAATTCCGGCGGCGGAGCATTCTCGCTCCGACTGCCCGACCTCTACTCGGTCTTCTATCTTGCGGCGATCTTCACCGCTCTTCTGGTGCTCGTCCCCATTCTCTACCTCGCCGTAAGGGCGGCTGGGTCAGAGGGCGCGTTTACTGACCTCATTTCGAGGCCGAGGACATGGGAGATCCTTAAGAGGTCCATACTCCTTTCTTTCTCCGTAACGTTCCTTTCGGCGCTCATATCCGTCCCGCTCGCGTGGATACTCGAACGTACGGACCTGCCGCTCAAGAGGGTTTGGACCGTGCTCACCACAGTGCCTGTCGTCATACCTTCATACGTCGCCGGGTTCGTGACGGTGGCCGCGCTAGGTCCGAGAGGGCTCGTGCAGCAGCTTCTCCAGCCCCTCGGCGTCGAGAGGCTTCCGGAGATCTACGGTTTCTGGGGGGCGCTCCTGACGCTCACCCTCGTCAGATACCCCTACGTCCTTCTGCCCGTAAGGGCCGCCCTTTCGAAGATGGACCCGTCTCTCGAAGAGAGCTCCCGAAGCCTCGGGAAGACGCCGTTCCAAACATTTACCAAAGTTATACTCCCGCAGATGAGGCCCGCGCTCGTGGCGGGCTGCCTGCTGACGGCGCTTACGGCCCTGGCCGATTTCGGCGCGGTATCCCTCCTCCGCTACGAGACCTTCACGTGGGCCATATACATCCAGTACCAGTCCCTCTTCGACAGGTCCGCCGCCGCGTCCCTTTCCCTCGTCCTCGTCGCGTTCGCCCTCTCGCTACTCATGCTTGAATGGCTCACCGAAAAAAAGGCCCCGACGTATTCGACCTCGCGAGGGAACCGCCCGCCTCTCGAGCCCATACGCCTCGGCAAGTGGAAAGCCCCGGCGCTTTCGCTCTGCTCAGTCATAGCCTTTGGCAGCATCGTGACCCCGGTCTCTATACTCGGCATGTGGCTAGTCCGGGGAATAGTCTCGGGCGAGATAATGCCGGGCCTCGCGGAGCCCCTTTTTAACTCGGTCTATATTTCAGCCTTTGGGGCGCTCGCGACGCTCGTGGCGGCATTCCCGGTCGCATGGCTCGCGGTAGCGAAGCGGAGCAGGATCACCTCCATACTCGAAAGGATATCGTACCTCGGCTTCGCCCTCCCTGGAATAGTCATAGGACTCGCTCTCGTTTTCTTCGGCATTAGATACCTCGCCCCTATATACCAGACGCGGACGATGCTCGTCGCCGCATACGTCATACTCTTCCTCCCCATGGCCCTCGGGCCGCTCCGGACTTCGTTCCTCCAGCTCAGCCCCCGCCTCGGCGAGGCGGCTCGCTCGCTCGGGAAATCCCAGTCCGGCGTACTGGCCCGGATAACCATACCGCTCTCCGTGCCGGGTATAGTTACCGGTGCATTGCTTACGTTTCTCGTTACCATGAGGGAGCTT
The DNA here is from genome assembly GCA_050247635.1 of Candidatus Dadabacteria bacterium. Classification (GTDB taxonomy): domain Bacteria; phylum Desulfobacterota_D; class UBA1144; order Nemesobacterales; family UBA2774; genus JADLGH01. The sequence goes on along the minus strand of JBFWTW010000003.1, from coordinate 5,340 downwards.
CCCGCGACATTGATTTTATCGCCTATCGGATTCAGGACGCTCGCGACCGCCACGTGGTCTGCATCCTCCGAGGCCTTCTTCGCACAGGCCGCTCTCTACTCGCTCATACTCATAACCATCTCTTCGGTGCCGATGGCCATACTCATACTAAAACAAAAGAACGGGGGATACGCATGAGTAAAGCCCTCGTGCTAAGCGGGGTGTCGAAGAGGTTCGGGTCGGTGACGGCCGCTGAAAAGCTCGACCTCTCCCTCGAAAAAGGCGCGATACTTTCGCTCCTGGGGTCGAGTGGCTGCGGGAAAACGACGGTCCTCCGCCTGATAGCGGGCTTCGAGACGCCGGATGAGGGGACGATAGAAATCGACGGCCTCACGGTCTTCGGCCCGGGCGTTAACCTGCCCCCGGAAAAGCGGCGTGCCGGAATGGTATTCCAGGACTATGCTCTATTCCCGCATCTCAATGTCTACAAGAACACAGCCTTCGGGATCTCCGGAAACGAGGAGAGAAAAAAGGCGCGCGTCGGCGAAGTGCTCTCGCTCGTCGGGCTCGCCGGCCTTGAGCACCGAATGCCGCACCAGCTCTCGGGCGGCCAGCAGCAGCGCCTGGCACTCGCAAGGGCCATAGCACCCGGCCCGGGCGTAATGCTCCTCGACGAGCCGTTTTCGAACCTCGACACCATGCTCCGGGTCCAGATACGGGGAGAGATAAGGGACATCCTGAAACGAAGCGGTGCGAGCGCCGTTTTCGTCACACACGACAGGGACGAGGCCTTCTTCATGGGCGACAGGGTGTCCGTAATGAGCGGCGGCAGGCTCGAGCAGACGGGCACACCGTACGAGCTCTTCCACCGCCCGGAAACGAAATTCGTCGCAGAGTTTCTGGGGACGGCAGACTTCATCCCATGCTCGCTCCGCGGCGATATCGCCGAAACCGAAATAGGCCCGCTCCCGTGCCCGGACTACGGCGAGACCAAGGGCGAAGCGCTCCACATCCTTATCAGGCCCGACGACATTTCGGTAACGGAATCCTACTCGGAAGGAAACGGCGAGGTCTCGGCGCTCACGTTCCGCGGGACGAATTACCTCTACCGTGTAAAGCTCGATTCCGGGGCCGTCGTCCACTCTTACGGCCCGCACGATAAAGTGCTGGCTCGCGGCGTCCGCGTAAAAGCGGCCTTCGACCCGCACTACAACCCCCTGATCTTCAAAGACGAAAAGAGAGTAAAGCGCTCCGGCAAGCGTTAGCGGTCCCTGAGACGGCTAGAGTCCCCTACCCTTTATCAACCAGTTGTCACCAGTCTACAAATAAGAACCAGGGGACGGAATTTGCGGGACTAACTTCTTGTCAGGTCCTCGATTAAGCTCGCCGCTTTCGCCGCGGCCGCTTCGCGATCCATACGTACCAGACGGTGACGGCCACTATATATCCGAGCGCTATCCACGAAACGACGTCCAGAACGCCGTCCCCGATGAGCGCCGCTATTAGGCCGGCCATGCTTACCAGCGCAAGGATTATCGGCTTTCCGAATACGTGAAGAAAGACTGAACTATGCGAATTTGAATCGGGTTTCGTCATTGTGCCCCCCTGCCCAGCGCCTCGCTCCTTTCGAGCTCCGATATGCGCTCCTCTATCGGCCGCTTCCTGTGCGACAGCCATAGATAAAGGCCGCTTCCGAGGACGACTATCGTAATCACGTCGAGCACCGCCCAGATTATCTTCATCGGCATGCCGCCGTAATCCCCAAAGTGAAGCGGCTGCGACACGAGAAGCGCGGTCACCCACCACGGCAGGCTCCGCGAATCGGTGAACTCCGACGTCTCCGCATCGACGAGCACAGGCCGCAAGAGCCTCGAAGTAAGCGGCGTCTCGCCGCGCATGAATACGGCGTAATGATGGTCGCTCGTGAACGACGGGCCCGGTAAAGCCATGAACGAAGGCGTCATTCCGGGCGCGGCTTCATGCGCGGTTTCGATGGCCGCGTCTATGGACGAAAACTCTACAACCGGCGGCTTATCCTTATAAGGCTCCACCATCTCGGCGAGCTGCCCGCTCTGCCACACGTTGATCACGACCTCGGCCAGCGTGTTTATAACACCCGTGCCTCCGACGACGAACGCCCAGGTCAGCGTCACGATTCCGAGGAGGTTATGAAGGTCGAGCCACTTAATGCGCGTGACCCCGCCATTTCTCACGACGCCGAAATCGAGCTTCCTCATGAACGGGCCGTACAGCACCACGCCCGAAACCAGGGAGGCAACAAACAGAAGCCCCATGAGTCCGAGGAAGAGCGTTCCGTAAAAACCCGCAAAGAGATCGACATGCAGGTGAAACATAATATCCAGGAACTTGTTCAGCGAGAAATCGTGAACGTCCCCCGTATTCACGTCTACGGCGACGCTCCTGAACTCGCCCGACATATCGTACCGCGAAGGTACGAATGTCACGAAAAGCAGGTCGGGCTCGTGGTCGTCCCACGCCAGGAACCTCACGTACTCGTCCGGATACTTTTCACGGGCGCTCCTTACCATCTCGTCGACGCTCTTCTTGGGAGTCCCTGCCGCAACGGCGGCCGTTTCAACCTCGCCGTCCAGAAGGTGCGACAGCTCGTGCATGAATATAAGCGGCAGCCCCGTCAGGCACAGAAGTAAAAGGAACACCGTGCAGACGAGGCTCGTCCATTTATGCACGGCGTACCAGATTTTTATCGTTTTAGCGCTAAGCATGTCCCTACACCACACTTTAAACTTTGGTTTTGTGTTACCAGTTGTAGCTCAAAGTCCCGAATACATTCAGCTTGTTACCATAAGAACAATAGTTCTCGTTAAAACAGGTCACGTACGTTTTATCCAGAAGGTTGGCGGCGTTCACAGCAAGTTTAAGCCCCTCGAACCTCTGGCAGAGTCCGCCGAAATCGTAATACGCAGCCGCATCCACCAGAGTGACCGCGGGCATCTTTATCGCATTGTCGGTGTTCCCGAAAAAATCGCCGACGTAACGAACGCCCGCCCCGAGGCCGAACCCCTTCAGCACCGAAGTCTGGAGCGTATAGTCCGTCCACCACGACGCCTGGTTCTTCGGCACGTTCGACATCTCGTTCCCCACCTCTCCCAGAATATTGCTCTTTAAAATCTTGGAGTCCGTATAGGCATACCCGCCGACCATATTGAGTCCCGGCAGCGGGCTAAGCGTGGCGTCGAGCTCGAACCCGCGCACCCGCACTTTCCCCGTCTGCACCTGGAAGAATTCGTTTACCGGATCGGCCGTGAGAGCGTTCTTCTGCTCGAGGTTGTAAACCGCCGCAGTCACGATCCCCGGGAACCACTCGGGCTGATACTTTATACCGGCTTCGTACTGCTCGCCGCGCGTCGGCTTGAACGGCTTGCCGTCGAAGTACGTGCCCAAAGTCGGCTGAAAAGAGCGCGAGTACGCTATATATGGAGCGACGCCGAAATCGAAAACATAGTTGAGACCCGTGCGGTACGAAAATGCGCTGTCGTCCTGGCTGGACTTCGTATCGCTCAACAAGTCGCGGCTGGATGTGTCCACCCAGTCCTGCCGCCCCGTGAGCGTGAGCACGAATCCCTTGAAGAATATCTGGTCCTGTGCGTATAGGCCGAACTGGTTCTGCTTCTGCAGCGTATCCACAAACGGCGCCGGCGTATCGAACGGCTGTCCGTACACGGGGTCGTATATGTCTATCGGCGGCGCGAGGCCGAAATCCATGCTGAATTTGTTCTTCGCCCACAGGTAATCGAAACCGACCAGCACCTCGTTCCGAACCGGGCCCGCGTTAAAGACCGCCAGGCCCTGGTTATCGACCTGGAAGTTATCCGCGAAATCCGAAATATCGTTGACGGACCTGTTCAGCGTCCTGAGGTCGGGCTGGAGACCTTCTCCCCGAACGCCGTCGTGAACGTCCAGGTTGACGGTGCTGTAACGCAGGTTCTGCCGGAACGCGAAAATCTCGTTGAAGGCGTGCTCGAGGCTATATCCCACGAAAAACGTCGTCTTGTCCACACGGTCGAATCCGGGCTCACCGACGTACCTGCCTACAGGTATTTTCCCGTTCGGATTCGAGAAAAGAGTGCCCTGTGCCGGAAGAGTCTGGGGCGAGATACCCTTGTTGTCGTCTTTCTGGAAATATGCGCTTATCGTAATGGACGTATTTTCGAACGGACGCACGGTGACGCTCGGGGCAAGGAATATACGGTTGTCCTCGGCGTATTTCGTCTGCGTGTCGCTCTTTCTGAGAAGACCGGTCAGCCGGTACAGTATGCGGCCGCCGTCGTCTACACGTCCCCCGAAATCGAACGCGCCCTGGTACCTGTCATAGCTCCCGTACTGAAGCAACACTTCGTGAATCGCATAGGGCTTCGGGCGCTTGCTCACCATGTCTATGAGGCCCCCGGGAGGAACCTGCCCGTAAAGCCCCGAGGACGGCCCCTTCAGCACCTCTATGCGTTCGAGTCCGTAAGGCTCTATTCGGGGGGCTCCGAATCCCCGGCTGTCCGGAAGGAGTAATCCGTCCAGATATAGCGTCGGGATAAACCCCCTGACTATGGGGGCGTTATCGTAACGGACGTCGCTCTCGTAAGCCGCAAAGAAGCCTGGTGTATAACGGAGCGCCTCAGACATAGTCTGAGCCTGCTGCTGTTTTATCTGCTCCTCCGTCACGACAGAGATCGATTGGGGTATCTCGATAAGCGGCGTATCCGTCTTCGTGGCGCTAGTGGCCTCTTCGTCCACGAACTCGTCCTCTGCGGCCTGCTGCTGCCCCTCGACCTTAACCTCGGGAAGGCTGAACCCGTCCGTCCCCTGGCCGGCCTCCGGCTGCGGGGGCTCCGAAACAGCTTCCGGAGAGCCTTTCTCGTCCTTATCCTGGGCCGGAACCACTTCCGGGGCAACCAAAACTAAAATTGCGAAAATACATAAACTTATTGTTTTAACCTGCTCCATTCCTTGAACCTCTTCTCTTTGGGGAGTTTATCGACGCTTGTCTCTGAATAGTTGAGTCAGGGCATCGATATATTTAATCTTTTATTGTAAGAATTGCATTCAACCATCTTTTACAATTCATAATTTCTAAATCGATTAAATCTTTATGTACAAGCTTAAGCATATTACGATACTGATTATCATTATCATAATAGAACCAGGAGGATAACTCTCCTGATAACGTGTGTCAAGGTTAAAGCGAGGCACTATTCGGCCTCGCCTCCACCTGCATCAGGTGAAATTCGACTGGCTTCAGAACGTAAATCCGACCTCTCCCCGTATCATGAACGGATCCCCGGGTATCACGTATTCGTAGCTATACGATGCGGGGAAGTAGCGCTTGTC
>JBFWTW010000002.1:0-37846 GCA_050247635.1 Candidatus Dadabacteria bacterium | reverse complement strand
AATTCTTCGCCTTCATTATCTTGTAGTACCCGAGAACCTTCGTTATGTAGTCCGTCGTTTCGGGGTAGGGCGGGATGGTGAATCCGTGCTTTATGACCGACCCCTTGCCGGCGTTGTATGCCGCGAGCGAGAGCTTCATGTCCCCGTCGAAATATTCCATGAGGTCTTTCAGGTACCTTACCCCGCCTTCGATGTTTGCGACCGGGTCGAACGGGTCGTTCACACCGTAATCGCTGGCCGTCGCTGGGATGAGCTGCATCATGCCCTGGGCGTTCTTGGACGAGATCGCGTTCGGGTCGAAGTTGGATTCGGCCTTTATGACTGCCTTAACGAGATACGGGTCGACGTCGTGCTTTACGCTGGTGGCGAATATCTCGTTGTCGTAATCCGAGGGGAAGTTCGACGAAAGCGCGAGCTTGTCTTCCTTTTCGCCGGGGCGGACTATCCTGTATTTGGCGAGCGCCGCCGGGCCGGTGAAGACCACCGTGGGCATTTTGTTGTTGCACTCTATAGTCTCGATCATGCCGTCCGCCCTTTCGAGCAGCACCACGCAGTTGGCGACCTCGACGACCATGACCGTCTCGGTGCGGACAAGGTCGAGCACTTCGCCCGCTACGTAGTTGGCTATCTCCCCCGTTACCGGGTTCTTGACGAGCGCCTTCGAAATGTTGCCGTTTACCACCGTGCCGAGGAGATCCAGATGCAGATTCGACTTGGAAACGTCCACGGCCAGTATCTCGTTGCCGCCCTCGGGCCGCTCGGTGTATGTCTTCTCTTCCGAATAGACGTTTTCGGTGTTTACAGCGGATACGTCTTTGCCGGAGATGACAAATCCTGTAAGAAACAGGACTATGAAGAGGGGAGTTCTCATTGGGCTGACTATAATATTAGTCGTTATAATTCCAGCATATACGATAAATACATAAAAGTAAATATTAAATTTTGGGCGCTCTCCGCCGGGGCGCCCCGGGGGGATATCCCGGCCGGGCAAAATCATGCCCGAGCCCTGCGCAAGACACGCAGGGCGGGGACGTTTCAGGCTGTAATATGCTTCGGACTGCCGGAGGTTTACTTCGCGGGGTAGAACTTGTACGACTTTACGTCCTTACCGTCCTGCGACTTCTTTACCGTGCCCACGGTCACGCCCATTTTCTGCCCGATCTTGAGTCCCTCGGGGTCGTCCGTCTCGACCTGCGCCATGACCCTTACGCCCTCGGGGAAGTCCACCAGTGCGAGCGCATAGGGAACCGGGAATTCCGGGAGGCTCCTTCTTACCACGGTGAAGGAATGGAGCTCGCCGAACGGGCTCAAGAGCCTTTCCTCCACGTCGTCCGAGAAGCTGACCGGGTCGGCCAGGTATTTCGGGAAGGTCCAGTTGTCGGCTTCCTTCGAGTATCCGGCGACGAGCCTTACCTCGCCCGAGCCTTCGACTTTAAAGAGTTCCGGGAATAGAACCTCATCGTTTTCAGTGATCTGTGCCATGACTTAGTCTCCTCTGCGATTTTTAGCAGACTATATATTACATTTAAAAAATTTTTAGTCCAGCCGGGCGCGGGGCGTTTGTAAACCTCCGGAAAGCTTAGTAGAATAAATCCGCGTGGGGCAATTTCCGGCAAGGGCACTTACGATAGCGGGGTCCGATTCCGGGGGCGGCGCGGGTATCCAGGCCGACCTCAAGACCTTTACCGCGCTGGGCGTGTACGGGATGTCCGTAGTCACGTCCGTGACGGCGCAGAACACCGTTTCGGTGCTCGGGATAAACGACCTTCCGCCGGAATTCGTGGGGCTCCAGATGGACGCCGTTCTGGCCGACATCGGCGCCGACGCCGCCAAGATAGGGATGCTGTCGAACGCAGACATCGTCTCGGCCGTCGCCCGCAAGCTCCGCGAGCACGGGCAGGGGAACGTCGTCCTCGACCCTGTGATGGTGTCCAAGGGCGGCTCGGTCCTCATGGAAGAGGCGGCGCGCGAGGCCATCAAGGAAAATCTCTTCGGGCTCGTTCGAATAATAACGCCGAACATCCCCGAGGCCGAGGTGATAACGGGGCTTCGGATAGACTCGGTCGCTGCGATGAAAGAGGCCGCCCGTGTGATCAAGGACCTCGGCCCGGAATGCGTCGTGGTAAAGGGCGGGCACCTGGCGGGCGAGCCTGACGCTGTGGACGTACTTTTAGACGGCGAGGGGGTTTTCGAGCTAAGGGCCCCGAGGGTGGACACGAAGAACACGCACGGGACGGGCTGCACTTTTTCCGCCGCCGTGTGCGCGGCGCTTGCGAAGGGGGCGCACCCCCGCGAGGCCGTAAGGGCCGCGAAGGAATACGTCACCGGGGCGATAGAAAGCTCGTTTCACCTGGGCTCGGGCAACGGGCCCCTCAATCACTTTTGGAAATTGAAAGAAGGAGAATAGCTGGCCATGGCTGAGATAATAGACGGAAAGGCCGTATCGGCGCACGTTAGGAAGCAGGTCGCCGACGGCGTGAAGGAGCTTTCGGGGTCCACGGGGATAGTGCCCGGGCTCGCGGCGGTGCTCGTCGGGGAAGACCCGGCGTCCGAGATATACGTAAGGAACAAGCGTAAGGCGTGCGAGGACGCGGGCATGTACTCGGAGGAGCACAAGCTCCCGAAAGAGACGACCGAGGAGGAGCTCCTCGCGCTCGTCGATAAGCTGAACGCGGACGACAAGATCCACGGCATACTCGTACAGCTCCCTCTCCCTGATCACATAAACGAAACGAACATACTGCGCGCCGTGACGCCTTTAAAAGACGTGGACGGGTTCCATCCATACAATGTAGGGCTCCTCGTCGAGGGGCATCCGAGGTTCATCTCGTGCACCCCTCACGGGATCATGAAGATGCTCGAATACTACAATATAGATGTGAAGGGTAAGGAGGCCGTCGTCGTCGGCAGGAGCAACATCGTCGGAAAGCCGGCGGCGATTCTCCTACTCCACTCGCACGCGACGGTGACCATCTGCCATTCGAGGACGAAGGACCTCCCCGGGGTTACGAGGCGGGCGGACATACTCGTGGCCGCGATCGGGCGCGCGAACTTCGTTACGGCCGACATGGTGAAGGAAGGGGCCGTCGTGATAGACGTCGGCATCAACCGGAACGAGCAGGGGAAGCTCACCGGCGACGTGGACTTCGAGGCGGTCAAGGAAAAGGCGTCTTACATTACGCCGGTACCCGGCGGGGTAGGGCCGATGACGATATCCATGCTTCTATGGAACACGCTCGAATCGGCGAAGTATACGGCTGGAAAGGGTTAGTACTGGCATGTGCGGAAAGTGGGGGATTGGGGAGCAAAAGAAACCGCAGGAATAAATCCGGCACTTACGCCCTCTCTCCTCTAATAAATGGAAGTAAAGGCATATCCTAAAAAATTAAATCCCCCCGTACCCCCCTTTTTCAAAGGGGGGATAAAAAAGGGGCATTGTCGTGCTATAACGGGTGCCTGCGGACTGCGTCCGCGGGCTGTGGATAACACGGCCTTCCGGGGGCTGAAATTATCCACAGTCTTTAAGCCTCTGCGCCTAAAATTGCCCGTAACTCTCCGCCGATAAATGCATATCCTGAAAAAAGCCTGTGCATGGATCGGTGGATAGTTTTGCGGGCAACAAAAGCGCGCCTGTTAATAACCTGTGGGCTTCTGTGGAAAAATAGCTGACGGCGGGGCCGTTTTAACGACGCTCTCCCCGTCTTCGAGCATGCCGAGGAGCCCCGACACGGTGGCCCCGAGGACGGGGTGGACGAGCCCGGGGCTAATCTCCGTAAGCGGCTCCAGGACAAAGCGCCTCAGGTGCGCTCGCGGGTGTGGAATGGTGAGCGCGTCAGTATTCATTATGAGCCCGTCGTAAAATACGATGTCGAGGTCGATCTTTCTTTCCCTCCACCTTCCGCTACTGACTCGCCCGAGCGTTTCCTCGATGGACTGAAGCTCGGCTAGTAGCTTTTCCGGCGGGAGGCCGGTTTCTATCTCAACGGCGCAGTTGATAAAATCGGGCTGGTCCTTCGGGCCGACGGGCTCGGTCTCATATGCCGACGAGACGGCCGCTACGCGCGCGAACGCGGACAGCATCGATACCGCGAGCATGCAGTTCGCCGTCCTGTCCCCGAGGTTCGATCCTATGCTTATCCAGGCCCTGGCCACGGGGTAATGTTAATCGAGATTCCTTTGACTATCCAACCGCCGTTAATTAGTCTTGTGAAAAGAGAGGTGAAATTATGCCGCTATTGAACGAAACAGAGATAGCCGAGGGCTTAAAGGGGCTTTCGGGATGGGAGCAGAAAGGGAACGAGATAGTTAAGGCCTTTAAGCTCAAGAACTTCGTCGAGGCCGTCGGCTTCGTGAACAAGGTCGCGATCCTGGCCGAGAAGGCGGACCATCATCCAGACATACTTATTCAGTACAAGAACGTTACTCTCACGCTTTCGACACACAGCGCCGGGGGGCTTACGGAAAAGGATTTCGGCCTCGCGAAGGAGATAGACGGGCTATCGTAAAGGCCCCGCCTCAGGAGCCCTTTTTCTTCTCTATTACTTCGTAGTCCTCGGTATCGAGAATTATAGTAGTCCTGCCGTTTTCCTGTGTGGTGTGGACTTTCTTCTTCTTTTTCCCGAACGACGAGATGAACCTCGCCGCGCCGAATACGATTACGGCGATTCCTATGGCTATGCCTATTACGAGTCCGAAAATAGCCAGTAGTGCGAATAGGACGAGTCCAATGATAATCGCCAGCGGAAGGAAATATGCCGGCGGCTTGCCCTGGCTCCCTCCCTGGTAGAAGAATATTTTTCTGTTCGGATTCATTTTTGCCTCCGTTAAAGACGCGGGGCCGGGGCCCCGGCGTACATATAGTTTACCACGAGTTGGATTCGGCCGTGGTCAAACCGGCACGGGGACGTTCCTCAGAACTTCTTCTATGGCCTCTTCCTCTCCGCCCTGACCGGCGATGCGCTCGTCTCTTAGAACCACCCTGTGCGCGAGCACGGGGACGGCCATCTCCTTCACGTCGTCCGGGATGCAGTACGTCCTTCCGTCCGTAAGGGCGCGGGCCTGCGCTGCGCTCTTGAGCGCGATCGCCCCCCTCGGGCTGACGCCCAGCGTGAAGAGCTTCCGGTTCCTCGTTTCGTTTATTATGGCGAGTATGTAGTCCAGAATGGATTCGTCGAGCCTGACCTTTTCGGACATGACCTGGAGGGCGAGGATGTCGTCCCTCGATACGACCGGACGTATGCCGCTCCATGTGTTCGTCGGGCCGAAGGAGGAGAGTATCTCCTTTTCGCTCTCCCTGTCGGGGTAGCCTATGCTAATCCTGACGGCGAACCTGTCGAGCTGGTTTTCGGGCAGTGGGAACGTGCCCTTGTACTCGTAGGGGTTTTGAGTCGCGATCACCATGAACGGCGCGGGCAGCGTATGCTCGGTGCCGTCTATAGTCACGCGGGCCTCGTTCATGGCTTCGAGGAGCGCACTCTGGGTTTTCGGGGTCGCCCTGTTTATCTCGTCGGCGAGGACTATATTCGCGAACACGGGGCCGGGCTTGAACTTAAAGTCGCCCGTCGACTGGTCGAGGACCGAGACGCCCAGTATGTCCGACGGCAGCAGATCGCTCGTGAACTGTATGCGCTTGAACGAGAGCTCCGTTGACCTCGCGAGGGCCTGTGCGAGGGTCGTCTTCCCCACGCCGGGGACGTCCTCTATCAGCATGTGCGAGCGCGACAGGAGGGCGATGACGGCAGTCTTCACGATGCGGGGCTTGCCCCTTACAACACTGCCGATGTTCTTTTCGAGGCTTTTTATCCTGTCGGTGAATTCGAGTGAGTCCAAAACGCGTCCCTAGGCGTTAGCGCCGTGGCACTTCTTATACTTCTTGCCGCTGCCGCACGGGCACGGGTCGTTCCTCCCGACCTTGGCGGTGTTCCTGACGGGCTGCTTTTTCTTCTCTTCTTCTTCCTCGCCCCGGCTGAGGGTCATGCGCTGCTGCTCGGCGCGCCTCCGCCTTTCGAGCCTTTCCATGTCGGTCTCGCTCACGGGCTGTACGCGGAAGAGCTTCTCGCATATGTCGTTGTTGAGCCGCTCCATGAGCCCGGTGAACATATCGTATCCCTCGCGCTTGTATTCCTGGAGCGGGTCCTTCTGGGCGTAGCCCCGGAGGCCTATGCCTTCCCTCAGATGGTCCATGCTGAGGAGATGGTCCTTCCAGAGATAGTCGAGCGTCTGGAGCATGATGTAGCGCTCTATCTGCCGCATCATCTCTGGGCCGAACTCCTCTTCCTTGGACTCATAGAAGGCCCTCGTCTTCTCGCCTATAACCTCGGCGATGAGGTTCCGGCGCGCGCCGTTAGCGGTGAGCTCGGAAACCGGGATGTCGACGTTGAACGAGCTCTTGACGGCTTCCCTCAGCTCTTCGAGCGCTTCTTCGTCCGGCGTGCCCTTTTCTGGGATCAGCTCGGTCACGAGCATCTCGATAATGTCGTCGGCCATCTCGTAGAGGTTTTCCCTGAGGTTGTCGCCGCCGCCGAGGAATTCCCTCCGCTTCTTGTAAACGACCTCGCGCTGCCTGTTGAGGACGTCGTCGTAATCGAGGAGGTGTTTCCTGATATCGAAGTTACGCCCCTCGACCTTCTTCTGCGCGTTTTCGATCGAGCGGGTTATCATCTTGTGCTCGATGGGCTCGCCTTCCTCCCATCCGAGCTTGTCCATGATCTTGGTTATGGTTTCGGAAGCGAAGATTCGCATAAGGTCGTCTTCGAGCGAAACGAAGAACGTGGACGAGCCCGGGTCGCCCTGTCTTCCGGACCTTCCCCTGAGCTGGTTGTCTATCCTTCTGGATTCGTGTCTTTCCGTGCCTATGATGTGAAGGCCGCCGAGGTCGAGGACTCGCTTCTTCTCGTCCTCGCAAATACCCTTGGCCTCGAGCATGGCCGATTCGAACTGCTCGGGCTCGGCGTCCTGCGGCTCGACCTGGAAATTCTTCTTGAGTATGTTCCTCGCCAGGGAATCGTGGTTCCCGCCGAGGACGATGTCGGTGCCTCGCCCGGCCATGTTGGTCGCGATGGTGACGGAGCCTATTCTGCCCGCCTGGGCCACGATCTCGGCCTCGTTCTCATGCTGCTTGGCGTTGAGCACCTTGTGCGGGATGTGCTGTTTTTCGAGCAGCTTGCTCAGCTTCTCGGACTTTTCGATAGAGGTCGTGCCGACGAGTATCGGGCGGCCGTTCGCGTTGTGCTCCTTTATTTCGCCCGCAACGGCGTCGAACTTCTCGCGCTCGGATTTGTATATGAGGTCGTTCCTGTCCAACCTGACCATCGGTCTGTTGGTGGGGATGACGTTAACGTCGAGCTTGTAGATGTTCTTGAACTCGAACGCTTCGGTATCGGCCGTACCGGTCATACCGGCGAGCTTTCTGTACATGCGGAAATAGTTCTGAATCGTGATCGTTGCAAGGGTCTGGTTCTCGTTCTCGATCTCGACCCCTTCCTTGGCCTCAATCGCCTGGTGGAGCCCGTCGCTCCATCTCCTTCCGGGCATTAGCCTTCCGGTGAATTCATCGACGATGATGACCTTCCCGTCCTTTACCATGTAATCGACGTCGCGGTGGAATAGGTTATGCGCGCGGAGGCCCTGTATGACGTGATGGAGGAGCTCGATGTTGGCGGGGTCGTAGACGTTGCTGACATTGAGCGCGTGCTCGACCTTGTTGGATCCTTCTTCGGTCGGCGTGACCTGGCGCGTCTTTTCGTCGAGTGTGAAATCGACCTCGTTCTTGAGGTTCTTGACGACGCCGTTTATGTCGTAGTAGAGCTGCGTCGAGTCCTCGGAAGGGCCGGATATGATGAGCGGCGTCCTCGCCTCGTCGATAAGGATGCTGTCCACCTCGTCCACGATCGCGAAGTTATGCTCGCGCTGGACGTAATCGTTCAGCGAGAACTTCATGTTGTCGCGGAGGTAGTCGAAGCCGAACTCGTTGTTCGTGCCGTAAGTGACGTGCGCCTTGTAGGCTTCCTTACGCGTGCATTCGACGAGCTTGGTCTTGAAGGCGGCCAGCACGTCGAGGTTCCTTTCGGGCGGCAATTCCATGTCCCTGTATTCGTCCGGCCATACGCTCTGGTTCTTCTCGATGGCTTTTTCGGCGCGGGCCGGGTCTTCCCATTCGATGAGATACGATATCTCGTGGTTAATGACGCCGACGTCTATTCCGAGGAGCTTGTATATCGGGCCCATCCACATCGCGTCGCGTCGGGCCAGGTAGTCATTCACGGTGACGAGGTGCGCGCCCAGGCCCGTAAGCCCGTTGAGGTAAAGAGGAAGGGCGGCCACGAGGGTTTTACCCTCACCGGTTTTCATTTCGGCGATTCGGCCCATATGGAGCACGAGGCCGCCTATGAGCTGTACGTCGAAGGGGCGCATGCCGAGCGTCCTTCGCGACGCCTCGCGCGCGAGGGCGAACGCCTCGGGCATGATCCCGAGCAATTCGTCTTCGAGCCTTTTGAATGCCGCCTCGTCGGGCGACTCGCCGCTGCCGTTAAGGGTGTTCCTTACCCTTTCCTGAAATCCCCGTGTCTTTTCCTGAAAATCCCTGTTGGAAAGCTCCCTGTAATCGTTTTCGTGCTCTGCGACCGGGTCGAGAAGGCCGGCGAGCCTTCTTATTTCCCTGTCGTTCTGGGAGCCTATTATTTTCTTCATTATGTATGAAATCATTTCTTGTAATAAACCTCCGGGTTACCCTGAGAAAATATAAAAGTATATGTGTAAAAACCCCCTATCACAAATTAATCTAAACGCCGGGAGAATGTGCATATAGGACTTTTAAGCGTGGGGAGTAGTCAGGTGAGGTCCACGGAAACGACCGTGGACGTGCCGGTTTTGTTCGAGGTTATGCCGATGAGGGAGTTTACTTCCTGCATGGTTTTCTTGTTGTGCGTGATGAGGATGACCTGCGAGTAGTCGTCGATTTCCTTTACGAGCTCGAGGAAGTAGGACGTGTTCCTGTCGTCGAGCGGGGCGTCTATTTCGTCGAAAAGAAGGAACGGGGCCGGTTTTATGAGGCACGCGGCGATTATGAGCGCTATCGCCGAGAGGGCCTTTTCGCCGCCCGATAGGAGCGTGATCGACTGGAATTTCTTACCCCTCGGCCTTACCATCACCTCGACCCCGGATTCGAGGAGGTTTTCGGGGTCGGTGAGGACGAGCTTCCCTTCGCCGCCTTTAAAGAGCCTGCTGAATATCTCCTGGAACTTCGTGTTCATTATCTCGAAGGTCTCGGAGAACCTCTTTTCGGATTCCTTGTCTATTTTGCTTATAGCCTTTCCGAGGGACGTGATCGCCTGGAGAAGGTCGTCCATCTGCTCGTTTAAGAACTGGTACCTTTCTTCGAGCTTGCTGTATTCCTCGGGCGCGAGGAGGTTCACGGGGCCGAATTTTTCGATCTGCGCCTGGAGCCTCCTGAGGCGGGGCTCCTCTGCGGAAAGGTTGATCTCCTCCTCTTCCGTGTCCTCGGGCACTGCCGGTGTTTCCTCGGAGCCGGTCGCGGCGAAGCTGCTCCTTCTCATCGCCTCGCTTATGTTCTCGATCTCGATCTGGAGGCTGTTGAGGTCGAGCTCGATGGAATTGTTCTTTATCCTTAGCTCCGAGAGCCGCGCGTTCACCGTTTCGCGCTTCTCCTCGGCTGCTCTCAGCTCGGCGAGTATCGCCGCCCTGTCGTCCCGCATTTTGCCGAGCCGCCCTTCGCTCTCGGAAAGCGCTTTCTTAATCTCTTCTATTTCGTCTACGGTGCTCTTGTCCCTGTCGATGAATCTCAGCTTTTCGAGCTTTTTCTCCTCGATGCCCTGGGATTCGAGCTCGAGGCGCCTGTCGATGCCCTGCACCCGCTTTCCGAGCTCGGCTATGTCTTCGATGATGCCCGTTTCCTTCTGCATGAGCGAGGCGCAGCTCACTTTCTTGTCCGCTATCTCACGCTCTATCGCGCGCTCCTCATCCTCTGCGCTCTTTATCCGGGCCTCGACGTCGCCGAACCTCTGCTCTAAAACGGCCTTTTCGGCGTCGAGCTTTTCTATCTTCTGCCGCGTCTCTTCCATAAGGGCGAGCTTCTTGTCCGTCTCCATGGAGGTTTCGGCGAGGATGCGGTTTATGATCTCGATCCTCTTTTCGAGCTTTTCGAGGTTGTTCTTAAAGTTGTGTATGTCCTTACGGGTCTCGGCCTCTTTTATGTCGAGCCCGGCGAGCTCCGCCTGGCGGCTCTTTATGTCTGCGTCGAGGCCTTCGATGCGTGAGTCGAGCCCCTCGATCTCGGCGGTCTTCGCGTCTATAAATTTCTGGAGGGTAGAGACGGAGGACTTTAAATTCTCTATCTCGCGCTTCCTTTCGAGTACGCCCGGCTGCGCCGTGCCGCCCGAGACCGCGCCGTCGGGGTGCATGTAGTCGCCCTCTGCCGTAACGAAAGAGGCGTATTCAGGGGCCGACGCCCGAAGCTCGACCGCATGGCCGAGCGTTGGGACGAGGTATATGCTCTTAAGCATCTCCCTTACGGATTCGGGGCCGTCCGGGCCGAGCTCGACGAGCTCGGAGAGGGCCTTGCAATCGGGCAGCACGCTTCCGTGCCCGGCGCCGTTCTGCTGCCCGCCCGGTATGAACGTCCCGCGCCCGAGCGAACGCTCGCGGAGCGCGTCCACGGCGCGTATAGCCTCGTCGTGTCCGCCGACGACTATCCACTTTATCTTCTCGCCGAGGGCCGATTCGACCGCCCTTTCGTAGCCCTCGAAGGCCGATATGAAGTCCGACACCGTGCCGAGGACCCCGTTCCCCTTGTTCTCGAGTATGAAATCCCTTATGCCTTCGGGGAGCCATTCGTAATTTATTTCTATCTGGTTTAGTGCGTTCAGCCTCGAAGCGTTTTCCTTGAGCTCCTCACGCCCCGATTCGTTCTCGGCTGCGTGCCGTGCCCTTTCCTCGCGGGCCGACCCCATGGCCGACTTGAGCTCTTCTTTTTTCTCTCTTATCCCGGCCTTCCGGGCTTCGTAGTCGGCGAGTATCCGCTCCATACGCGAGATCTCGGAGAGGAGATGTTCTTTTTCCTCGCCAGCCTCGGCTATTTCCCTGTCTATGGATTCTTTCTTGGAATAAAGCTCTTTCAGCTCCTTTTCGTATCCGAGCGCCGCACCCTTGAGCGAGCTGTACTCGTCGAGCGTTTTGAAGAGGGAGTCCCTTATCTCCCTGTGCTCCGTCCTTATCTCGGCGAAGCCCGCTTTTACACCCGTAAGCTTTTCCTCGCTTGCGGCTATGTCCTCGCGGCCCAGCCTGAGGGCTTCCCCGACTTCTTCGAGGGACGCCTTCTTGGCGTCGATCTGCGAGAGGAGGCTCACGCGCTCGTTCGTCATGAGGCCGGTCTCGCTCTCTATCTTTTCGATGAACCTGTCGATGTTAGATATTTCTGTTTTTATAAGTTCCTGGGACGATATCTTCTGGTTAAGCTCGGTCCTCGTCCTGAATATGGCCTCTTCGAGCTGCCTGAGCGCTTCTTCGGACTCGTGCGCGCGCTGGCCGAGCGCCTTCTGCACCCCCGCGGCCTGGATGATCTCGGCCTCGGCTTCCGAGACTTGGCGGTCGAGCGTGGCCTTCTCGGCGAGCACCTTCTGCCTCCTGGTTTCGAGCTTCCGGGTCCTGGCGCGGAGTATACGGTATTCGAGAACCCGGGCTTCCTCGGAAAGCTCCCTGAACTCTGCCGCCTGCTTGGCCTGGAGGCTCAGGGTTTCCATCTGGCGCTTTACCTCGTTCGTCATATCCTTGACGCGGGAGAGGTTCTCGCGGGTGGTCTTGATGCGTGTCTCTGTCTCGCGCCGCCTGAGCTTGTACTTCCTTATGCCGGCGACCTCTTCTATGACCGTCCTCTTATCCTCGGGCTTGGCCGTGATGAGCTGGTCTACCCGGCCCTGTCCGATGATCGAGAACGCCCTCGCGCCCGAGCCTGTATCTATGAATATGTCGGTAATGTCCTTCAGCCTGCACTGGACGCCGTTCAAATAGTACTCGTTCTCGCCCGAGCGGAACACGCGGCGCTTTATCTCGACCTGCTCGAATTCGTAGGTCGGCACCTTCTCCATCACGAGCGACACTTCGGCCATGCCTAGGGGCTTTAAGAACTCGCTTCCGTTCGAGATTATCTCTTCCATGACGTTCGCACGGAGCTGCCGCGGGTTCTGCTCGCCCAGAATCCACCTTATGGCGTCTATGATATTCGACTTGCCGCAGCCGTTCGGCCCCACGATCGCGTTGAGCTCGTGGTCGAAGTGGATACGTGTCTTATCGTAGAAGGATTTAAAGCCGGATATTTCCAGTGACTTTATTTTCATTGCAGAGAGTCTCGTTCAAGATAATCAAAACCGGGGCAAAAGTAAATAACCCGCCGGGGAAAAGCTTGGCGGGGCAAAGGGGCGGCGATGGGATCGCTACCTCTTGAAAAGGCTCGACCAGAACTTTTTTTCGGGCTTTTTGTCGTTCCTCGCGTTCATTTTGCGGGTGTTTATAAGCCTGAGCTCTCTTTTGGCTTCGATATAATCGGGCTCGATCTCTATTGCCTTCTGAAAACATTTTTCGGCGTTCTTGAGGTCGTTCTGGTTTTTGTAGATGGAGCCGAGATAGTACTGGTTCTCGGCTATTTTCCCGTTCATCTTTATAGCCTGTTCGATGGTTTTTATCGATTCCGAAAGCACGCTGGATTTATTCTCGGCGGCGAGATACCTCGTCCACCCGTGGGCGCCGACGTAGGCGGCCTCCTCGGGGTTCATGGTAACGGCCTCGCGGATATTTTTTTCCGCTTCGGCGTAATTACGCTGTATGAGCAGGGTAATGCCTTTTTTAAACGCCATCTCCGCCTCGTATATGTACTTGGCCTGGTTCTTGAGGTCGGCGAGCTCTTCCTGGGAATCGTACTCAACCCTCTTGTCGTTTTGGGACAGTGTTTCGTATGCAGACGTTATGCGCGTGAATATCTCCTCGGCCTTTACCCTCGTGTCGTGGTCGGCGCCCGGGTTAACGTCCGGGTGGTAGTTCTTTACGAGCTTGTAGTAGGCGTCTCGTATCTGCTCGTTCGAAGATCCTTTCCCGACGCCGAGTACTTCGTAATGGTCTTTCGCTTCGAGGCCTTCGTAAAAGCCGTTGACGCGGTCTGTGAAAACGTCGCC
Organism: Candidatus Dadabacteria bacterium; assembly: GCA_050247635.1. Lineage (GTDB taxonomy): Bacteria > Desulfobacterota_D > UBA1144 > Nemesobacterales > UBA2774 > JADLGH01. The sequence goes on along the minus strand of JBFWTW010000002.1, from coordinate 24,665 downwards.
CGTATTGTTGCCGGCGGCGCCCCAGCTGTGCTCGAACGAGGGGTCATCCGGTTTCTCTTCTCCCTCTTTTTCGGATTCGTCGCGTGTGGCATCCCTGTCGAGGTCGAGGACAAGCTCGGGCTCGGTTTCGGGCCCTACAGATGAGTGGAACGGGTTCTGCTCGTCCACGTCAGCGGGCTCACCGGCCGGGGCGGGGACTTCCGCCTCGGGCTCGTCTTGCTCAAGGTGAAATGCGCTCTTGAAGCCCTCGTCCGTATTTGGTTCTTCTCCACCGCCGCTCTTTTCCGGCTCGTCGAACGAGCTGAAATCGATCTCCCACACTTTTTCTTCTTTTTGTTCTTCTACAATCTCAGGAGTCTCGCTTGTTTCCGGGGTCTCGCCTATTTCTATCTCCGGCGTCTCGCCCGCCGAGAGATCCGTCTCCTCTTCGGATGCGCCGGATTCGACTTCGAGGGATATCTCCTCGGCGCTTATTTCGCCGGCTCCGGCGGTGAATTCGCTTATGGCGGGTTCGGACTGAGGCGGGGCCGAGAAATCGGCTTCCTCAGTTTCCTCGGCCGCTATATCAGCCTCGTTATCGGATGTTTCAAGCTCGATTTCGAATACTTCTCCGGTCTCTTCAGCCCCGGATTCTATCGATATAGGCTCTATGGGAACCTCTTCGTGCTCTGCCTCCCACGGCATCGGCGACTCGTCGTTCTGGAACGGCTTCCAATCGCCGGTGGATTCACCGGGGGCCTCTCCGGCTGTATCAGGGCTGTCGATAAGGAGGTTTTCTATGCCGGAGACCGTGGTTTCTTCCTCTATCCCCGGTATTTCCGGAATCCCCGGATTTTCGCTTGTTTCCGGGGTTTCGTTAATCTCTATTTCCGATATTTCGTTGGGCGAGTGCTCCGGCTCCGCTTCTGTCGGGGAGAGCTCTGTTTCGAGTGAGAGCTCTTCTTGGTTATCTTCTGTAACGAGCTCGCTTTCCCCGGATTCCGGCATGCTCTCTTCGAGGCTACGGGCGAAGTCGTCCATGTCGCCGATATCCTCGTCCATCTCGATTTCCCAAACCTTTTCCTCTTCTTCGTCTTCCACTATTTCGAGCCTGGTTACGGATGCTTCTTCCGCCTCCGGGGTTGCAGCCGAAACTTCTTCTGCCGCGATATCCGCGACGGCGGCCAAATCCCTTTCGGGCTCCATTTCGCCGAGCCTCTTTTCGATCGAAGCCCGCCCGACCCTGTCCACCGCGAGGCCCGGTATGGATAGGAGCCTGAAGAGCGAGAGGAAGTAGAGGAGCTTAAGGGTCTCGTCCTTTTCGAGGCGCGAGGATTCTAGCACTTCTTTTAAATGAGCCCTCGGTTTTAAAAGCTGTACGAATCTGAGCTCTTTGGGCTTGAGCCCGAGGTTGTTGACCTCTGACTTGAGCCTCGGCTTTACTTCGATGACAGGGTTTCTGTCCACGAGGTCATCGACGTCTACGTGTCTTTTTATTCCTTCGTATACGAGCCGGGGAAGGCTCAGCTGGTATGAGACGGCCGAGTCGGGCGAATTCGGGCCCTCCCTGAATTCGTATTTGCCCTGGATGTAGTAAAACCCCCGGAGTATCTTCTCTTCTATCTGGAGCTCTAGGTATGTGCTTAGCTCGTGGGGGGACGTGATACCCATGCTGAAGAGTATCTCCCCGAATTTCTGGTCTGTATTGGCAGAGATATCTATTGCCTTATCGTAACTCTCGCGGTCGATTATGCCCCTGTCGAGGAGTATGCGCCCTATGGCAGTTTCGACGTCGCCGCCCTCGGCGAACGTCGGAACGCCGCCGGTGAAGTAGACGTCGAGATTGGAGTTCGACTTGATGGACAGCAGACCCGTCTTTTTCTTCTCGTACAGCTCGGCGAGGATGCAGGGGAAGAAGGTCGATCCCATGTCGCCCTCGTTCTCCGTGTTCGCCGGCCCCTTCACGGGGGATTTCTCGGAATAGTTCTTTTTGATGAAATCGAAAAGTGAGGTAAGGCTGCCCTTGTCGTCGAAAATCAGAATCGGCTTTCGCCCGGGGGGCGGCGCGCCGCCGGAAGCGAAATCGAACGTCTCGAAGTCGTTCGAGGACTGGAGAGACCCGAGGAGCGCCGGGCTCAGCTCCTGGTCTATGAGCTCCAAAACGGCGAGGTCCGGCTTCTCGTAGAACAACCGGTCCAGGCCGTCCTTGTAGTTCAAGACCACGGTCGTATATAACTCTCTCAGCTCCAGGAATTCCTTTATTACATAGCAGTAATCCCTGTCGGAACCGATGACAAGAGCTCTCTTAGACAATGTTGCCTTTTGCTCCCTTATGCATTTTATCCCTGCGCGGGGAATAGCTGGGCGTTCGGGATTATCTCGGCCCGCCGCCTCATATCCTGAAGCCAGTTCTGCATGATCTCGGCACGCTGGCGGTCGAGCTGATTCGCCCTTATCTCCTCTTTCTTCTGCTGGAACTCGTCCATCGAAGCGCCCTGCTTATCCTTAAACGAGACTATGTAGAAATATTCACCATTAGTATAGACCTTATTTGAGACGGCGAGCTTGGGATCTATCTGAAAGGCGTCGGTCCTGAGCTCGGTGGAGCCTATCCCCGGGACGTTATCCCTCCGGGAAAAATAGCCCGTTTCCTTCATTTCGAGCCCTAGTTTTTTCGCCTCGGCGTTAAGATTGGCCCTGCCCGCGGCGTTCAGCTGCTTTACTATCTCGGCGGCTTTTTCGGACGCTTTCGAGGCTGCCTTCTCCTCTTTTAACGCAAGAGTCGCCTCTTCTTTGGCCTCTTCGAAGGTCTGCTCGCGCTTGGGGGTTATCTCGGTTACCTCGACGGCCCATACTGTGCTGCCGACGGGGGTGAGGAACGTCTGCCCGGACTCGGTCTCGAAGGCCCTCCGCGTAATTATCGGCGGGACGTCCTCGAGGATGCCGCCCATGCCGAACGGCCCGGCTTCGAGCACAGGCCCGGCGGAGTATTCGGCCGCCACGGCGTCTACCGATTTCGCGGAGGCGCTCCCTGTCTCGCCCGAAAGCCGCTGCCTTGCGGCCTCGGCGCGCCCGGCCTTGAGCTTGGCCTCTATGTCGCCCTTTACCTCTTCTATCGGGCGGACCTTGCCGTCTTCGGCCTGAAACTCGTCTGTATACGCGTTATAGTACGAGTTGATTTCTTCGTCCGTGATCTTAATGCTGGACTCGAAGGCTTCGGGGGTGAGCTTGACGTACCTTATCTTCCTCGATTCGGGCATTACGAATTTAGCCTTGTTCTTCTCGTAGTAGCTCTTTATCTCGTCTTCGGTAGGGTTCTCCTGGCTTGCGAAATCTTCCGCCGAGAGCTGGATGTATGAGATGTTTACCTTTTCGTTCTCCATCGTGTAGACGCTGAGAAGGTTCTCGTCCGTGACTACCGCCGTGTTCTGTATGATCGAGGACATTTTGTCGGCTAGCATCTCTTCCCTGTAGGTCGCCTCGAAATCCTCGACGGACTGGTTCCGGGTTTGCCGGATGAAGTTCGCGAACATTTCGCCGCCGACGAACTTGCCGTCTATCTGGAAGGCAGGGTTCGATGTTATCGACTCCACGAGCTCTTCGTCCGTTATCCTGATCCCGAGCTCTTCCGCCTTCTGGGCGAGGAGCTTCGTGTTTATGAGCTGGTTCAGCGCTATGGCGTTTAGCTGAAGCATCTGGTCGGGCGCAAGCTCGGTGTTGGGGCTCAGCTGGGCCTTTATAATGTCGCGCATGATGGAGAAATCCGCCGCGCTTATCTCTTCGCCGTTGACCTCGGCCGCTACGTTAACCGGTGTGGACATCATTCCGGCGAAATCGTCGGACATGAATCCAAGTCCGAGCACCATTATTACCGCAAGCAAAATCAGTACGCCCCTTACAAACCAGGCGTTTTTACTCCTTATAATGTCAAGACTCATCTCTGTATATACCCCTCGGGCTGATAATTTATATAAAAATCTATATCACTTCGGTTTCAGTTTCAACTCGGGCCGGGAATAACGGGCCCTTCGGCGCTGCGGGGCCGGGAACGGGCCGTAGGGGGCTCCCCAGGGGAGGCGGCGGCCCGGTGCGGGGCAACTTGACAGCCCCGGGGGGGTTAAATATGCTTACCCGCTCAATCTCCCGGCCGCATTTGCCGAGGGAAGGAGTTAACTTCTCTCTTTAAAGGTTTAACCTTATGATAACTGCTCTCGGGGGCGGAGTCGGGGCTGCAAAATTCCTTGAAGGCCTTTCCGCCGTAATCGGCAGTGAATCCCTTAACGCAGTCGTAAACACAGGGGACGACATAACAATTCACGGCCTAAGGGTCTCTCCCGACGTCGATACCGTCATATACAGGCTCTCGGGCCACGTGGACAGGCATAGGGGATGGGGCCTGAAAGACGACACCTTCAAATGCCTTTCGGCCATTTCAAGGCTCGGAGGGGAAACCTGGTTCAATATCGGGGATTCGGACTTCGCGACCCATATTCTAAGGACGCACCTCCGCTCGCAGGGTGTCTCGGCCACGGAGACTGCCTCCAGGATAGCGGCCGCTTTCGGCCTCCCGGGCAACATAAACGTCCTCCCGATGACCGATGACGACGTCGAAACGTGGATCGATACGCCCGAGGGGGAGATGCATTTTCAGGAATATCTCGTAAAAAACAAGATGAAGCCCGAGGTACTGGGCGTAGCGCTCAAAAATATAGAGAAAGCCGCGCCGACGCCCGCGGTTCTGGGCGCCATCCGGGGGGCGAGGGGGATAATAATCTGCCCGAGTAACCCCATAATCAGCATAGGGCCCATTCTAGGCCTCACGGGCGTAAGAGACGCCATAAGGGAGTCCGGGGCCAGAAAGATAGCGATAAGCCCTCTTATCGGCGACGTGCCGTTAAAGGGCCCCGCCGACAGGCTCATGAAGGGGCTCGGGCTCAGGGTGACCTCCGCGCAGGTGGCCGAGCTCTACAGGGATTTCCTCGACGTCATGATAATAGACACCCGTGACGCCCACGAGGCGGACGAGATAAAAAGCCTCGGAATCGAGCCCCTCGTGACGGACATACTTATGCCCGCGCCCGAAAGGGCGGCGGCGCTGGCCGATACCGTGACAAGCCTCCTTTGACGCCTTTTTCCAGCTTGACTTTATCCGCCCGTTTGTGAGAATATTACTTGATACGCTTGGGGTGAAAGCGCCTTTCAGGTGTTAAAACAGTTTCTTCCGCGGGGCCGCGGGAGAAAAGCCACTTAATATGAAGAATATAGAAGCTCTCATACCTTCGGGGGATAATACTCCCTTTCCCGACCGTTTGCGCGGCATTACTGACATGCTCGGGTCGGAGGCGTCCGCGTCCGTAAGGACGGCCGGCATAATAGAGAAGGTCCTCTCCGGCGAGACGATAAACAGGGAAGACGCCCTTACTATCGCCGGGCTCAGGAACGACGAGCTTCCTCATATACTCCTGGCCGCGTCCGAGATGAGAGACAGGGGGAAGGGGAGGGTGCTCACGTTCTCCCGGAACGTTTTCGTCCCTCTGACGCAGCTCTGCCGGAACCATTGCGGATACTGCACCTTTAAATACGAGCCCGGTGAAGGGGCGCTGTTCCTAAGGCCGGGCGAAGTGCTCGACATGGCCTCCAGGGGGGCGCAGCTCGGCTGTACGGAGCTTCTTTTCGTCACCGGGGACAAGCCCGAGCTCAAATACAAGGAATACAGGGACGCCCTCGGCGGGATAGGATACGAAACCACCGCCGAATACCTCATAGACATGGGCGTTGCCTCGCTCGAAGAGGGGATTTTCCCCCATACGAACCTCGGGCTGGCGACGCATGACGAGCTACTCGGCTTTAAAAAATCGAATCCCAGCATGGGGCTAATGCTCGAAAACATAAGCATGCGCCTCCTCAAAAAGGGCGAAGCGCATTACAGGTGCCCCGACAAGGTTCCGAAGCAGCGCATGAAGACGATGGAAACGGCGGGCGAGCTAGACATCCCGTGGACGACGGGGATCCTCGTCGGCATCGGCGAGACGTGGGAAGAGAGGGTGGATTCCCTCTTCGCAATCAAGGACCTAAACGATGCCTACGGGCACATACAGGAATTGATCATACAGAACTTCTGCCCGAAGCAGGGGATAATCATGGAGAAGTATCCGCCCCCCGACTTCGTGGACATGCTGAAGATAGTCGCGATAACGAGGCTCGTCTTCGGAAAGGACATGAACGTACAGATACCGCCCAATCTGAACCCGGGGACGTACCAGCTCTTTTTATATTCCGGCGTGAACGACCTGGGCGGCGTTTCGCCGATAACGATAGATTACGTGAATCCGGAGGCCCCGTGGCCCAGGCTCGAAAGCATGAAGGAGCTTTCCGAGGCTGCGGGCTTTACGCTAAGGGAGAGGCTCCCCGTGTATCCGGAATTCATCGATGAGAAATACATCGACGCGCCCCTTCTCGAAAGAGTGAGGGCCTCCGTCGATGAGCTTGGCTACGTGCCGCTCGAGGAGACTGACGCGAATGGATCGAATTGAAGACGCCATAACATATATACAGGATACGAGGGGGGGCGGTCTGGACGGCGTTCTCGGAAAGGTGAACGGCACCACGGGAAGGATCCTGGACAAGGCTCTTTCCGGGGAAGAGATCACGGTGGACGAGGCTATTTCGCTCTTCGCCATAACCGACCCGGACGAGCTTACGGCCCTTGCCGTAACGGCCGACGCCATACGGAAAGAGGACGTGGGCGACGTCGTGACCTACGTCGTAAACAGGAATATTAACTTTACGAACATATGCAACACGTACTGCGGCTTTTGTAACTTCATGGCCCCCGAGGGGGACGAAAGGGCGTATTTCCTGTCCATGGACGAGATAGCGGACAGGGTGAAGGAGGCCTGGGACATAGGGGCGACGGAAGTCTGCATGCAGGGGGGTATGCACCCCGACATCGACGGGAATTTTTACGTCGAGCTCATTAAGGCCGTCAAAAAGGCCGTCCCCGAAATGCACACGCACGCCTTTTCGCCGTTCGAGATATTCTACGGGGCCGAGACCCTCGGCATTTCCGAAGAGGATTTCATCGTCATGCTTAAGGACGCCGGGCATAACACGTTTCCGGGCACCGCTGCCGAGATACTGGTCGAGGAAGTGAGGAAGATAATAGCCCCCCGCAAGATGCCGACCGAGGCGTGGATAAGGATCGTCAAGAAGGCGCACAAGGCCGGGATGAGGACGACCTCGACCATCATGTACGGGCACGTGGACAAGCCCCATCACTGGGCGGAGCACATTGGAATACTCAGGGACATACAGAAAGAAACGGGCGGATTCACGGAATTCGTCCCTCTCCGCTTCATCCCCTGGAACACGAGGCTCTTCAAGCATTCGAAGGGCAAGGTGCAGGAAGGGCCGGGCGACGTGAACCAGCTTAAGATGTACGGCGTTTCGCGCATAATGCTCCGCGGATGGATAAACAACATCCAGGTCTCGTGGGTGAAGCAGGGCCCCGAGTTCGCGCAGTTCTCGCTCACGGCGGGCGCGAACGACTTCGGCGGCACTCTAATGGAAGAGCAGATCTCGCGCTCGGCAGGCGCCAGCTACGGGCAGTACTTCCCGCCCGAGGAGTTCAGACGTCTCACGAGGGAGATAGGCCGAATCCCCGCAGAGAGGACCACCACATACGGCATTCGCCAGATGTTCGATAAGGACGGGGTGAATTAAGAAGGGGCTTTCGCCGGTGACGTGCTGCTGTCTGGGTAAGGTTCGAGGGCTCGCAAACCGAAGCTACGGGATAACTTCTCCCTTCAAATCATAAACGTCGGCGTCCGTGATCTTTATGCTCACGAGCTCGCCGGTCTTTAATTTCGACTCTCCGGTTTTCTTCACGTAGGTGTATCCGTCAACTTCCGGCGCCTGCGAAGGTATCCTCGCAATATAATCGCCGTCTTCCTCGCCTTCGATGAATCCCTGGTGGACGGTTCCTACGAGTGACAGGTTCTTCCTGAGCGAAACTTCCGACTGCGCTTCTAAAAGCCGCTCGTGTCTTTCTTCCTTTACGTCTTCGGGAATCTGATCGTCCATCGTGCCCGCGGGGGTTCCTTCTTCCTGCGAGTATTTGAAAGCCCCGGCCCTGTCGAATTCCGCCTCTTCGACGAATTCCAGAAGCTCCTCGAATTCCTCGTCCGTCTCGCCGGGGAAGCCCACTATGAACGTTGTCCTTAGGACGACGTCGTCTATCCCGTCACGGAGCTTTTTAAGTATCTCCCTTATACGGGCGGACGGGGTCTTCCTGTCCATCGCCCTTAGCATGCGGTCGCTGATGTGCTGGAGCGGCATGTCGATGTAGGGGAGGATCTTTTCCTCTTTCGCGATGAGCTCGACCAGTGAGTCCGTTATCCCCCACGGGTAGCAGTAGTGAATCCTTATCCACCGGAGGCCGTCCACCCCGGCCAGCTCGCGGAGCATCGTTTCGAGGCTCGTCCCGATGTCGCGCCCGTAGCTCGTCATGTCCTGGGCGATGAGGTTTATCTCCCTTACGCCCTGCCTGGCGAGGCTCTCGGCTTCGCCGACTATAGACGCGACGGGCCTGCTCTTCATAATGCCGCGCATCTTCGGGATGATGCAGAAGGAGCACGTACGCGAGCAGCCTTCCGAGACCTTGACGTATGCGTAGTGCTTCGGCGTCAGCATGACTCGCGGCGAGTCGGGGTCGTATATCGTCCCGGGCGGGTTTTTGTGGATCGCGCCGGGCCGCCTGTCCTCTAGAACCTCGTGTATCTTAAGCAGGTTCCCCGTCCCCCAGAAGGCGTCTACCTCGGGCAGCTCGTTCTTCAGAACCTCGGCGTACCTCTCGACGAGGCATCCCGTGACGATGAGCTTCTGGCAGCTGCCGCTCACCTTCCTTTCGGAGAGGTCGAGGATCGTGTCGATAGACTCCTTCTTCGCGTCTCCTATAAAGCCGCAGGTGTTTACGATAATTACGTCGGCTTCGTCTTCGGGCGAGATCTCGTGGCCGGACCTTGTTAAAGCTCCGCTCATGATCTCGCTGTCGACGAGGTTCTTCGAGCAGCCGAGGCTCACTATTGATATCTTCATGCGCGTTTTTTCAAAATGTGAGAAACTTTGCCCGAGTCCATCGTAAGGATGATCTCACCTTCGTCTCCCTTTCCGAAGTTCTCGAACGCTACCTCTTCGAGGTGCCTAGATATTATAACATCCAGGCCGCGAGCGCCAGTCTGACGCCTTACGGCTTCGTCGATAATGAACTCGGCGACTCCCGGCTCGATATGCAGCTGAAAGCCCTCTTCCTCGAATTCCCTCTGGTAGTTCCGGGTCTTGATCTGGATTATCTCAAGTAGCGTGTTTTTGTTTAACGGCGCAAACGGCACTATGCGGTTGAACCGCGAAATTAGCTCGGGCAGGAACCCGAACATGTGGAACTTCGATATATCGTCCGCTTCGTCTTCCGTGAGATTATAGGCGATGGAATCGTCCTCGCTCATTCCTTCCTCCAGCTTCTGCAGAAACCCGAGGTTCCTCTTTTCCAGGAGGCTTCGTATGCCGGAAAAAGCGCCAACGGAGAAGAACGTTATATCGCGGGTCGAGATGAGCGCCCTCGGGCCGCGGCTCGAAAATCCGAAGTCGAGCGGTATCTGGACATCCGTCCCCTCGAGGATCTTTAGCAGCTCTCTCTGTACGCCGTAACCCGAGACGTCCTTCGTCGTCCCCTGCCCGGCGAACCTCGCGCTGCTGTAGGCCCCGGCTATCTTGTCGAACTCGTCGAGCACTATGACGCCGCATTCGGCGATGTCTATGCTCTCGTTCGCGGCGTAGACGAGCTGGACCAAAATGTTCACGACGTCGTCGCCGACGTATCCCGACTCCGTGAACTTCGTCATGTCTATGATGACGTAGGGGAGCTTGAATATCTCGCCGAAGAGGAGCTCTATCAGATACGTTTTGCCACAGCCCGTCGGCCCCATGAGAATCGTATTCGGACGGGGCGGCAGAACCGTACGGGGCATGCTTTTCGTATGGAGGAGCTTTAATCTTTTGACGTGCCTGTAAGAGGCGAGGGATACCGCCTTCCGGGCGAGCGGCTGGCCCCTGTATCCGAGCTTTTCGAGCTCTGTGTATATTTTTTTGGGTGAGGGAAGAGGAACTGTCTGGATGAAATCCTTAACGTAGTAGACCTTCTCTCCTCTTCTCATAAGCGCCGCCTCACGGATTATTATTCTAAGAATTCTGGCAGTCTTTTCAAGCTATGCCTATATTATACCCCCTCCGCCCGGAAGAGGCCCGAAATTCCCGTTTTTTAATATAATTTCGCAGCTTTTATAATTCAGCGCTTTAAGTATGGCGTTTAACCGTTTGCCGGGGCGGATTTATCCCATTGACTATTTTCGGGACGATTATTATAATTTGGCGTAGGAACTTGATGACCGCTTGAGGAGGTGGAACATGAAATACTTTGCCGGAATGCTTCTTGGAATGATGATTTTCGCTTCGGCCGCCATGGCGGACTCCCAGAGGATAACCAACTATAACTACAACCCGAGCGACGCGCTTCATCCGTTCAAGCTCGTAAGCCTCGCCCTAAGGCCCCCGCTCGGGGTCGCGACCCTTTTCGTAAAGGGCACCTACTGGGTTCTGGACGTCGATCCGATCAACAGAGCGTTTAACATCGAGACCGATCCCTCGATGAATATCGACTCGGATTATTAACGGAACATAAGGAAATCCGGGGCGGTTTCGTGTTTTGCGGGCCGCTTCCGGAAACGCTCAGTCCTTCATGAACATTTCGAGTATGGCTTTGCCCGCGTGGAGCTTGTTCTCGGCCTGGTCGAAGATTATCGACTGCGGTCCGTCGGCGACTTCCGCCGTTATCTCTTCGCCCCTGTGCGCCGGAAGGCAGTGCATGACGAGGGCGTCTTTCGAGGCTTTGGCCAAAAGCTCCCCGTTTACCTGATAGGGCCTGAACATCTTCATTCTTTTGTCTGTCCCCTCTTCCTGCCCCATGCTTACCCAGACGTCGGTATATATAACGTCCGCTCCGCTCACGGCTTCGTCCGGGTCGTTCGTTACCTCTACGCCCTCGCCGCTAAAGCCGAGCGACGACAGGTCGGGCTCGTAGCCTCTGGGGGTAGCGATCGCGAGCTTAAAGCCGAGCACCGCAGCAGCGCCGATGAACGAATTGGCGACGTTGTTGCCGTCGCCTATGAAGGCGAGCTTCATGTTGCCGACGTCGATACCTTTTTCCTTTATCGTGAAGAGGTCGGCCACGATCTGCGTCGGATGCCCGAGATCCGTAAGCGCGTTTATCACAGGTATGGTCGAGTGCTTCGCGAATTCTTCTAACTTCTGCTGCTCGAAGAGCCTCAGTATAACGCCGTCCAGGTAGGACGAGAGAACCTTCGCGGTGTCCTCGACCGTTTCGCCGCGCCCGAGCTGGAGGTCGTTCGGGTTCAGATAGAGCGAGTTCGCGCCGAGGTCGTTTATCGCGACCTCAAAAGACACGCGGGTCCTCGTCGAGAGCTTCTCGAAGATGAGCGCGATAGATTTTCCGGCGAGCGTGTGCGTAGCTTTGGCGGCCTTCTTCGCGGCCTTGAGCTCGGCGGAGCGCCTGAAGAGATGCTCGAAATCCCCCTTGCTTATGTCCGAAATCCTGAGGAAGTTTCTAGGCATTCCCCGCCTCGCCGAGTGTTTCGCTGATAATGTCAATTGCCTGGTCTATCTCCTTTTTGCCTGCTGTGAGCGGGGGGAGGAGCCTCATGACGCGCTGCTCCGTGAGTATCGTCAGGAGCCCCTTGCCTACAGCCCTCGTTACCACGTCCTTCGCGATCTCTGGGGATTTGAATTCTATGCCGAGTATGAGCCCCTTGCCCCTTACGTCCTTTACGAGGCCGGGGTGCGCCTCTTTAATCCCGGAGAGCCTATCGAGGAAATATTCCCCGGACGATACAGTCCGGTCCAGAAGTCCGTCTTCCATTATAGTCTTTATGACGGCGAGCCCCGCGCTCATCGCTATGGGATTGCCGCCGAGGGTGGTGCCGTGTACGCCCGGCGTGAAGTGCCTGGCCACCTGGCTCGTGGCCAAAAAAGCGCCGCACGGTATGCCGCCGCCGAGCGCCTTCGCGAGCGTCATTATGTCGGGCTTGATGCCGTAATGCTCGTACGCGAAGAGCTTTCCGGTCCTGCCCATGCCGACCTGGATCTCGTCGAGCATTAGCAGCACCTTCTTCTTTTTGGTGAGACGCCTTACGTCCCTCAAATAATTTTCGTATGGTATGACGACGCCGTTTTCGCCCTGAATCGGCTCGAGCAGAACGGCGCAGACCTTCTCGTCCGAAAGGGCCTTTTCTATAGGCTCTATCTTCCCGTAGGGCACAGCCTTAAACCCCGGGAGGAGCGGCTTGAAGCCGGACTGATATTTTTTGTTTGTCGCGCTGAGCGCGCCGAGGGTCCTTCCGTGGAAAGAATCGCGCGCGTGGACTATCTTATAGCGCCCGCCGTTGGCCCCGCCCCATTTGCGGGCGAGCTTTATCGCGCCCTCGTTGGCTTCGGTGCCGCTGTTACAGAAGAACACCTTGTCGGCGAAAGAGTTCTCGACGAGGAGCCGCGCGAGCTCGGCCTGCTTTTCGAGGTGAAAGAGGTTCGAGACCTGCATGAGTGTCCTGCACTGCTCGGTGACGGCGCGGACTATGTTCGGGTGGCAATGGCCGAGGTTGTTGACGGCTATGCCCGTGATGAAGTCGAGATACTTTTTGCCGTTCTCGTCCCAGACCCAGCTCCCCTTACCGCGCGCGAGCGCGATCGGGTAGCGGCCGTAGGTATTCATCAGGTACTCGCCGCTTTCGGCTATCGTTTCTTCGCTGCTCAAAGTAGTATCTCCGTTCCAACGCCCGCGTCGGTGAATATTTCGAGAATGAGGGCGTGGTCTATGGTGCCGTCTATTATGTGCACCTTGTCGACCCCTGCGTGTAGGGCCTCTATGGCGCACATGATCTTGGGGATCATCCCGCCGGAGATCGCTTCCTGCCTTATAAGCTCGCGGGCTTCGGATTCCGTGATACTCGAAAGTAGATTCTTCTCCTTGTCGAATATTCCCGGAACGTTCGTCATCAGGATTAGTTTTACCGCTTTGAGCGCGCCGGCTATTTTCCCGGCCACGTGGTCTGCGTTGATGTTGTAGGTGTGGCCTTCCTTGTCGAATCCGGTGGGCGCGATTACGGGAATGAATCCCGAATCTTCGAGGACTTTGATAAGATGCGGGTTCACCGATTCCACCTCGCCGACCATTCCGAGGTCGGACCCGGGCGGTATCTCGATGCCGTTTTCGGCCGCGAAGGTGTCGAGGTCGAGCTTCTTCGCGAGGATCATCTTGCCTTCCTTGCCCGAAACGCCGACGGCCTTTCCGCCCATCGCCTGTATCGCCTCGATTATCTTCTGGTTTATCTTTCCGACGAGCACCATCTCGGCGACTTCCATCGTCGCCTCGTCCGTCACGCGGAGCCCAGCAATAAACTCGGACTCCATGCCGAGCCTTTTCAGATGATTGCCTATCTGCGGGCCGCCGCCGTGGATGACCACCGGGTGTATGCCCACGAACTTCATCAGCACGATGTCGCGCGCGAAGTCGTGGAGGTCGTCGTCGCCGATGCTCCCGCCGTATTTTATAACTATGGTCTCACCGTAAAACTCCTCTATATACGGGAGCGCTTCGACGAGTGTTTTAGCTTTTTGTATAAGATTTTTCATCTGTTCAGCCGCACCGGTAAATAAAGCTGATTATTATAAGATAAATATGGTTCTATGCCAATAAAATCTTTTTGGCCAGTGGAAAGGGGGATCGGGAGGAAAACCCCCCTGGAATCTTGCCCCGTGAATAATCCGGCTTTAAAGTTGCCTAAAATTGGCGGACGGTTATAAAATGAAGAGCGGAGGAGCGCACGTTTTCCGGAAATTTCTGAATCGCCAAGGGGATTTTATGCAGTTATATTTTTCTCGGAAAGGAGTGAAACATGCAAGAAGCAAACGACAATTCTGTTTTGGATATAAGCGAAAAGGGCAGGGCGAAGGACGGGACCGTTCTATCGTCGGACAGGCGGATGCTGATGCAGTTCCTCGCGTTCGGCGGATGCCTCGATACGGGGAAAATAATAAAGGAGCTCGAAGGCTCGGGCATGGACTTCGTCCTCTACGCCGACATCAACGACCCCTACGGCATCGGGCTTCTGTCCGTTAACGAGGACCCTGGCTTTTTCGTCGGCGAGCTCCGGGGGCTCCTCGCGCGTCCGGCTTTCACGGAGCTTACGCCCAAGCCCGAGTACACGATGCTCGGGAGGACGTATTCCCTCGGCTACGAGCCCGACCTCGAAAGAACGCTCGTCCACGGCCCGCGCGAGAAGGTGCTCAGCCCCGCGCTCAAGTGGGCGATATGGTATCCGCTCCAGCGTAACAAGCTTTTCGAAACCCTTTCGGAAGACGAGCGCCGCTCGGTGCTCGGAGAGCACGGCAAGGTGGGATTCAAGTTCGGCCAGGCAGGGCTGGGAACGGACATAAGGCTCGCCTGCCACGGGCTCGACAAGAACGACAACGACTTCGTGATCGGTGTCCTCGGCGAAAAGCTCTATCCGCTCTCTATCCTGATAGAGACCATGCGCGGAACGAAGCAGACGTCGATGTACCTCGAAAGCCTGGGGCCGTTCTTCGTCGGGAACGTCATCTGGCAAACCCCGGTCAAGTAATCAGCCCACCTCAAAACGCGGCGCGCTGGAATCGCCAAGCGCGCCCGGCGCCTAGAGTATGTACCTGCTGAGGTCCCTGTCCTTTACGATGTCCGCTATCTTCTCCTTAACGTAATTCGCGTCGATCGTAATCTTTTCGTGCCCCATGTCGGGTGCGTTGAACGATATCTCGTCGAGCATCCGCTCCATTATGGTGTGGAGTCTTCGCGCGCCGATGTTCTCCATGGATTCGTTTACGGTGTGGGCAGTCTCGGCGATCTCCCTTATCGCATCCTCAGAGAAGATGAGGTCTATGTTCTCCGTGTTGAGAAGCTCTACATACTGTTTTATGAGCGCGTTCCGCGGCTGTGTCAGGATCATGATGAAGTCTTCCGTTGTCAGCGGCTCAAGCTCTACCCTAATCGGGAACCTGCCCTGGAGCTCGGGAATGAGGTCGGACGGCTTCGAGACATGAAACGCCCCCGCGCCGATGAAGAGAATATGATCCGTCTTCACCATGCCGTGCTTCGTGTTGACCGTGCAGCCTTCGATAATGGGAAGGAGGTCACGCTGGACGCCCTCTCTCGATACGTCGGGCCCGGCCGAGCTTTCGCGGCCCGCGACCTTGTCTATCTCGTCGATGAAGATTATCCCCGACTGCTCGACCCTCTCGATGGATTTCTTTATGACGTTGTCCATGTCTATGAGCTTCTGCGCCTCTTCCTGAATGAGCACTTCCATAGCGTCGGGGACGCGGACCTTACGCTTCTTGGTCTTTTTGGGGAAGAGGTTCCCGAGCATGTCGGATATGTTGACGTCCATCTCTTCGAGGCCGGACGGCGAGAACACCTGTATGGGGAAGTTCTTCGACGTGACCTCGATGTCCACGTACCTTTCGTCGAGCTTGCCTTCGCGGAGGAGCTTTCTCAGCTTCTCGCGGGTTTCGCTGCTGGCCTCCGTCTGCACAGGCTCGGGCGAGCCGGGCTGATGGGCCTGCGGGGTTTGCGGCGCGGGGAAGAGCAGGTCGAGCATCCTTTCCTCGGCCAGGTCCTCGGCCCTCGTGCGTACGGTCTGTTTCTCCTCGTCGGTCACCATCTTGATGGCGATGTCGGTGAGGTCCCTTATCATCGATTCGACGTCCCTTCCGACGTAGCCGACCTCGGTGAACTTCGAGGCCTCTACCTTAAGGAACGGGGCCTGCGCGAGCTTGGCGAGCCTCCTCGCTATCTCGGTCTTTCCGACGCCCGTCGGCCCTATCATGAGTATGTTCTTCGGCGCTATCTCGTCCTTGAGCTCGGGGGAGACGCGCTGGCGGCGCCAGCGGTTCCTGAGCGCGATCGATACGGCGCGCTTGGCCTTGTTCTGGCCTATGATATATCTGTCGAGCTCCGAGACTATCTCTCTCGGTGTAAAAAACGTTTCATTGCTCATATTGTCAAAGTTCCTCTACCGTGATTTTATCGTTGGTATAAATGCATATTTCGGACGCTATCTTGAGGGATTCCTCGGCTACCTGCCTTGCGGAAAGGTCCGAGAACCTGCTGAGCGCCTTGGCCGCGGCCTGTGCGAACGTGCCGCCCGAGCCTACGGCTACTACGTTGTCGTCGGGCTCCAGCACGTCGCCGCTTCCGGAGATGAGAAACATGCTGTCCTTGTCGGCCACCGCGAGGAGCGCTTCCAGCCTCCGGAGGATGCGGTCCGTCCGCCAGTCCCTTGCGAGCTCAACAGCCGCGCGGCGGAGGTTCCCCCTGTACTCTTCGAGCTTCGCCTCGAACTTGTCGAAGAGGGTCATGGCGTCCGCCGTGGCCCCCGCGAAGCCTACGAGCACCTTGCCCTCGAATATCTTCCTCACCTTCTTTGCGGAGTGCTTTACAGCGGAGTGCCCGAGCGTTACCTGGCCGTCCCCGGCCATCGCGACGCCGTCCTTAATCTTTACGCATACTATTGTCGTTCCGTGAAATTGTTCCATGTTTATGCTCTGGGATGAGTTTTGTCGTATATCTCCATTAATTTTTCTATCGAGGTATGAGTATACCTTTGAGTCGTGGAAAGGCTCGCGTGTCCGAGCATTTCCTGGATCGCCCGGAGGTCCGCGCCGCCACCCAAAAGATGGGTTGCGAACGAGTGCCTGAGGACGTGCGGGCTTATGTTCTTGGGGATGCCTGCCGCTATCGCGCGCTTCTTTATTATCCTGTCCACACTTCTTACGGTGAGCCTCCCGCCCCTAGAATTGACGAAAAGCTGATCGCCCCCGGGCTTCATGTCGAGCCTGTGGGCGAGGTATTTCTTTACGGCCTCCGCCGCCCGGGAGCCTATCGGCACCTGCCTTTCCTTTCTTCCCTTGCCGAGGACTTTAACCGTCATGCCGGCGAGGTCAACATCCCCGACGTCGGACCCGGCGAGCTCGCTTACCCTGAGGCCGCTCGAATACAGGAGCTCCAGTATGGCGCTGTCCCTGGCGTCAAGGGCGCTGTCTCCCGACACCGTATCGAGGAGCTTTACGACCTCGTCGACCGTGAGAAACGACGGGAGCCTCTTTTCGCCCCGAGGCGTCGGGACGAGCTTGGCGAGGTTTAATTTCACCGCGCCGGTCTTCATCAAAAACTCGAAGAACGCCCTTACGGAAGAGAGCTTTCTCGAAATCGATACCTTCTTGTTTCTCGTATAAAGCCAGCCTATATAGGCCCTTACAGGGGCTTCGTCGAGTGTCCTGACGTCGAATTCCTCGCCCTCACCGGGGATGAGCTTCTTCTGCCTGGCGACGCCGACGAATTCGCCGACGTCGGTCATGTAGGCCTTGACGGTGTGTGGGGAGTAATTTCTTTCGGAGAGGAGAAATTCCCTGAAGCTGTCCAGATAATGGTCCATGGCGCAGTTCACATTAATATAATCACCGGGTCCGGTCTTTCAATGGACGGACTTTGCCGTCCTGTAATTTGCTGGAATCGCCGGAGCGGCGGAGCGGGCCGCGTGGAGCATCCCGGATTCGGGAGCGGCCCGGCGGGCCGGGAGGCGTCAGTTCTTATCGAATCCGCCGTACCCTTTGCTCATCTCGTCGTAGAAGAGCCCGGAAAGCTGAACCCTCTTCGCGCCGATGTATCTTTTTCTGTAGTACTGCTTGTTGATGTTGTCTATCGTCACCTTGCGGGACGCGGACGACGCATGGATGAATTCGTCGTTCCCCATGTAGATGCCGACGTGCGAGGGGTATTTCGCGTACGTGATAAAGAACACGAGGTCGCCGGTGTCGAGCTCGTCTTTCTTAACGCTCTTTCCGGACCTGTAGTATATGTCCCTCGCCGTACGGGGGAGGTTGACGTTAAACCTGCTGAAAACCTTTTTGACGTAGCCAGAGCAGTCTATGCCAGTGATGAAATCGTTGCCGCCGAATTTGTACGGCGCACCGAGATATTTCTTCGCCACCTGTATTATGCTCTCCTTCGAGAATCTTCCGTTTCTTACTTCGTCGTCGGATGCCCTGGAGGCACCCTTGCCGGCGGGTTGAATTGTGCTCTTGTCGGCAACCGCGACGTAGGCGCTGTCCTGCCCGGGGATGGTCGGGATGTGGAGCACCTGTCCCGCGTTTATCGTACTGCCCTTGATGTTATTCTCGGTTTTGAGCGCGGTTATCGTGATGCCGTACTTGGCCGCGACGCTCGCTAGCGTGTCGCCCTTTTCGACTACGTATTCACGCCTCGGGCTGGCCGTCGCGATCACCTTCGTGCCCACCTCGAGCGCGGGCTCGGCCTCCGGGGTTTCCGTGATGCCCGGAATGTTGAGCCTGGCACCGGCCCTCAGGGTGTTGCCCCTAAGGCCGTTTGCCTTCTTGAGCTCGCTCACCGAAACCCCGAACTTGCTCGCTATCCTGCCGAGTGTGTCGCCCCTGGCCACTGTGTAGCGGGACGACGTAACCTTTTCCTGCGGCACGGGGATCAGGAGTATGTTGCCCTTGCCGATCTGGTCCGACTTTAAGGCGCTGGCCTTTTTGATCTCGTCGGTGGTGACTCCGAAACTGGCCGCTATGCCGCTGAGGGTGTCGCCTTCCTTAACTACGTATCTTTTCTTTATGTATACCTCTGTGGAGGCGGATTCTTCCGGGGCCTGGGGGGAAACCGCTTCGGCCACGGCGGCCGCCGGCTCGGCCACGACTACTACGTCCTTCTTTACCGGGCCGGGAACCTTCAGCACCTGGCCGATCCTTATGTTGCTGCTCTTAAGGCCGTTCGCCTGCTTGAGCTCGCTCTGCGATACGCCGTATTCGATAGCGAGCCGGCCGAGCGTATCGCCTTTCGCAACCCTGTAGCTGCCGTTGAATTTGTCGGCGACCGCCGGGTCCGGCATTTCGGACTTCGCGGACGATGCCGTCGTGAGGGCCAGCTTCTGCCCGATACTGAGATTATTGCTCTTAAGCCCGTTCATCTTTTTGAGCTGGCTTACCGAGACGCCGAACCTGCCGCCGATTCCGCCGAGCGTGTCGCCCTTACGCACCGTGTATACGTCGGGGACTTCGGGTGTGCTGTCGGCGGAGGCCGCGGGCTTTTCGTCCACGCTAGCTGTCTTGACTGCTTCGGCTGGTTTCACCGATCCGGGCACTATAAGCTTTTGCCCTATGCGGAGGCTCCTGCTGTCTATGCTGTTTAGCTCGATGAGGTCCTTGGTCCTGACACCAAGCTTCTCTGCGATTCCGCCAGGCGTGTCGCCCTTCGAAACAGTGTAGTAGGTTATGGAAGAAGCTGCGGGTTTTACAGGCTCCGCCGCGGGCTTTTCGGCCTCGGCTTCTTCTGCCTTCACAGGGACTGGGGCCGTTTCAGCGGCAGCCATGACTGCCCCTTCCGAGCCGGGGATCGTCAGCTTCTGGCCTATCTGGAGGCTCTTGCTGTCGATGTCGTTTAGTTTTACTAAGTCGCTGGTGCTTACGCCGAGCTTCTCGGCAATTCCGCCCGGTGTGTCGCCTTTCCGGACTATGTAAGTTCCGCCGGCGGGCGCTTTTTTAACAGGGGCTTCGGCGGTTTTTGCCTCGGCAGGCGCGGCCTCGGGGGCCTTCGCCACAGGCGCGCCGCCCGGGATCTTCAAAGTTTGTCCGACGCTTATCCTGTCGGATTTAAGCCCGTTTTCGGCCTTGATCTCGCGGCTCGACATTCCGTATTTCGCCGCTATATGGCCGAGCGTGTCGCCGCTTTTGACCGTGTGGGTCGAGGGGACTGCAGGGGCCGGGGCCTTTACAGGCGCTTGAGACACTTCGCCCGTCGATGGCCCTGCCTTGACGCTTTTTACGCTTCGATTATTTCCGGAGGGGATTGAAAGTTTTTGCCCTATTTGTAGTTTGGTGCTGCTTAATCCGTTTTCGCTCTGTAAAGCCGCTGTCGATACGCCGTGTTTTCCGGCTATTTCGCCCAGGGTGTCGCCCTTCTTTACCACGTACTCTTTATTAGTGCTGCCATCCTCTGCATTGCTTCTTGTTTCGGCTGCGCCGCCCGAATTAGGGACAGTCAAAACGTCGCCTATATCCAATCTGTTGTTTTTCAAATCATTGACGGATTTCAGGTCTTGTACGGTTACGCCGAATTTTAATGCCAGGTCGTAAAGGTTGTCTCCTTTTTTTACAGTGTATTTGCTCGCTGTGAAAGCAGTTACGGGAAGGAGAAATACAAAAAGAACCACCAGGGAATACCTAATCGCCATGCCTTTTACCTCCTAGAGAGACAAAAACTATTTTGATCCATACCGGGCTGGTCCATGCCGAACCGGACACCGGTAGACCGGATGTGCTTCTAGGTTCTGGTTGTCAAAGAACTAAGTAAATTACTTAAACCACTCGACTGATTATACACGAATGCGTTTGGATATTAAAGAGGGATTAAGTGCTATCCCGAAATTTATAAAAGAGACGCATTCCGGTGGGTTGCGGGATATTCTTAAAGAAATCGGAGGGGCGTCTGAAGGTCCGGCGGGATGTGTTTTTCTAATCACCGGCCCGGCCGGCCCGTAAGGTGAGCGGTTAAGCCTACTGGTTTAAATAGGGGGTGTTGGCGAGGAGCCATTCGGCGAGCGGGAGGCCCTCTATGTGATAAATGTCTATGAAGCCGTCCTCGTCTTTTTCCCTGACGAATATCTCGCTGACTAGGCCGACAGCGATCTTGCGTACGTCATCATGACCGAGGCCCGAAGTGTCGATGACGTCCGACATTTTAAAGGTGATGACCCCCGACTTCGACTCGCTGAATTCCCTGTCGTCCGAAAATTCGATGGCGAAAGTGACTTCGAGAACGCCCTTGTTATCGGGCTCTACGTCCGAAAGCTCTATAATCCTGATGTAATCGAGTGCTGTCATTATTGCTCAAGAAGGTTAACTGATTTACAAACGGCCCGGGCCCGAAACCGCGCGGCGCTTATTCGATAATGTTCGTGCAGATGTAGAGGAACTCGTCCCCGAGCTCCCAGTTGATGGTGATTATCTGTATGTGTCCCTTGTCCCGAAGGTCTTTTAAGGTCTCGACTACCTTTATCTTCGTTTCCGTATAATTGAGATCGGGGTTCGACTCGACGATCTTTCGGGTGAGCTTTTCGGTATTGGTATTTCCCTGGCCCGCGCCGCCAGTGCACATCTGCTTCAAGAGTTCCATTTCGAGCTCGTCCATCTGTCTCTCCCGACTTCCGCGTCCGGCGAACCGAATCGCGGATGTCTGTTACCTTATCAGGGCGTTAAAGGGTATCGGAATCAGCCGTGAAATTCAGCTATGAATATAGTGTATTATACAGTGAAGCGCAATCCGGGCCGCCGGGGGAGGACGGCGGGACAGCGGCGCCCGAGACGCGGCTCCAACGCATGAAGGTCCTTATATATACGCACGAATTCCCGCCCTTTCTGGGCGGGCTCGCTACGACGTCGTTAAAGCTCGCAAGCGGGCTCCTGGCCTCGGGGCTAGAGGTCTCGGTGCTCGCGCCGGGATACGGAAAAAACGCCCACGAGGGCGACCACGGCCTCGGCGTCAGGGTTACCAGGATTCCCTCGCTCGGCGCGGGGCTTGCGAAGGCTCTTCCCTTCGCCGACATACTGCTCGGACGCTCTCACCTCTCGCGAGCCGTAGCCGCCGAAAGGCCGGACGCCGTCCTTTTCATAACCGAAGAAGCTGAAGCGGCGGGCGGTCTATTATCCTCCTGCCCGTTCGTCCCGATCGCGAGGGTCGCAGGGTCAGGAATAACGACCTGCTTTTTCGGGAATAATCCCTTGAAACGTCTCATGCGCCGTCCCATGGCCAGGCTCTACAGGGGCTCGCCGCTCGTCATAGCGGTAAGCGAAAGCACGAAGGGGCTCCTTCGCGACGTGGGCGTTCCGCCGGAGAAGATAAAGGTGATATATAACGGTGTCGAGGATGAGATGCTTGGTAAAGCCCCCGACCCCGCGAAGGTCGAAGCCCTCCGCCAAAAGTACGGAATACCCCCCGGGGCGAAGGTGCTTGTCACGGTCGCGAGGGTGCTCCCGCGAAAGGGGCAGGATACAGTGATAAAGGCGCTTCCTGCCGTTCTCGCAGAGTTCCCGGATACGTATTACATGATTGTCGGGGGCGGCAGGTACTCTCAGAACTTCAAAGAGCTCGCCGAAAGCGTGGGGGTTTCCGGGAGGGTGATCTTCACGGGCGGCGTGGGGCATGCGGATGTTATCGACTACTTCGACCTTTCAGACGCATTCATAATGCCGAACAGGTACTGGAACAACAAGATAGAGGGGCTCCCGAATGTGCTCCTCGAAGCCTCGGCGCGCGGCAAGCCGGTCATTGCAGGGAATCACGGCGGGTCCGTCGAAGCCGTGGAGGACGGCGTCACCGGTTTCCTCGTAGATCCCGAAAGCGTAAGCGCCGTGTCAGACGCAGTGCTAAAACTCCTCAGGGACCCGACGCTCGCCCGCGAGATGGGCGAGAAGGGGAGGGCCCGCGTTTCGGGGCGTCACACCATGAAGGGGATGATTAAGAATTACGCCTCGGCTATCAGGGGTGCGGTCGAAAACCGGGGGGCGGCGCGGGATGCCTAAACCTTCGGGCAGTCAGAGAAAACTCTTTTTAAACGCCACCTATCTTTTCGGCGGCAAGGCCGCAGCCGGCGGGTTCGCCGCGCTCCAGACGGTCATAATGGTCAGGATTCTCGGCGTCGCCGACTTCGGGCTTCTCCAGCTCGTCATCGCATACATCGCCATGATGAACCAGCTCTTCGACGTCCGCGTATGGGAGACGGCGGTCAAGTACATCGGCACCTACTGGAGCGCGCATGACGCGGACAAGACGCGCGCCATGATAAAGCTCTCCTACTTTCTCGACGTCGGGAGCGGGGCCGTATCGTTCGTAATCGCCGTGCTGACGGCGAAGCTGATAAGCGACTACGTCCTCCACGAGCCGGGCGCCTACGTCTACATATGGGTGTTCGCGCTCAGCCTCTTCATCGAAACGGCGAAGCTCACGTCCGACGCCATACTCCGCGTGTTCGACAAGTTCAGGATTATCGCCATCGTGAACACGCTCGAAAACTTCGTCCAGCTTATACTCGTGAGCGCGTTCCTCTTCCTCGGGAAGGGGATAATGGGGGCTCTCTACGGACTCGTTATCTCGAAGTTCGTGACCGTTATCATAAGGCTCACGTTCGTCGACCGGACGCTTAAAGAAAAGGGTCTCCGGAACTGGTTTATGTCCGACCTCGGCCTGATAAGGAGCGAATGGAAAGAGATAGGATGGTTCCTTGGGAACACGAGCTTCATGGCGACGCTCAAGACGGGGAGCGACAAGTACCTCGGCATGATGCTCCTCGGATACCTGGCCGGGAACGAGGCCGTCGGGCTCTACAGGGTTGCCAATTCCGCGTCGGGGATTGTGAACCGCATCGTCGATACGCTAAACGAGGCCATATTCCCCGAGCTCGTGAGGTTCACGAGCGCAAGCGCGATTTCGGAGTTCAAAAAGTACATCAAGGCCTCAACGAAAAACCTCCTTAAAATCATTGTGCCAGTGACGGTCGTCATAGTCGTCCTCGCCGAGCCCATAGTCAAATACATTTTCGGCGAGGAATACCTGCCCGCCGTGAACACCCTACGTATCCTCGCGGTCGCAGTGCTCATAACACGGTTTACGTACTGGATAAGCCCCGGGCTTCTCGCCTTGGGCCGCTCGGGGGTGAGGACGGTCTTCTCGATATTCACGACCGTCGTCTACCTCGGGCTCATGCTGGTTCTCATCCCGCCTTATTCCTACGAAGGCGCGGCTCTCGCATTTTTAGGGTTCGCCGTGATTAAGTCGACAATGGCCTACGGCATATTCGGGTATTACATTAAGAAGGACCACGGCTAGGGCTGCGGAGCCTGAGGAGCTTCCTCCCCGGAGCCGGAAGATTTTCTTATCAGCCCGTTCTCGTGGAGGAACTTCGCGAAGAGCTCGCCCTTGATCTCGGCGCCGAGCTCGTTTTCGTGACGTCCGTCGCCCCAGTACTTTTTGTCGTCAGGCATTACGGCCTCGAAGTCGAAGAGCGGCACGCCGTTTTCCGCGGCGACTTTTTCGAGGACCTCGTTCATTTCCCTAAAGGCCCTCTGGTAGTGGGGTGTCGAGGCGTAATCGCCCAAGTACGGCGACCAGGCCCACGTGACGAAGACCATATCGACCCCGTTAGCTTTCGTTAGCGCGATCATGTTGCGGAGGTTCCGTTCGAAGAATATCGGCGGGTTCTTGTCGAGGAGCTCCATCGGGTTATGCTTCGTGACGGAATAGGGGCCGTATGCCGTGTCGGGCGTTACGAAGTTGCCGATGCCGACCTGCTTCGTGATGCCCGTCTTCCTGAGAATGACCCTGAAGAGAGCGCTGTGCTCCAGGATCGGCACGGGGGGCGGGTCCCACTGCTTACGCCTCCCGGAGTCGTCGGACTTGTACGACGCCGGGTCCACGAATCTCGCGTGGACGTCGTTCGTGCCCTCGTATTCGATGA
>JBFWTW010000001.1:0-38084 GCA_050247635.1 Candidatus Dadabacteria bacterium | reverse complement strand
GTCCCGCCCTTTTCCGTCGAGAAGTCGTACTGCCCTATGTCGGCCTTCGGCAGCTTGGGCTTCTTCCCGCCCGTGTAGTCGAGGACGAGGCACGTAGACGGCGAGGGCGCGGCGAAGTAGCCTTCGAGCGCGGCCGTCTCCTTCGCCGGGAGCTTCTCGGCGTTCCTTACGACTATCAGCTTTTTCCCCGAGAACATCGGGTACGTGCTGGCGTTGTCGGCGATCTCCTTCCCGGATGCGCTCTCGCCGTAGGCGAGCGTGAAGCCCATGTCGCCGCTTTCCCCGAGGAGCCCTTTCCTGAGCTCCGCCACGGCCTTTTCCGCGAGATAAGTCTGGTCGCCCGTGAATACGATTATGGGCGCGAGCTTCCCCGAGGCGAGAGCCTGTGAGAATTCGGCGTATCCTGCTTTTGCTGCGGTCTTTTTCTTCATGGTTCAGGGCTTCCGGGAAGGGGAAAAGATGTCTTGAGTATATTCGACCGCCGGGCGGGGCGCAAGGCGGCTGGAAAGCCCGCCGTGATGATATACAATGAATACCGTGGACTCCGATATAGGACATGTCATATCCTGCGAATGGCGCGGCACCGTGCCCTACGCCGACGGGCTTACGCTCCAGAACGAAAGGGCCGAAGCGGTAAGGCGGGCCGGCTCCCCGGGCTCGCTTATTCTCCTCGAGCACCCGCCTGTCCTCACAGACGGCCGGTTCGGAAAGGGCGGGAATTTCCTCCTGCCCGAGGACGAGATAAAGCGGCGCGGCGTCGAGATACACAAGACATGGAGGGGAGGGGACGTCACCTTCCACGGCCCGGGCCAGCTGGTCTCGTACCCCATAATAAGGCTCCGGGATTTCGGCCTCGGGGCCAGGGCCTACGTCCGCGCGCTCGAAGAGGCGATCATTCGCACGCTCGGGGATTACGGCGTGGAAGGCGCGCGCAGGGAAGGCTACCCCGGCGTATGGACGGCTGGGAGGAAGATAGCGTCTATAGGCGTCGCCGTAAGGGGTGGCGTGACAATGCACGGCTCGGCGCTCAACGTGAACACCGACCTTTCGTATTTCTCCCTCATCGTCCCATGCGGTATTACAGACGTGACAGTAACTTCGATGAACGATATTCTCCGGAAGAAGCTAAACGTGGAGGACGTGGCAAGGAGCTATGCGAGGAATTTTGGAGACGTGCTTGGGGCAGTAATCAACGGAGATGCTCTCCGTGAAAGCTGAAACTTGTCTCCGCTGTCATAGTGAACGGACAACGGAAGACAAGATTGCTTCGCTTAGCTCGCAATGACAAAAGGGGAGTCATTGCGAGGGAGCGTAGTACGCGACCGCTTTGTTGGTCTCGACCTTCACGACTCAATCGACGACCAGCGCAATGGTGCAGCAACATGAGGCCTGCTCCGGCTCGGAACCCTCCAGAGTAATCGTAAATTTGAGGGTCCTCACGTCGGGCACGGTCATATTCTCCAGAACTCCGCTTGCTTCCCCGGTAAACGATATCGACGTACAGGATAGCAGCTCCCAATTTATGCCGCTCCCCGAGAGGTAGCCGTTAAATCCGTCCACCTCGACGCTCTGAAGGAGTAAATCGAACTCCGACTCTTCACCTGCGCATGTACATGCGGTCCAGTTTTCGAGCAGGTAATCCGTTACACATTCAGGTATCGGGGTGAATGGCATGAAGAACCGATTGCAGCTGTCTTCATTCGTGCCTTTATTCCCCCCGCCGTCGCAGGAAGCGAGCGCAAGGAATAAAAGCAGGGCTGCCAGGACCTTCTTGCCGGTAGTACGCATGCAGCCATGATACCATTTTTATATGATTAAATTAATATTATTTAAGAGGTTTGTCTGAAGGGAAGTTAAATCCCCCTCCGGCTCAATGCTCCCGGCCGGAGGGAGAGAAGGTTCTTTTGGGTGAATGCTTCCGGCTATCCTACTAGCTCGAAAGCGTTGAAGAAGTATCCGATCTCGAACGCGGCAGATTCGGGCGAGTCCGAGCCGTGCACCGTGTTCTCCTCGATGTTGGTGGCGAAGTCCTTCCTTATGGTGCCGGCCTCGGCCTGCTCGGGGTTCGTCGCGCCCATGATCTCCCTGTTCTTCGCTATGGCGTTCTCACCCTCGAGGACCATCAGCACGACCGGCCCCCTCGACATGAATTCCGTAAGCGAGCCGTAGAACGGCCTTTCCTTGTGGACTATGTAGAACCCCTCGGCCTCCTTTTTCGAAAGGTGCACCATCTTGAGGGCTGCTATCTTGAGCCCGTTCTTCTCGAACCTGGAGATGATCTCGCCAATTACATTCTTTTCGACTCCGTCTGGTTTTATTATTGATAACGTGCGTTCCAATTTATGCCTCCGGCGTTTTTTTGCCATTTATTCTTTCCGCAAATTACGTTTTGTCAAATATTAAGGCCGGCTGCGGCGCAAAATCGGAGTATATGCGATTTAACCTAAATACTTGAATAAATAGCGAGATTTAGGGTAAAATCATTAGAGGCGGCGCGCTATTCGGGATTCGAGTGTACGAAGGAGGGGATTTAAGCCGCGCTTCCTGTTCGAAATGCCGCTGATTTTTTATGGCTTTTAGTCTCTTTATGGAAGATGATGAGACCACCTTTCAGGCGGAAAGACCTTGATAACACTGGATAAATGGAGATACGAGCGGATAGTATCCGAGCTTGTTGACGGCAAAGACATAAGGTTAATTGCGGAGCGTTTTTCGAGGGACAGGGTGTTTTATTTCCACGTCCTCCGCGACATAGCCGCTGGCGACCGTTCCCCGAATTTCAAGCTTCTAAGGAAAATCGCCGCTAAAAGGAAGGTCAGCACCGACTTCATAATCGAGCAGGCGCGGCTCGTCATCAACTACACTATTCCCAATTACCAGTCCGAAGCGCCGGACTATTACAAGACCCTGGGCGTTGACCGCGAAGCGAGCGAGGAAGAGATCAGGCGGAACTGGATCGAGCTCATGAAGTCGAACCATCCCGACCTCGCCGGCTCCGACGCTTCCGAAAGGGCCAAGCTCATCAACGAAGCCTACGGCGTCGTCGGCAACCGCGAAAAGCGCGACGCGTACGACAGGAAGTTCCTGCCGCCCGTGCCGGTTGTCGTCCCAACGTTCGACCTTCAGAAGAACGTTTACATAGGCGCGCCTATTCTCGTCGTCATACTAATTGCCCTGGTTTACGCTGCCGGCTCGGGGCTCATTTTCAAATCACAGGAAGAAAAAGAACAGATGGCGAGGGTTATCGAACACCCCGCCCTTCCGAACCCCGTTTACAGGGGCGATACCCTGGCCGAGCGTACCGAAAAGCTCGAACAGGCTGTGAATATCGAGGAGTCCGCGGACTACGATGTGCCTCCCCCCGCCGAAACCATAGACAAAAGAGCGCCGCTTGCGGCTTCCGAAAAGAACCTTCCGGAAACAGCGCCCGTAGAGGCTGGTGAAAAGATCGCCGGGAACGAGCCCGAGACGGAGGGCGAGATAGTGGCCGCCGCGCCTGGGGCCGAAAATCCCGCGGAGGGCGAAGCGATGGTTCCGATCGTGAACCTCCCCGAATCGAAAATATCTGCCGATGTAGTCGGGGGAATGGAGATCGCCGAGGCCACCGACGCCCCCGAGGTTACGCCTATTCCGCACAGGACCGAGCCTGAAAACAAGGCCGAGGTAGCTGCCGTGGAAGATACGCCCGAAGCGGCGGAAGAGCCGGCCAAAGCGGATACGGCCGAGGAAGTGGAGCAAGTGAAGGTCGCCGAGGCTACGGACGCCACGGAGGCAACGCCTATTCCGCACAAGACGGAGCCTGAAAAGCCGGCGGAGGTAGCAGCGGCCGTCCCCGAGCCTGAAAAGAAGGCAGCGGAAGAGCCGGCCGAGGCGGCCAAGCCCGAGCTCGAAGACGGAAAGTACTACACCGTATCGAGCGGCGAGTCGCTCTGGACTATTGCTAGGAAGTTCGACACTACCACCGACAAAATCAAGAGGCTTAACAACCTCAGTGAGAACAATATAAAGATCGGGGACAGGCTGGTTGTATCCGGCGAGCCCCCGCCTGTAATGGCGAAAGCCGCCGAAAGCGCACTGGTGAAGACCGAGCCCGCAAAATCCGCGCCTGCAAAGGAGATAACGACGGTGGCCAGGCAGGCCGAGCCTGTCAGGCCGCAGGTTAAGGAAGCGGCGGCCGACGTTTTCGATCCAGGGCCTTCGACTACAGCGATAGCGCACGGCAACAATGTCGTGCGCCGGCCCGAAACCACCCCGGACAAGAGCACGCTTTACGGCTTTGTGACGGAATACATAAACGCTTACAGGGGAAAGGATCTCCCGAGGCTGAAGACCCTCTTTTCGTCGGGCGCCGTCGAGAACGGGGTCGATCTCGCAACCGTAATGAAGAAGTACGATTCCAGCTTCAACTCGATCGATATCCTGAATTACGACGTCAAGGTCAAAAGGGCGCTCGTTCAAAACGATTTCGGTTTCGTGAGGGGCGACTTCTTCGTGACCTACAAAGACGCGCGCACTGGCGCGCTCAAGAGCTCGAAGGGCAACATCAACTGGAAGCTCGCCTGGAAGGACGCCGGATGGAAGATAATCGAGCTCAACTACAGGATAGAGACCTCGGGCGGAGCCGACGGATAATAGAATCCCCGTTTTCCGCTTCCGGGCTGCATGATACGCTCCGGAATCAAATTTTTATCTGACCGGAATCACAATTTGCTTTTAAACGCAACAAAAGGACTGTATTCTTTTCCCTTCGAAAAGAAACCTGACGGGCACACTTTTAAGCCGTAAAGCCACGTATATTTTTCCCGTATGTCTTATAAGGAGATGTGATGGCTCAGAATAAAAAGGATAAAAAGGACAACTCCACCGGGGGCCCGTTTCGGAGGGCCTGGAACTGGTGGAAGAAAATCGCCCGCAAGATAGGCGACTTTAACGCAAGGGTCATTCTCACGCTGTTTTATCTCGTCCCGCTCCTCCCGTTCGCCATGGCCGTAAGGGCGTTTACAGACCCGCTTCAGATGAAGAAGAAGGAACGCCACGGCTGGCACTTAAAAGAGGAGAAGGAAGGCACGACACCCCTAGAGAGGGCGCAGAAACAGTTCTGACGCCCGCGCCGGGCCCATGCCCGGTATTTATTCCCGGAGGCCGGAATATATATGAACATATTAGGTATATCCTGTTACTTTCATGACGCTGCTGCAGCCCTTTTGAAAGACGGCGTCCTCGTCGCGGCTGCCGAAGAAGAGCGCTTCACGCGCATAAAACACGACTTCGAATTCCCGGAAATGGCGATAGAGTTCTGCCTCGAGACGGGCGGCATCGAAGCCGAAGACATAGACTACGTCATGTTCTTCGAAAAGCCGTTCGTGAAGTTCGAGAGGCTTCTTCTGTGCACGATGCAGACGTTCCCCCGCTCGATGAAGCTCTTTCGCGAGGCTATGGTCACGTGGCTCGGCGACAAGCTCTGGGTAAAGCATCTCCTCCTGGGGAAGCTCGGCATCCCGCCCGAGAAGATTCTCTTCAGCGAGCATCACCTCTCCCATGCGGCGAGCGCGTTCTTCTGCTCGCCCTACGAAGAGGCCGCTATTCTCACCGTGGACGGCGTCGGCGAATGGACGACGGCCGCGCTCGGCGTCGGCAAGGGGACGGACCTCAAGCTGATTAAGGAAATAAGATTCCCGCACTCTCTCGGCCTCCTCTACAGCGCGTTCACGGCGTTTCTCGGGTTCGAGGTGAACGAGGGCGAATATAAAGTCATGGGCATGGCCCCCTTCGGAAGGCCGCTCTACGTGGACAAGGTCTACGAGCTCATTCGGGTGGACGACGACGGCGGGTTCGAGCTCGACATGGATTACTTCTCATTCCACTATTCCTCGGAAAAGACGTTTAACAAAAAATTCGAAAAGCTCTTCGGCACTCCGCGCGACCCGAAGGCGCACTTCTTCACCCCGGGCAGCGGATACCCGTCCTACTTCGGCGAAAAGCCCGCCAACTTCGAAGAGGTCGGCAAGCAGAACCAGTACTACGCCGACATCGCCGCCAGCATACAGGTGGTGGTCGAAGAGATAATGGTCAAGATGGCCAATTACGCCTATAAAGAAACAGGTCTCAAAAATCTCTGCATGGCGGGGGGCGTCGCGCTCAACAGCGTCGCCAACAGGAAGATTCTCGCCCAGACGCCTTTCGAGCAGATATATATCCAGCCCGCGGCGGGCGACGGCGGCGCGGCCATAGGCGCAGCGCTCTATGGTTACCACACCCTCCTCGGAAACCCGCGGAAGTTCGTCATGGAGCACGCCTACTGGGGGCAGGAGCATTCCGCGGCAGACACCGAAGAATTCCTCAAAGAAAACAACATCCCCTACGAGCGCATCGAGGACGACGAAAAGCTCATCGAGCGCGTAGCGTCTCTCCTTGCGGACGGCAAGGTCGTCGGCTGGCACCAGGGACGTTTCGAGTGGGGCCCCCGCGCGCTCGGGAACCGCAGCATCCTCGCCAACCCCGGAAGGCACGATATGAAGGACATCGTAAACGTGAAGATCAAGTTCAGGGAGCCGTTCCGCCCGTTCGCGCCCTCCGTCCTCGAGGAAAAGGCGCACGAGTACTTCGACCTCGAACACCCCGAAAAGCACTATCCGGCCCGCTTCATGCTCTACGTGACGAATGTCCACGAGGACAAGCGCGACAAGCTCCCGGCGATAACGCACGTGGACGGCACCGGCAGGCTCCAGACTGTAAGGAAAGAGCTCAACCCGAAGTACTACAGGCTGATAGAAGTCGTCGGCGACGCGACGGGTACGCCCGTCGTGCTGAATACGTCCTTCAACCTTAAGGGCGAGCCTATAGTGAACACCCC
Organism: Candidatus Dadabacteria bacterium; assembly: GCA_050247635.1. Classification (GTDB taxonomy): domain Bacteria; phylum Desulfobacterota_D; class UBA1144; order Nemesobacterales; family UBA2774; genus JADLGH01. The sequence continues at coordinate 31,231 of JBFWTW010000001.1, read as the reverse complement.
TGCGGAGGCATACAACTCGTTCAGCAAGAGCGGCATGGACGCCCTCGTCCTCGGGAATTATCTCGTCGAGAAGAAGGACGCCCAGGACAACGATCTGTAAACGCTTTCCCGGATAAGCCCGGGCTTTTTGGTTCCCTCTCCCGCTGCCGGAGAGGGGTTGTAATAATGGGGGACCGGCGCGTCCGAGACGCCCCCTCAGAAAAATCTATGCCCTTTTTTCATTTACATGTATACTGTTACAAAATCTCACACGGGGATGAAAATATGTCCTTTTTGAAAGGCCTTACGAACAGAATGGGTATTGCAGGGGAGCTGCTTCAGTTCTTCATACAGAACAAATGGTGGTGGATTACCCCCATGCTTCTGATCCTGCTTCTGTTCGGATTACTGATAGTTTTCGCACAGAGCTCCGCCGTAGCTCCGTTTATATACACGCTTTTTTAATCGCGGGTGTAGCGGGGCTTCGGATACCGGGAATTCATGTGTTCTACGGAAAGGTTCCGTCCGAAGCCGCCGTACGGGCTCGGTTCGCCTGATGTTCTGGGCGGCAAGAGGCGCATTTCCCTCTCTTTGACCTTTCCGAAATATCACATAAACTCATAAGCCAAAATCCGCCCACAGGGGGATTTCAGCTATAGCCAAGGAGGTTTTTATTTTAATGGAAAGATTTATAATTCCCCACGATCATGAAATAACGAAGGAAGACAGGCGTAACCTGAACGGCCACGGCTCTGTCATACTCTGGTTCACGGGCCTTCCTAGCTCGGGCAAATCGACACTGGCGAACGAAATCGAAAAGAAGCTCATTTCCACAGGCGCGAGGACGTTCATCCTCGACGGCGATAACGTAAGGATGGGGCTTTGCAAGGACCTCGGCTTTTCCGAAGAGGACAGGGCCGAGAACATCCGCCGCATCGGCGAGGTGTCGAAGCTCTTCGTAAACGCCGGCATGGTAGTCCTCTCGGCATTCGTCTCCCCGTACAGGCGCGACAGGGACGCCGTAAGGGATCTCGTCGATGACGGCGAATTCATCGAAGTTTATGTCGACGCACCGCTCGAAGTCTGCGAGGAGAGGGACGTAAAAGGGCTTTACAAGAAGGCTCGCGAGGGCGTCATAAAGGGCTTTACCGGCATCGACGATCCCTACGAAGCCCCGCTCAACCCCGAGATAACGATAAAGACTGCGGAAACCAGCCTCGACGACGGCGCCGAAATCGTTATATCCTATCTCAGGGCGAAGAACGTGCTCAAGGGCTGAGTCCGAAATATTCGGGAACCCTCGGTTCGGGAATAGAAACTAATGGGCAAAAGGATACTTGTGACGGGAGGGGCCGGATTTATCGGCTCCCACCTCTGCGACAGGCTCCTCGCGGACGGCGACGAGGTCATCTGCGTCGATAATTTCTTCACGGGCAGAAAGGACAATATCAAGCACCTTCTGCCGAACCCCGCGTTCGAGGTCATACGCCACGATATCTGCTTCCCGCTTTTCGTCGAGGTGGACGAGATATACAACCTCGCCTGCCCTGCGTCGCCCGTCCATTACCAATACGACCCGGTCCAGACGACCAAGGTCAACGTCTCGGGCTCGATAAACATGCTCGGGCTCGCCAAGCGTCTTCGGGTAAAGATCTTCCAGGCCTCGACGAGCGAGGTCTACGGCGATCCGACGGTCCACCCCCAGCCCGAATGGTACTGGGGCAACGTCAACCCCATCGGCCCGCGGGCGTGTTACGACGAGGGCAAGCGCTGCGCGGAGACGCTCTTTTTCGACTACTACCGCCAACACGGTATGGACATAAAGGTCCTCAGGATATTCAACACCTATGGCCCGCGCATGCTGGCCGACGACGGCAGGGTCGTCAGCAACATCATAGTGCAGGCGCTCCGGGGCGAAGACGTCACCATCTACGGCGACGGCTCGCAGACGCGCTCATTTTGCTACGTAGACGACACTGTCGAGGCGATGGTCAGGATGATGGCGACCGAGAAGGGGTTCACGGGGCCCGTAAACGCAGGCAACCCGGACGAGGTCACGATACGGCATCTCGCCGAGAAAGTAATAGCACTCACGGGCTCCCGGTCGAAGATCGTCTCCTGCGATCTCCCCGGTGACGACCCCAAGCGAAGAAAACCCGATATCACGCTGGCCACTGAGAAGCTCGGCTGGGTGCCGACCCTGGGGCTCGACGAGGGCCTCGCGCGCACTATAGATTATTTTAAAAAAGCTCTCTAGATTATTTCGAAAAAATCTCTGGAGGGGAGTAGCCTTTTCCGCCGGCCCGGTTATTCTATTTTCAATAGCTTTTCAGCCCGTGTTTACAGTGCAAGAGCGTAAAAATTACCCTTGACTTTGCTTCGCCGGTTGTATTATCATTTAAATACCAGTGTTAGGACCATAGACCAACTAAATGTCTGAGATTACTACGAAAAATAAATCCAAAGATACCCGAATATCGAACCTCCTGAGAGAAATCGCCGAAAAGGCCAAAAACGCTTCGCAAAAGCTCGCAAGAACGGGCACCAAAGCCCGGAACGCCGCCCTTCTTGGAATGGCACAAGGGCTCGTGGATAACGCCCCGTATATATTAGAAGAAAATGCCAAGGACCTGGCCGACGCCGATGCCAAACGGCTCTCCGGCGCAATGACGGACAGGCTAAGGCTCGACGAAGCGCGCATCGAAAAGATAGCCCTCGGACTTCGTGAGGTCGCGGCTCTTCCAGATCCTGTCGGCGAGGTCGTCCGCATGTGGCGCCGCCCGAACGGGCTCCAGGTAGGCCGTATGCGCATTCCTCTCGGGGTAATAGCGATAATCTACGAATCGAGGCCGAACGTCACCGCCGACGCCGCCGGGCTCTGCGTAAAATCGGGCAACGCCGTCATACTGCGCGGCGGCTCCGAAACTATCCGAACGAACGTCGCGATCGGCGAGGTTCTCCGCCGGGCGGCCCGCGAGGCCGGCATCCCCGAGGACTCCGTACAGATCATCCCCGTAACGGACCGCGACGCTGTTTTGGAAATGCTCAGGCGCGAAGAATACATCGACCTCGTTATTCCCAGGGGAGGCGAGGGGCTCATAAGATTCGTTGCGGAAAATTCCAGGATCCCGGTGCTCAAGCACTATAAAGGCGTCTGCCATATATTCGTAGACGAGAGCGCAGACAACGACATGGCGGAAAGCATATGCCTTAACGCCAAGGTCTCCCGCCCGGGCGTGTGTAACGCCCTCGAAACCCTCCTTGTACACGAAAAGATCGCGCCGGGTTTTCTTCCGCGAATGGCCCGTGCATACGAAGCGGCGGGGGTTGAGTTAAGGGGATGCGCAGCAACGAAAGCAATAGTACCCGGGGTTAAGGAAGCGACAGAGGCCGACTGGTACGAAGAGTACCTCGACCTCATCCTTAGCGTTAAAGTCGTCTCCGGCCTCGAAGAAGCCATAGCTCACATCGAAAAATACGGCTCAATGCACACCGAATCGATAATCACCCAGGATTATGCCAACGCGCGTGCGTTCGTTGACGGCGTCAATTCTTCCGCCGTCATGGTGAATGCCTCCACGCGTTTTGCGGACGGGTATGAGCTCGGTCTAGGCGCCGAGATAGGAATCAGCACATCCCGCCTGCACGCATTCGGACCAATGGGCCTTGAGGAACTGACTACGACCAAGTTCATTGTATTCGGCGAAGGTCAGGTCAGAGAGTAGTACCCATCTTAATAGAGGAGGATGGCAAGATGCGACAGGCAAGATTGAAGAGTAAAACCCTTACTGTATCCGATCTCCCGAAATCGAGGGTCGGCTCAATTTCCAAGAAGAAGGAAAAGGGTGCCGAAAAGTTCGAGGAATCGGCGGCGTTCGAAGAGTACTCAGAAGAAGCGGACTCTTCACAGCAGGAAGAATTTATGCTCGAGCTCGACGAGAAAGTGCTGGCAGACATATCCGAGGCCGAGATGGAAATGAAAGCCGAAGAATCCGAAGAAGAAGATTCGGGCGAAGAGAGCGGCGGAAAGCAGTTCACCCCCGACGAGGAATTCAGGCTCCTTCAGGTTTATTTCAAGGAGATGGGCATGGAGCCTCTCCTTACTCCTAAGGAAGAGATAGAGGTCTCGGCCAAGATAAAACGCTGCGAGGCGAGGGCGGCCGAGGTAAAGACCGTGCTCGACGCGCTCTTCCAGAAGAAGATCGAAAAGACTCTCGGCAGAAGCGTCCGGAACGGCGAGGGCGTCAAGGCCGGGAGAGACCCGAAGGCCGCCAAGAATCTCCGCATTCGTGTCCGCAAGCTGGACGGCGACACGGCGAAGAAGAGCATAAAACGCTCGACGACGCTTTCAAAGGCCTATCTCCTTCGCGCAAGGCGTTTTAAGGAGAGGTTCATAAAGGCCAACCTCAGGCTCGTGGTCAGCATCGCGAAGCGCTACATGAGCCGCGGGCTCCCGCTTCCTGATCTCATCCAGGAAGGCAACGTCGGCCTCATGCGCGCCGTCGAAAGATTCGATCATACCAAAGGTTACAAGTTCTCCACGTACGCTTCATGGTGGATTCACCAGGCTATCTCACGCTCGCTTCTCGACCAGACGAGGACGATCCGCGTCCCCGTTTACGTCCTCGAGCAGGCGACGAAGGTGCACAGGGTGAGCTCGGCCATGAACAAGGAAATGGGCAGAAAACCCCTCCCCGAAGAGATATCTCGGAAGACCGGAATTTCGGTCGAGGGTGTAAAGCGGGTGCTCGAGGCCACGAAAGAAGTCGTCCAGCTCGACTCGCCCGTTCTCGACGGCGAAAAATCGACGCTCCTCGATTTCATCCCCGACGACGTAACCGGCTCCCCGGATTACGCCGTCGCCAAGGCGACCCTCACGACGAAGATCAAGGACGCCCTCTCGACGCTCACGCCGAGGGAGGAGCAGATACTCAAGATGAGGTTCGGGATAGGGTTCGAGGCGACGTTCACTCTCGACGAGATAGGCAAGCACTTCAGGCTCACGAGGGAGCGCATCAGGCAGATCGAAAAGCGCGCGCTCGAAAAGCTCGAAGGCTCGGACGTGGGGGCGATTCTTAAAAGCTTTATCGAGTAGAGCGAATGCTGCTCGGACTCACGCTCAAGAACTTTACCATCATCGACGACATATCCGTCTCGTTCGGCCCCGGTCTCAACATCATCACCGGGGAAACGGGGGCGGGTAAGTCCGTCATCATAGACGCGCTCGGCATTATCCTCGGCGGGAAGGCCTCGGTCGAGGATATAAAGACCGGGAAGGACGAGGCTCACCTCGAAGCCCTTTTCGAGATCGAGCCGGATAGCGGGATGTCCGCGGCGCTGGAAGCCGCCGGCGTTGACGTATCCGGGGGCGAGCTTCTCGTAAAGCGCGTCATCCCCCGGAAGGGCAGGCCCCGCTCGTTCGTTAACGGCGGCATAGCGACGCTCCGTATGGTCGAGGACGCGGCCTCGGGGCTCGTTGACATATTCGGCCAGCACGAGCACCAGGCGCTCCTCAGGGAAGAGAATCATCTCAGGGTCGTGGACGAGGCCGGCGGCCTCGGCGAGCCCGCGGCGGGCGTGAAGGAGCTCTTCCGGAAGTACCGCTCGCTCGAATCCGAGATCACAAAACTCTCCGAAGGCGAAAAGACCCTCGCGCAGCGTGAAGACTTCCTCCGGTTCCAGTGCGCCGAGATAGACGACGCCCTGCTCCAGGAAGGCGAGGACGACGAGCTCGAAGACGAAAAGAAAAGGCTCTTGAATTCCGAACGGCTTCTGTCGGCGGCCGAGGGGGCCTACAGCAAAATATACGAGAGCGAGGGCTCGATACTCGGCGCGCTCACCAGAATCTCGACGGACCTCGGCGACGCCTCGCGTATAGACCCGTCCCTTTCGGCCCCTGCGGAAGCCGTAGAAAACGCGATAATACAGCTCGAAGACTCCGCCGCCAATCTCCGGGATTATGTCTCAAGTCTCGAATTCCCAGAGGGTCGGCTCGAGGTCGTCGAGGACAGGCTACAGGAAATCGGCACACTCAAAAGAAAGTACGGCGATACGATAGAGGAAATACTCAAGAAACGGCGCGAGCTCGGGGCCGAGCTCGGGCGGACGGCCAATTTCGAAGAAGAGCTCTCGCGGCTCAGGGCCGAATCGGCTTCCGTGAAAAAGGAGCTCGACTCACAGGCGCGGGCCCTCTCGGCGAAGCGTAAGGATGCGGCCTCGAAGCTCGTTAAGACGGTTGAGAAGGAGCTGAAGGAGGTCGGCATAAAGAGCGCCCGCTTCTCCATGTCGTTTACGGAAAAACCGGTCTCCGAAGACGGCGTCGACTCTGCCGCTTTCATGTTCTCAGCAAACCCGGACGAAGAGTTAAAGCCGCTCGTGAAAGTGGCGTCGGGGGGAGAGCTGTCGCGCATAATGCTCGTCCTTCGCGAGGCCGCCTCGAACGCGAGCGACGGCTCTGTCGTGATATTCGACGAGGCCGACTCGGGCGTCGGGGGAGCTGTGGCAGAGACGGTCGGCAAGAAGATTCACGCGCTCTCTGGCCGGACGCAGGTGATATGCATCACGCACCTCCCGCAGGTCGCCAAGTTCGCTGACTCGCACCTCGCCGTCACGAAGTCCGTCGAGGGCGGGAAGACGAAGGTCGTGATACACGCGCTCGGACGGGACGAACGGGTCCGGGAGCTCGCCCGTATGATAGGCGGCATCAACATCACACAGAAAACGCTCGACGCCGCGCACGAAATGCTGGGCGGATGAGCGTAGCCCTGCGCACACGAACTTATCTGCCTGTTAATATAATTTGATAGAGTCCATTAAGAGAAGACGATGATAGAAGCTTATCTCACACCCCATAACTTCGTGGTATTCGGCGCGGGCCTCGTCCTCGGGGCGCTCGCGGTCGTGATAATAAACCTGGCCGCGAAGGGGAGGGCGAGGAAGATAGCCGAGGAGATTTTCCAGGAGTCCGAGGTCAAAAAGCTCGAAGAGCTAGACCGCATCATCGACGGTATCCGCGATTCGTTCGGGGCGCTTTCGCAAGATGCGCTCATGCGTAATTCCGAGCAGTTCATGAGGCTCGCCGGCGAGTCCCTCTCGAAGCAGGCGGAGCTCGGCGGAAAGGATCTCGAAAACAAGAAGGGGATGATAGATCAGACGCTCGCCGTGATAAGGCAGGAGCTCGAAAAAACGCAGACGAGTATCATAGCCCTCGAAAAGGACAGGGAGCAAAAGTACGGCGAGCTAACTAGCCAGCTCAGGATTGCGGCCGAAAGGACTGCGGAGCTACAGGCAACGACGAGCCAGCTTCGCGAGGCGCTGGCCAACACCAAGCGCCGGGGCCAGTGGGGCGAGCGAATGGCCGAGGACATACTCGCTTTTATCGGATTTAAGGAAGGGGTCAACTACCACAAGCAGAAGATGCTCGCCGCGTCTTCTTCGATCCCGGACTACACGTTCATACTCCCAGACGGCCTGAAGGTGAACATGGACGTGAAGTTCCCGCTCGACAATTACGTGAAATTCCTCGAGGCCGAATCCGCCTCGGAAAAGTCCGCGCTGAGGTCGCAGTTTATAAAGGACGTCCGGATGCGCGTCCGCGAGGTAACGCGCCGCGAGTACATCAACCCCGAGGACAACACTATAGACTACGTCATCGTCTTCATACCGAACGAGCAGATATACTCGTTCGTTCAGGAGCACGACGCGCTCATACTGGACGACGCTCTCCGGTCGAAGGTGATACTCTGCTCGCCGATCACGCTCTACGCCGTCCTCGCCGTCATAAGACAGTCGGTTGATAACTTCAACCTCAAGCGCACCACCGGCGACATACTTTCGCTCTACAACGAATTCGGGAAGCAGTGGCGGGCCTACGTCGAGTGCTACGAGAAGCTCGGGAAGAAGATCGCCGACGTCCAGAGCGAGTACGACAGCCTCCGGGGCACCCGTACAAACATGGTCGAAAGGCCGCTCAGGAAAATAGAAGCCCTAAGGGAAAGCCAGGGCATTTCCGAAGAGGAGCCCGAAGCGCGGTATACGCTCAAATCGGGCGAAGAGTAGTCTTCCGCTTCCGGGGCTAGTCGAATGAAGCTCCGCCCTCAGGCGATAATTTCACTCACCGGTTGTATCGGGAACTTCTGCCCTTTCCGGCCTTTCTCAGAACTCGCAGAAAACGACTGCCGAGATGACGGTCGTCCAGAGGCCGCTCTTGTCGCCTACGGCCGTCTGGGTCGTGTTCGTCGTCTTGACGATGTGACCGCTGATCTCCCAGGTGTCCTTCTGCTCGTCGTAGCTCTTGTCCGGGTCGAACGCGGCGCCGAGGGTCGTCGCAAGCATGTATGCCGCGAGGTCTTCGGCGTATTCGCCGGCTATCGTGTCATTCTGCCCGTAGCTGTGATGCTCGGATATGTAGCCGTGGCGGGTGGTGTCTTTCGGCAGGGCGATGCCGGTCGCCGCGGCGATGAGCCTGTTGGGCTCGTTGGTTGCGTTTTCGCTGATAACGACGTGCACGATCTGCCCCGGGAAGAGGTTCTTGAGCCCCTTGGAGCGCGGCACGAGCGTACAATGCGGGGGGAATATGCTGGATACCCTCACCAAATTGAATTCTGCAATTTTAGCGTTTCTCAAAGCCATCTCGAAGCTCGTGAGCTTTTCCTTATGTTTTCCAACGCCCTTCGTGATAAAAGCCTGTTTAGGTAGAAGCAATGACATTCCCTCCGTAAAATTTAAGCGTAGTTCCTGAAATAAAAGCAGAATTTTCTACTATAAAACCCCCCTTGTCAACATTCTGAACCGTCCCTTCATTTTGGCGGTTCGTATGTGGTGGATATTGTTGCACATATGTGCCGTTTTTTGTGCACTTGCGGTAAATCGCGAACGGTAAGATCGGGGGCTTTTGATGTAAAGCCTTGAAATCATGTAACTCATGATTAGATTCAATATTGGCATGATAATTGCAAGTGTTTTGCATAGAGTTGATTGGCAAAAATTCAAACAGCGAGGTGAAGACATGGATATACGAGTAGCACCGTGCACGATCAAGCCGTCCTGCGATTGTTCACCCGAGGTTTATGGATTCGACAAAGAAGCGCACATGGAGTCGGTTCACGCGCCGGTCACTTACTGGGGCGTTTTCCTGAACGACACGCGTGTATCAGCCGCTTCGAGCAGGGAACTTGCCGAGAAAACGAAGGAATGGATGGAGAACTGGCTTACGGATAATCAATATAGAAACCAATACTGATACCAACCAACACCATACCTCTAAAGCCGTGTCCGTACGTTGAGAAACGCGCGGGCGCGGCTTTTTTTTTCGTCCGGTGAATAATTTTAAACACTTCTCTTTTGGTTTCGCCTGGCTTTCGGAGTATATTAATTCCTAAGCCGCCCGGTCTCGGGCTGCCCGGAGGATAGCCACGATGAAAGCCGCAGTAACCGGAGGGACGGGGTTTATCGGCGGAAGGCTCGTCGAGGAGCTTGTCTCGCGCGGGCACGACGTCACATGCCTCGTCCGCGACACGAGCAACGTCGAGATGCTAAAGGAGCTCGGCGTAAGGCTGGTTCACGGCGACCTCGGCAATCCTGATAGCTTAAAGAGGCTGCCCAATGGCGCTGACGTCGTATTCCACGTGGCCGCCATGGTCTCTGACTGGGGTCCCAGGGAAGACTTCTTCAAGTACAACGTCGAAGCGACGAAGACGCTCCTCTCGGCGGCCGCCGGCTCCGGCGTAAAACGGTTCGTCCACATGAGCTCCTCGACGGTCGTATGGCAGTCAGACTTCTGGAGCGTTCACGACCTCGTCGATATAGACGAGACGTACCCCTACAGGGATAAGTACAACGACAGCTACAATGCCTCCAAGGCCGAGGCCGAAAGGCTAGTGATAGCCTATAACGGCACGTCGGGCATCGAGACGGCGGTCATAAGGCCGTCAAACGTCTGGGGCGCGGGCGATACCGTTATACTCCCGCGCGTCGCGGTGGCGGCTAAAAAGGGGATACTCCATCCCATGGGCAGCGGCAAGCGAACCGTGACGCCGTGCCACGTTAACAACCTCGCGCGGGCCATGATCCTCGCCGCACAAAGCCAGGATTCCTCGGGCAACATCTACTTCATAAACGACGGCGTAAAGATCGGCTACATGGAGTTTTTGACGAAGCAGCTCCGCGCGGCGGGCATAGAATGGAAGCCGGGCTTTTCTATCCCGTACAAGTTCGCATACTCGGTCGCCGCCGTTATGGAGGCCCTGTTCAAGCTCATGGGGTCGAAGAAGCCGCCGGTTCTGACGCGCTTCGCCGTCGCGGCCCTGGCAGGCAGCAGGAGCTATTCGATTGAGAAGGCCCGCCGCCAGCTCGGCTACGAGCCGTCCGTACCGCTCGACGAGGGCATGGCGAAGCTCGCCGATTGGGTGAAGCTCCTGGGGGGCACCGACGAGCTCCTCAAATTCTGAAGCGCGGCTCCTCCCGGACATTCCACGCGCAAAATCCGCCCCGGGCTATACTGATGCCAAATTGAAACATTCCCTTATATAATGTAGCTTTCTTTCCGCTCATGGCTCAGCCGCTAACCAACGAAGCCGCCTACATCGAGGCCCGGGGGCTCACGAAATCCTTCGGCACGTTCGACGCGCTCAGGGGTATAGACCTCGCGATAGGGAAGGGGGAGTTCTTCACCCTCTTCGGCCCTAACGGCGCGGGGAAGACGACCTTCATCAAGCTCCTTTCGACTTTGACGAAGCCTTCTACGGGCTCGCTCACGGTTGCCGGGCACGATTCCGGGAAGGAGGCCGACGAGATAAGGCGGATCACGGGGGTCATCTCGCACGATCCCTATCTTTACGAGAACCTCTCGGCGCTCGAAAACATAAAATTCTTCGGCGCGCTCTACGGCGTCACGGACCTCGACGCCCGGGCGAAGGAGGTCGTCACGGCCGTCGGGCTCGGAAAACGCATGCACGACATCGTCCGGAACTTCAGCCGGGGCATGAAGCAGCGGCTCGCCGTCGCAAGGGCGACTGTGCACGAGCCGTCGATCCTACTCCTCGACGAGCCCTACACCGGGCTCGACCAGCACGGCGCGAAGGTGTTCGGCGAGATGCTGGCGGCGCTCAAATCGCGCAGCAGGACGATACTCATGACGACCCACAACATAGACGAGGGGCTCGGGATGAGCGACAAGGTCGGCATCATAGCCGGGGGTAAGCTGGTCTACCATGGGGCCTCTGGAGACCTCGACGGCGAGCGTTTCAAGGAGCTGTATATAGAAAGCGTCGAAAATGTGTAGGATGCGATTGATGCCGGTCACTTTAAATATTATCAGGAGAAAAATATTAATAGCGGCAGATATATATAAACCATAAATAGAACACAGCTTGAATCGAAAATTTAAGTATTATTGACTTCAGATCTTTGAGGGAATCAGTGGCTAAAAAGCTGGAAATTATAATGATATCCGACATTAGATATATGTTATAATATGCTGATAATATTGTATTAATATGGTTATTGTTGCTGTATTCTGCTCTACTAAGAGCGGATTTAGGTGTTAGAAAATGTCACTTGTGACGTAAAGCGTTCGAATGGGTGACGCAAAGGGTTAAAAAGGAATTTTATGCTGGATAAAATCTGGGCGATTGTAAAGAAGGACCTGATAACCGAGATGAGGACGAAGGAGCTCTTTACGTCCATGCTCACCTTCTCAATCCTCGTGGTCGTCATATTCAGCTTCGCCTTCGCATTCTCGACTGGCCTTATAAAGCTCGCGGCCCCCGCGATGCTGTGGATAACGTTCACCTTCGCCGGGGTCCTCGGCCTCTCGCGCTCGTTCGCGCTGGAAAAGGAAGGCAACGCTGTTCTCGGCCTCCTGCTTACGCCGACCGACAGGAGCTTCATATATATAGGCAAGCTAATTAGCGGGACGATATTCGTATTCATCGTCGGGATGATAATAGTCCCGATGTTCGTCATATTCTTCAACCTCGATTTCATCGCGACCGTCCTGCCGCTTATCCCGGTTGTCCTGCTCGGCTCTCTCGGCTACGTCGCCGTCGGGACGCTCTTCTCCGCAATGGCCGTGAACACGCGGCTAAGGGAAGTCCTCCTCCCGATTCTTCTCTTCCCGATAATCATCCCGCTCATCGTAAGCGCTGTTAAGCTCTCGTCCCTCGTCCTCGAAGGAAAGCCTCTCTCCGACGGCTATTCCGCTTTACAACTCCTGATCGCATTCGATATAATCTTTGTTGCCGCGTGCGCGGTTGTGTTCGAATACGTCATAGAGGAATCCTGAAAAATGAGACGCGCCCTTACGATAGTAACGTTCATTCTCCTCGCCGTCGCCACCTGGATGGCGCTTGTTTACGCACCGACCGAGCCGCTTATGGGCCACGTGCAGAGGCTCTTTTACTTCCACATGGGGACAGTGTGGGTTGCGACGGTCGCGTTCATAATCGTCTTCGTTGCGAGCATCATGTACCTGTGGAAGCAGACGCGCGGGTGGGACATACTCGCCTATTGCTCGGCCGAAATCGGGGTGCTGTTCCTCACGATAACGATACTCACAGGGGCCATCTGGGCAAAGCCGATCTGGGGCACGTGGTGGACGTGGGACCCTCAGCTCACGACGACGTTCATACTCTGGATCCTCTACATCGTATACCTCATACTCCGCTCGTCTGCGGGGACAAACACGCGTAGGGCGAAGTTCGCTGCTGTATTCGGCATAATCGCCTTCATCGACCTCCCGCTTGTGTATCTGTCGGTGCGGGTCATGCGCGGTATATCCCCGGTCGTCTTCGGGCCGGGAGGGGGCGGCATAGAGCCCGAGATGATGCACGCGCTTCTCGTGAACCTGGTAGCGTGCTCGCTCCTTTTCATAGTGCTCCTGCTCGAAAGAATGGATCTCGAAAAATTGGGCGACGTGCTGGCGCGCCTCCGAACGAGAGAAAGCTGATTCCCTGCGCGCTTCGTTCGGCCATGTGCCATCCGCCCACGTAAGACAGGACCCGAATCACAAAACGCGGCGACGCGGCCCAACGGAGAAAAACCAATATGCCGACCGGCGGAAACGCTGACATCCTTTTCTACTACGCAGCGATTGCGGTAGCGGCCGGCCTCGTCGAATGCTTCTTCGGCTATAGAATCTTCCGTTTCATTCTGGGCGTCGCGGGGTTCGTCGCGGCGGCGGTATTCTTCGGCAGCCTCGGCTACGAGCTCTCCGGGGGGAGCGAGCCTGTCTCTATAATCGCTGGCCTCGCGGGCGGCGTCCTCGGCGCGTGTCTTTTCTACTACCTCTACGTAATCGGCGTCTTTTTTCTGGGGGCAATACTAGGCTTTACGATCGCGATGTACGTCTTCAGCCTTATGAACATGGATGTCATCCCGGCCGTCCTCTACGGCGCGGCCATAATCTCGGGCGCGCTAGCGGCCGTCTTCCAGAAGCCGATGCTGATAATCGCGACGGCGTTCGGCGGCTCGTTCGCTGCCGTCACGGGCGGGGCGTACATCCTGTACAGGAACTTCTACCCGCTCGACCCGGGCTTTTTGGGGAATCTCGAAGAGGACCAGCTATACAGGATGGCGATGATATGGTTCGCCCTCGGGGTGTTCGGCCTCGTCGTGCAGCTCATGATACTGCCTCGAAAAGCGGCGGTTGCGCCTTCAACAGGGGGAAATACACCTGTTCCGGATGAGGATTCTTCGGAGCAGGATGAGGAAGACGACGAGCCTTCCGGAAACAAAACCCCGGCCGATGACGAGACGGGCCGGGCTTAAAAGCCGTCGCCGTACCGTCTCAATCACAAGCTTTCCCCCATTTCGCTATCACGAAAAAAAGTCCCCCCAGGCACTACATTAAATTGGTTCTATTAACTAATTGTAGATTTGTAAACCTGCGGGTATTCTATAATTTCGCCAATCAAGAAGCCCATTATGAGATACGTAACGCTTGGCCTATTTCTGTCTTTCGCCTGGGTGCTTTCGGGCTGCTTCAGCTCGTCGGAAAAGGAAAATTCGGTCACTATCTTTCCAACTTCAAGCACGGAAGACGTGGTCGACGGCGAGGCCGTCGAATACGACGCCGGGGCGTCTTTCACAGGCAGCGACGGCTCCATACTCGTAGACACCGACAAGCCGGTGACGCTCACGCTCTTCACCCCGGACCCGTCAGATTTAAACCACTCTAGAATCGTATATAAAGCCAGGCTGAAAACCGAAGGGCTGACCGGCACGGGCGAGGAAAGGGGGATTGCGTATCTGGAGCTCCACGCACAATACGCAAACGGCGAGGACGTCGTCTCACGCGGCCCGCGCATACCGCCCTCGGGGACAAGCGACTGGGTGCCGGCCGAAACGGACCTTTACCTCGACACGGGCCCCGAGCCCGAGAAAATCACGCTCGCTTTGGGCGTCGAGGGGCACGGCAAGGTATGGATAGACGACGTTGTTCTGGAATCGCGTCCGCTCAGGATAGATTATCTTTTTTGGGGAAGTGCAGTTGTCTGGATAGCCCTGATTATATATATTTATCATTTGTTTACGAAACAAAGGAGCCTCAAGCGAGAGCTCGAATCAATAAGGACCGGCGCGTAGGGAGCGCGCACCTGTCCAATCGTGTGAGAGGTGGGTGTAAATGCTTAAAGGAAAGATGAAGTTCATTATAGCGATAGGCGCGATAGCCTTCGCGGTCGCCTATCTCGTATACGGCGGTGTGAGGGAGACGATGGTCTACTACCTCACAGTAGAAGAGCTCCACGCCAGGGTGCCGGACGTTTACGGAGAAAGGGTGCGCGTATCCGGCAACGTAATCCCGGGCACTATAAAGCACGGCGCCGACGGCGCCCTCGCGTTCAGCATCTCGGACGGGGCAGGGGCCGTGGACGTCAATTACAACGGCATAGTCCCCGACGTTTTCAAGGATGACGTAGAAGCGGTGGTCGAGGGCGTGTATTCCGAATCGGGCGTTTTCCAGGCAGACATTCTTCTGGCCAAGTGCCCGACGAAATACGAATCGACCGACGTTCTCTATAACGACCAGGGCGCGCCCCAGGGGACCTCATACTAATGGCCGAGACCGGATACATATCTGTACTGGTAGCCTTTGTCCTGTCGATCTACATCGTATTCGCGTCGGTATACGGCGCGAAATCCGGCAGGCGCGATTTCGTGGACAGCGCCCGTAACGCAGCGCTGGCGATATTCTTCCTTCTTCTGATAGCGATACTCGCTCTTCTGCATTCACTCGTAAATCTCGACTTCAGCATTAAGTACGTCGCGATGAACACGAGCACCGACCTTCCAGTGATCTTCAGGATGACTTCGCTCTGGGCGGGGCAGGCAGGCTCGCTCCTTCTGTGGGCTTTCGTACTTTCCATTTATATGGCGCTGGTCGTGATGTCGACAAAAGGCAAGTCGCGAGAGCTGATGCCCTACGTCATAGCGACTCTCGGCGCGATAGCAATATTCTTTACATTCATCGTGGCATTCGTGGAAAGCCCCTTCGAAAAGCTCGCCGTGGCGCCGCTCGAGGGCAGGGGGCTGAACCCCATACTCCAGAACGCATACATGGCGATTCACCCCGTAACGCTCTACCTCGGCTACGTCGGCGTCGCCGTGCCGTTCGCGTTCGCCATGGGCGCTCTTCTTAGCGGAAAGCTAGGCGACGAATGGATAAGGTATTCCCGGAAGTGGACGCTCTTTGCGTGGACGTTCCTTAGCATCGGCCTCATACTCGGCGCGAGGTGGGCTTATCTCGAGCTCGGATGGGGCGGCTACTGGGCGTGGGATCCTGTCGAAAACGCGGCCTTCATGCCGTGGCTCGCGGCGACGGCGTTCGTTCACTCGGTCATGATCCAGGAAAGAAAGGGCATGCTCAAGAAGTGGAACATGTCCCTCATCATACTGACATTCTTCCTGTCTATTTTCGGCACATTCATCACGCGTAGCGGCGTCATATCGTCCGTCCACTCATTCGCGCAGTCAGACATCGGCCCGATGTTCCTCGGGTTCATAGCCTTCATACTTCTCTTTTCCTTCTCGATGTTCCTCTACAGGATGAAGGACCTCGAATCGGAGAATAATTTCGATTCCATACTCTCCCGCGAGAGCGCATTTATATTCAACAACCTCCTCTTCCTGGGGGCCGCGTTCGCGGTATTCCTGGGGACGATTTTCCCGATATTGTCAGAGGCGATAACGGGCGAGAAGATACTCGTCGGGCCTCCGTACTTTAACAAAGTGAATACGCCGATAGCCCTCGTCCTCGTGCTTCTGATGGGGGTGGGGCCGCTCATTTCGTGGCGGAAGGCGTCTAAGGAAAACCTGTTCAAGAACTTCTTCGTTCCGACGGTGGTTGCAATAGTTACCGGCGTTCTTCTTTTCGCGCTCGGCATCCACGATACCTATGCGCTCCTTGCGTACTCGCTCTGCGCTTTTGTGGTGGTAACGGTGTTCACCGAGTTCTTCCGAGGCATTCGCGTTCGATCGAAGAGGGGCGAAAACCCGCTTGTTGCATTCGGGCGGCTCGTGTCGAAGAACAAGCGCAGGTACGGCGGCTACATTGTCCACATCGGCGTAGTGCTAATCGTTATCGGAATCACTTCGTCGTCCGTATTCGTTACGGAAAAACAGGTCACCCTGTCCAAGGGAGAGTCCGTGACCCTTAACGACTACACGTTCACATTCAACGGAATCAACCAGTATACGACCAACGCCAAGAACGCGACGGTCGCGACGCTCACGGCGTTTAAGGGCGGAAAAGATATAGGCATTATGTCGCCCGAAAAGAACATCTACAAATACGAAGGTAACAGGGAAATAAATCAGGAGACTGAAGTCGCCCTGAGGTCGACGCTTACCGACGACCTGTATATAATTCTCATGAGCTTCACCGACGACGGGGGCGCCACCCTTCGGATCATATTGAACCCGCTCGTAAGTTGGATATGGGCCGGCGGAGTGGTTCTCGTCCTGGGGGCGATCATTACCATGCTCCCCGACGGGCGGAAGAGCAGGGAAGAGGTTTTCGTTCGGTATACGCTCGGCGAAAAGGACAGCGCGCTCAAAGTATAATCTCCCCGGCTTGAGCGCCGATTCGGAAACGAGATGGAATTGCAGCTTATACTGCCACTGGCGATAGCTCTACTCGCCGCAATATTTATATCGCTACCGTTCTTCAGACGCGGGAAAGACAGCTCTCTGGAAGACGACGCGCTCCGGCCCGACCCCAGGGCCGAGCGGCTGCGGACGCTCCACGTCCGTAAGGACACGCTCCTTTCGGCGCTGGCCGATATCGAGTTCGACCACGGGCTCGGGAAGCTCTCGACCGCGGATTATAAAGACCTAAGCCGGAAGTACCGCGCCGAGGCCGCCGCGGTGCTCAAGGAAATAGACGAGGCCACCGGCAGGAACTGGGACGCCGCATTCGCCGACGAGCTCGAAAACGAAATAAAATCGAAGAGAAAAAAAGTCGTCCTTAACGATTACGAGGACGAGGAGATAGAAAAGGAAATAATCCGTGCGCGCGAAAGCGCGTGGGGCTCGCCTGAAACGGCCGCGTGCCCCGAATGCGGCAGCACCTGCGGCCCGGACGATCTTTTTTGCGCCCGCTGCGGCGCCAGCCTTAAAGGAGGCCCAGAAGATAAAAAGGCTAAATCGGTTTAATAATCGCGTTTTATTCCTCGCGGCGGTAATGACGGCGCTTTTGATGCTCGCCGTTCCGGCCCGCGACTCCATTGCCCAGAACCCGCACGACATGCAGGAGCTCGGCGGCAAGCTATTCATAGAAAACGGATGCGTCAGGTGCCACACCATAGGCAGGGGGCGCTTCGTCGGCCCCGACCTTAAAGGCGTCGGCCAGCGTTATTCCCCCCAGGATATTGTCCGCTGGATAACAGACCCGCAGGAGATTTACAGCAAGGAAGGGAAGATGCCCATAAACGAGGGATATCCCCCCATGCCTCCGCCTCAGGACGTTCATCCGATGGAAGCCAGGGCGATAGCCGAGTACCTGATGAAGGCAAAGGCCGGGAAGGTGAATCCCGAAGGCGGCACGATAACCGGTAAGGTCGTTAATAAAACGACGGAGGTTCCCGTGCCGGGAGTAACCGTTTCGCTTAAAGCCTTCATGGGTGACAGGGAAACCGGGGACGAGGAGGCGGAAACCTCAGCCGACGGCACGTTCAAGTTCGACAAGCTCGCCTGGGACAGGAGCTACTCCCTGACACTCGCCTTTAACGGCGCCGAATATGCGACCGACAAGATGGTCTTTCTCCCGGACGAGAATGTAAAGACTCTCGATCTCCCCGTTTACGAGCCTACTCTGGACGATCCCGGCATAACGGTTAAGGAAGCGCACACCGTTGTCGAGATCTCTGAAAACGGCGTCAACGTGGGCGATATAATGATATTCAATAACCCGGGGGACAAAATCTTCGTGGGCAATGCCGACATAGCCGAAGGCAAGAAAGAAACCCTCCGGTTCGACCTCCCTCCGCATGCAGCTAACGTCACCATCATGCACGGCCTCGACCCCGAGTCCGTCGTAACGACTGAGCACGGCTTTTCGGATACCGAGAGCGTGATGCCCGGCGAGAAAAGGGTGATCTTCGCCTACAGCATGCCCACCGATTCGGGTGCGGTAACGATAGAAAAGAATATTATCTATCCGACCGACAGCTTCCTGCTGCTCGTGCCGGAAACTAAGAACGGCGTCGATGTCACGGGGCTCACCGCCGATCCCGAGCCTGTACAGATGGAAAAAGTGAATTACTTCAAATGGCAGGGCAAGGACCTTAAGCCCGGCGACAAGATAATGATAAAGTTCAAGGGGACCGGCGGCATCGCTGCTTACCTCGACGGTTACATAAAATGGGCAGCACTCGGGCTCATCCTCCTTCTGGTGGGCCTCGGGATACTCTATTCCTCGATGGGCAAGGGAGGCGCGGCGAAGGAAAAAGAATCCGGAGAGCGCGAGAGAAAAGAGCTCCTAGATAAACGGAGCCAGCTTATACGCGACATAGCGGCACTCGACGACGACTTCGAAGCCGGAAAAATAGACGAAAGCAGATACCACAGGTTGAGGGATTCGATGAAGGAAGAGCTTGTAGAAATTACACGGAGACTGCGATTGTGATCACAAGTCTCCATGTTGAAATTGGATTATGGAGAGAACCGCCAGGCTAGCGGTCTCTGTCCTTAGAATCCTGGGACCCAGACCCAGGGATGTAAAACCCATTTCAATAGCAAGGAGGACTTCGTTTTGCGAAAATCCACCTTCCGGTCCTATCAATACTATAATATTCTTGGCACCTTGTAAAGTATTCCTTATAAATTCTTTTATGGATAGGCTCGATTCGGTGTGAAGTATGATAGCCAAGTCGCTCTCATCCTTATATAATAGCGCCTCTTTGAACTCTAAAGTATTTTCTATAAGGGTAGGTTTCGTCCGTCCGCACTGTTTCGACGCCTCGAGAGCTATCCTCTCCCATCTCTGATGCTTCCCGGTTTTTCTCACCTGGGACCTCTCCGTTACGACGGGCACTATCCTCGTCGCCCCGAGCTCGGTCGCCTTCTCCACGATATAGTCCATCTTCTCCCCCTTGGGGAGGCCCTGGAGTATCGTTATGTCGATCACGGGGTCGGCCGCGATCAGGCGGCTACCGGTTATATCGACAACCAGCTCGCGGCTCCCGACTGAAGATATCACCCCGGTGTACTCACGAGAGTCTTCGCCGAAGAGCGTGACCTCGTCGCCAACTCCGAGCCGTAGCGCCTTGACCATGTGCCTGTAATCGGCGCCGCTTATCACGGCCTTATCTTCTTCGATTCCCTGCGAGGGTAGAGGAATTCTGGGCATAGTGGGAAATATATTACATGATGCTAAAGGATTGCAATACAAACCGGAAGCTGTTTGGAGAGGATGTCAGAAGCGGCTTTACACAAGGGGGCCTTCTATGAAGAAGTTTCGCAGGTGTCCGGTCACGTTTACAGAACTTACTTAAGGTCTTTAAAGTAATCGGCTACTGCTTCTGCAAGTCCGGCAGCAGTGTACTCGGCCGGCACGACGGCGGCCTTGTAACCCAAATCGGTAAGTGTCTTTGCCGTAACCGGGCCTATGCATGCGAAAACGGGCTTACCGTCCGAAATTGGTATCTCATCGACGGTTTCGAGGAAGTTCCTCACAGTAGACGAGCTCGTGAACGTGATGATGTCTATGCGACCTTCGGATATCTCTTTCTTAAGAGCGGCGGTTTTCGTCTTCCCCGCCTTCTTCGTCTGGTAAACCGGCGCGACGTCTACGTGCGCCCCCATCTCGCGAAGGCTCTCGGGCAGTATCTCGCGCGCCTCCTTCGCCCTCGGTATGAGTATGCGCTTGTCCTTGAGGTCCATTTCGCGGAAGAGCTCTATCAGCCCCTCGGCCCTGTAGTCGGCGGGCATCATATCGACGTTAATCCCGTGAGCGCCGAGCTCCTCTGCCGTTACCTCGCCTATCGCCGCGACCTTCGGGCCGTGCATCTCCCTTACGTCGAGGCCGAGATGCCTGAGCCTTTCGAAGAATCCCCCGACGCCGTTTACGCTCGTGAAAATTATCCAGTCGTAAGATCCGAGCGCCTTCATTGCCTTGTCGAGGACCTTGTAGCTCGCAAGAGGCGCGATCTCAATAGCGGGGAACTCGATGACCTCGGCCCCCATCTCTTCGAAGAGCGCCGACAGCGGACGGGCCTGCTCCCTCGGGCGGGTGACTACTATTCTCTTCCCGAAAAGCGGCTTCTTCTCGTACCAGGAAATCACGTCCGAGAACCTTACGACCTCACCCGTGACGACTATGGCTGGGGATGATAAGTCCTCCCTCGCGGCCGCCTTTTCGGCTATGTCTGCTACTGTCCCCGTGACGCTTGCCTGTGACGGATAGGTCCCGCGCGCGATCACCGCCGCCGGGGTGTCGGGGCTCATGCCGAACTCCATTAGCTTCTTCATGTTCGCGGCCAGGTTCGTGACGCCCATAAGGAACACCACAGTCCCCATGCGCGCGACCAGGTCCCATTCGATGCCGGATTCGCCCTTGGCCGGGTTCTCGTGCCCGGTGACGACGGCGAACGAAGAGGCTATCTTCCTGTGGGTGAGCGGTATCCCCGCGTACGCGGGCACGGCCGCGGCCGACGTCACGCCCGGAACGATCTCGAACTCTATCCCCTCGGCGGCGAGCACTTCGGCTTCCTCGCCCCCGCGCCCGAAGATGAAAGGGTCGCCGCCCTTTAGCCTCGCGACGGTCCTCCCGCCGCGAGCCTTTTCGACGAGGAGTGAGTTGATCTCATCCTGCGGCATGACTGTGTGCCCGGCCTTCTTCCCGACGCATATGAGCTCTGCGCCCGGCTTCGTGTACGACAAAAGCTCGAGGTTTACGAGGAAATCATGGACGACAGTGTCGGCCTTTCCGAGGATCTCTTTTCCCTTGACCGTGATGAGCCCCGGGTCTCCGGGGCCGCCGCCTACGAGGTACACCTTTCCGTATTTTTTCGTCATTGTATTGTCGGCCTGAATCTAAAGAAAACCGAAGCGCCGCCGGGTTGTCAAGGAAGCCCCGCCGCCTTCTGGAATGTGTTCTAATAAAGGGTATGATTATTTACGTCAAAGCCTTATGCACGGCCCGTTATCCTGTTATGATATGGCTGGCTTAAGCAGAACGAGACAGGAGGCAACGAATGCTTGTCAAGGATTTCATGACCCCGGACCCGAAAACCGTATCGCCCACAGACGACGCCGCGGCAACTCTCGATCTCATGAGGAGTCTCAACTTCCGGCAGTGCCCGGTGGTCGAGGATGGAAATCTGGTCGGAATAGTTACGGACAGGAATTTGAGAACGGCGCTCGCCGCGGGCGGGAACCCCAAAGTTAAGGAGATAATGGCGGCGAACCCCGTGACGATAATCGACTATACCTCCATAGAAGGCGCGGCAGAGATAATACGCTCGGGCAAGTTCAACGCCCTGCCGGTAGTCAACAGCCGGAGCGAGCTCGTCGGCATCCTTACGGTAACCGACCTTCTCGACGCGCTGCTCAAGATGATGGGCTTTCACGAAAAACCCGTCAGGCTCGAAGTGCGTATGTTGGACGAGACGAACATGTTCGACATACTCCACGCCATACAGCAGAACTCGGACAAGGTCATTTCGTTCAGCGTCGCCCCCGAGGACCGGAAGCTATACTACTTCTGGGTGGTGAACTGCAACTTCGGCGAGCTCGAAAAGGCTCTCAGGGAAGACAACATCCAGATTAGCACGGTCGTATCGTAAGCGGCGCTCCGCATCCGGCTCGTTCATCCCCGGGGCGTGGTCGGCTAAGGCAGCTCTGGTATAATACCAACCAGAGGCCGCGCACGCCAAGGACACTTACACGAAATGGAATCCGAGCACTACGAGCTCATACTCGACCACTTCAAAAATCCGAGGAATTACGGCACACTCGAAGACGCCGACGTCTCTTACGAAGAGGGCGTGCCTTCGTGCGGCGACCTCGTCCGCCTCGACGTAAAACTCCGGGACGGCAAGATTGCGGCGGTGATGTTCAGCGGCAAGGGCTGCGCGATAAGCCAGGCCTCGGCATCCATACTGACCGAGAAGGTTACGGGGATGGACGTTTCCGAGATCATGAGCCTCAAGGACGAGGAAGTCCTCGAATCCCTGGGCCTCACGGTCTCACCGACTAGGTTCAAGTGCGCGCTACTCGGGCTGAAAGTGTTGAAGAAGGCCCTCGTTCAGAACGAGCGCGACAAGACCGCCCCTTCCGAGTAAAGCCATGGAAAGCATACCGAGAATAGGAAAGAGGCTCGACCCGATAAAGTTAAGGGAAGACTTCCCTGTGTTCGAGCGGAAGATAAACGGAAAGCCGCTCGTCTATCTCGACAACGCCGCCACCACTCAAAAGCCCCGCGAGGTCCTGAACAGCCTCATCGATTACTATCAGGCCCACAATTCGAACATCCACCGCGGCGTCCACACGCTCAGCTACGAGGCCACGCTCATGTACGAAGCCGCCCACAGGAAAGTGGCAGGATTCGTCGGCGCGACCGACTGGCACACTATAGTCTTCACGCGTAACGCTACGGAATCCATAAACCTCGTCGCATACGGCTGGGGGCTGGGCAATCTCAAACCGGGGGACGAGGTGCTCATCACGATAATGGAGCACCATTCGAACTTCGTCCCGTGGCAGATGCTCCGTGAGAGGCTAGGCATTACACTCAACATCGTGGGCGTAGACCCCGAGGGCAGGCTCGACATCGCCGAATTCGACAGGCTCTTGTCCGAAAGGACGAAGCTCGTCTCACTGGTCCACGCGTCGAACGTCCTGGGGACCGTAAACCCCGTAAAGGAGCTCACCCGTAAGGCTAAAGAGTACGGCGCGCTCGTCCTCATCGACGCGGCGCAGTCGGCCCCCCACATAAGGCTCGACGTCCAGGACATCGGCTGCGACTTTCTGGCAGCTTCGGGGCACAAGATGCTGGCGCCGACCGGTACAGGCTTTCTCTACGGCAGGGGGGAGCTCCTCGAACGTATGGATCCCTTCCTCTTCGGCGGCGACATGATAGAGAAGGTCACGCCCGAGCGCTCGACGTGGAACGAGCTCCCGTGGAAGTTCGAGGCCGGTACGCCCGACATAGGCGGCGGAGTCGCCCTGGGCGCGGCAGTCGATTACCTGAGCACGATAGGCCTGGACGCCATAGCCGCACACGAAGAAGTTTTATTGAAGCATGCCTTGCAAAGGCTCTCAGCGCACGATTGGGTCGAGCTTTACGGCCCGTCCGAAGGCGAGAGGGTAGGGGTCGTGTCCTTTAACGTAAAGCGCGTTCACCCCCACGACGTCGCCGGGATGCTCGACGAAGAGGGCATAGCGATACGGTCCGGGCACCACTGCGCCCAGCCGCTCATGGACAGGCTAGGGATGGAGCACGCCGCACGGATGAGCTTTTATCTCTATAACTCCACAGAAGAGATCGACCGCGCCGTCGATACCATCGAAAAAGTTAAGCGCCTCTTCGGCTGATCCGTCTTAAATAACTTTTTCCAAGTCATTTTAACCAAACCACGCTTCGTGCGGCGTCAAAGCGTGTATTGTCACGCACATCAAGCCCGGCTTCTCGAAAATTCCGGATAACACTTGTCTCCCCGGCTGTTCGCCGTGTATTATTGAGTGCCCACTCAATGAGTGAGCGCCCACTCACGTTGTGTACTGTTTTAAGACACTCGACATCGGCCGGTTTCGGCCGGTCAATGATTACGGCAGGTTAAGAGTGGCATAAGGATTTCATAACTATTTGTGCAAAGGAGGTAGTAAATGTCAGACTCAAACATCATCCCCACGCCGTTAAAAGCCCTGACGGCGGTTCTCGTCGCCCTCACGGTTTTCTTCATGCTGGCGCCCGTTACGCTAGGGCAGTCGGAAGCCGAAAAGGGCAAGCAGCTCTTTCAACAGAAAACGTGCGCGGCCTGTCATACGATAGGCGGCGGCAAGCTCGCCGGCCCCGACCTTGCCGGAGTAACCGAAAGACGGGAAGAGGAATGGCTGAAGAAGTGGCTCAAGTCCCCCGATACGATGGTAATGACCGACCCGATAGCAAAGGAGCTACTCGGTGTTTATATGGTGCCGATGCCGAATCTGGGCCTTACCGACGAAGAAATAGACGCCCTGATCGAGTATTTGGAGTCCGAGGATGCGGCGAAAAAATGACGATAAAGGGAAATCCCCAGGGAATTCCCATATGAGGAGGTTATCAAGATGAGTGGATATACAGGATGTAAAAGGTATGTGAGATATCTGGGCTTGTTTTTTCTGCCCATACTAGCATTCGCGGTTTTTATGGCCGGATGCAACAATGAAGGCGGGGAAAACGAGGGCAAGCCGGCGCAGCTGGCCGCCGGAGTCCCCGACAGCGTCAAGAAGATCGCCGAAGAGAGGGGGCTATCGGAAAAGGACGTAGAAGCCGCCCTCAAAACGTACATACCGTCGGGCAAGTTCGACGATTACGTTCTCTTCGCGTCGGGCGGGCACTCGGGGCAGGTTTTCGTAATCGGCGTTCCGTCGATGAGGCTCCTTAAGACTATTGCAGTATTCACGCCCGAGCCCTGGCAGGGATGGGCGACCGGTTCGGCGGAGACCCACGAGATACTGACGAGCGGCGACATGCCGATCGGCGAAGACAGGACGCTCAACTGGGCCGATACCCACCACCCGGCTTTAACGGAGACGAACGGCGACTACGACGGTCAGTTCCTCTTCATAAACGACAAGGCGAACGCCAGGGTTGCGGTCATCGACTTGAGGGACTTCGAGACCAAGCAGATAGTCAAGAACCCGAACACCATATCCGACCACGGCGCCACCTTCGTCACGCCGAACTCGGAATACGTCATAGAGACGACGCAGTACGCGACCCCGTTGCCGTTTTACGAATTTGCGTCTCTCGACGAATACAAGGAAAAGTACAAGGGGCTCGCCACCCTCTACAAGTTCGACAGGGAGAAGGGACGCATCGACGAATCGGCGTCCTTCTCGATAGAGCTCCCGCCTTACTGGCAGGACCTCTGCGACGCCGGGAAGAAGGTGAGCGACGGATGGATATTCTGTAATTCCATCAACGCCGAAATGGCTACGGGCGGCATCAACGAAGGTAATCCGCCGTTCGAGGCCGGAATATCGCAGAGAGAGGCCGACTATCTCCACATCATCAACTGGAAGAAGGCCGAGGAAGTCTTCAAGGCCGGTAAGACGAAGGAGCTTAACGGCGCGCACATCATACCTCTCGATACGGCCATAGAAGAGGGGATTCTCTACTTCGTAGACGTGCCCAAGAGCCCGCACGGAGTAGACGTGACTCCGGACGGCAACTTCATCATCGCATCCGGCAAGCTGGACACGCACGCCACAGTCTATTCGTTTAACAAGCTCATGGACGCCATAAAGAAGGGCGCCCCCGAAAAGGACGAATTCGGCGTGCCGGTGCTGGCTTTCGACGACGTCGTCGAGGCGCAGGTCGAGATTGGCCTCGGCCCGCTCCACACTCAGTTCGATAGCGATGGCAACGCCTACACGAGCGTTTTCATCGAGAGCACGCTCGCCAAGTGGAGGCTCGGTCCGCCGATCTATAACGGCCCCGATCCGTGGACGCTCGTCGAGAAGATACCTGTCCAGTACAACATAGGCCACGCCGTTTGCGCCGAGGGCGATACGGTCAGCCCCGACGGGAAGTACTGCGTCGCGCTCAACAAGTGGTCGATAGACAGGTTCCTGCCTGTAGGGCCGCTACACCCGCAGAACTTCCAGCTTATCGACATATCCGGGGACAAGATGGAGCTCCTCTACGACATGCCGATAGGCGTCGGCGAGCCGCACTACGTGCAGATGATAAAGGCCGACAAACTGAAGCCGTGGCTCGTGTATCCCGAAGTCGGGTTTGACCCGGCTACCATGAGCGTCGATCCCGAGGCCACAACCGTCGGAAACGAAAAGATCGAGATCGACGGCAACACGGTGCGGGTCTCTATGTCGGCTATCAGAAGCCACTTCAACCCCGAGCACATAACCGTGAACCAGGGCGACAAGGTGACGATGTACATCACGAACGTCGAGCGCGCGAGGGACGCGACGCACGGTTTCGCAATCGACGGCTACAACATCAACCTCAGCCTCGAGCCGGGCGAGAGCACCAAGGTGGAATTCGTCGCGGACAAGCCGGGCGTGTTCCCGTTCTACTGCACGGAGTTCTGCTCTGCGCTCCACCTCGAAATGATGGGTTATCTCCTGGTCAAGCCCGGGCCGGGATCGTAAGTACGGGCTGTAAGAGGCGCCCTTCCCGGGCATCTTCCCATGGCGGTTCGGGGAGGGGCGCCGTTATCATGCAGAGCGCTCGATGGAGGCGGCTCAAATGAGTCTTTCGAACACAAAATCCGGAACTATCCGTCTTGCCTGTCTGATTTTCGCACTCGCGGCAATCTATGCGGCGGGGGCTTTGCAGGCAGGGGCCGACGAGGCCGACTTCTGGAGGAATAATGCCTCTGTCATGAAGTCGGAGTCCGCCGAGGCCAGGGAAGTTGCCGCCGGGGTCTCCTCCGGGCTCGTGCACGCCGACAGGAGAAACGAGATCGTGAGCGGCCTGATATCACAGGCGGAATCTTACCTCGACCGGGGAGATGATTTCACCGCAGCCGCCGACAGCTCGATGGAGGAAGAAAAGTACGAAAGGGCCTACAGGCTCTACAGCACGGCAAAAATTTATTATACGGGGTCGGCGACAGCCGGTCTCAATGCAAAAAGCGTTCTCCACAGCATCGAAGGCCCGCGGAACAAGCCGGCCGCAACGGAGAACCGAAAGCTTTACACCACAGAGGAGATTGTAAAATGAAGGAAAACGAACTCATACTCGGACCGCGAATCCCGCCAGAGCTCTGGCAAAAGGAGAAGAAGAGATTTCTCCTGCCCTCGCTCGTTCTCGCGGGGGCGGCCATGCTCCTTCTCGCATCGGTATTCTTTCCCTACTGGAAGATCACGCTGTTCGCACCCCAGTATCCCGGCGGCCTCGAAGCGTCCATGTACGTAAACAGGCTCACGGGGGACATACAGGAAATCGACGGGCTCAACCACTACATAGGCATGAAGCCCATGGGTGATGCTGCAGTGCTCGAACGCACGCTGAGTGTGTTCATTGTCATAGGCATCGCGCTTCTTTTGCTCGCGGCCGTGTACGTGCACAGTCCGCTGGCGCTGATCCTGTGCATTCCCGCCATCCTGTACCCGGCGTTCTTTCTCGGGGACCTTTACTTCTGGATGCGGAATTTCGGTATGAATCTCGACAAAAGGGCCCCTCTTTCGAATTCCATAAAACCGTTCGTTCCGCCGCTCCTTGGGGACGGCAAGATCGGGCAGTTCGTAACCACAGCGTCGTGGGAGATGGGGCTATACATGTCCATAGCGGCATCCGTGCTGATGCTCGTCGGCATCTATCTCCACAGGCGCGCCTACAAGCCGCTCATCCTTAAATCCGGGGGTGGGTGAGGTAGCCCCGAAATGACGTTACGGCCGACCATATCCTCCATTCTCTTATTCTGCCTGCTGGCGCTCATAGCGCCGCAGGCAGGCACTACTGAATCCGCAGCGGGTAAAACTGTGAGGGTCTCTCCCGGCGGGCCGCTGAGGTCAATCTCCGAGGCCATAGCCTCGGCCTCGCCCGGCGGCGAAATTATTGTCGAAGGGCCCGGGGTCTACAATGAACACGTAGTCGTGGACAAGCCCCTTACAATCACAGGCCAAGGCCGCCCGGTAATCGACGGCGGGGGCACGGGCACAGTCGTCACGATAAACGGCGAGGGCACGATCTTCCAGGGGTTTCGGATAACCGGGTCGGGCTCTCATCTTTCGGCCGAGGACGCAGGCGTACTCGTCGAGAACGCGCCTGGCGCCACCGTAAACGACAACAGGCTCGACGACGTACTCTTCGGCATATACATCAAGGGCTCGAAGGGCACGGTCGTAAGCCGTAACGTCGTAACGGGCAAGGACGCGCCTCTCCCGAAGAGGGGAGACGGCATAAGGCTCTGGTACAGCTCGGGCACGAAGATCCTCGACAATCACGTCTCCCACGTAAGGGACGTCGTCATATGGTGGTCGAGCGACACGCTTCTAAAGGGCAACATCGTCGAGGGAGGCCGCTACGGGCTTCACTACATGTCGAGTAACCATAACCGGTTCGAGGACAACGAGTTCAAGAACAACTCCGTCGGCGGGTTTTTGATGTACAGCGTGGACATAAAATTTTTCAGGAATAAATTCACGGGCAACCGGGGCACCGGCACTGGATACGGCGTCGGCTTCAAGGACCTCGACAGCGTCGTCGCGAGGGACAACGTCATCGCGGACAACCGCATAGGAATATTCCTCGATAACTCGCCCTACCTCATCGACGCCTGGAACGATATAAACGGGAACGTCATCGCCTACAACGACATCGGCGTCTCGGTCATGCCGTCGATCCGGCGAAACGCTTTCGTCGCGAACAACTTCACCGGGAACGACGAGCAGGTCGAGGTGAGGGGCGGCGGGGTCCTTTCCGGCAACGTGTGGTCGAGGGACGGGCGCGGCAATTTCTGGAGCGATTACGTCGGCTACGACGAGGACGGCGACGGCGTGGGCGAGATCCCGTACAAGGCCGAGAGCCTGTTCGAGAGCCTAGTAGACAAGAACCCGTCGCTCCGCATATTCGCCTACAGCCCGGCGTCGAAGGCGCTCGAGCTCGCCTCGAAGGCCTTCCCGGTCATAAAGCCTGTGCCGAAGCTCACGGACGAGCACCCGCTCGTACGCCCCGGGGTCGTCATAGAGCCCGAAGGGCGCTCAGAGACGCCGCGCGGGCTTCTCCTGGCTTCGGCGTCGATGGCCATCCTGCCGCTCGTCTTCTTCGGGTACACGGCGCTCGGCGGGCATGGAGGCAAGCATTGATAGATATAATGAACGTCACGAAGCGCTTCGGGAAGCTGACAGCAGTCGATTCCGTGAGCCTTACGGCCCGCGAAGGCGAAGCTGTTTCGCTCCTCGGGATGAATGGGGCGGGAAAGAGCACTCTTTTAAAATGCGTGCTCGGCCTCCTCGACTTCACCGGCGATATAACCATAAACGGGCTCAGCGTCAGGGGCGGATCGAAACAGGCCAAGGCGCTCATCGGCTACTTGCCCCAGGAGCCCGTATTCTACGACATGCGGGCGATCGAAGTCGTCCGCTTCTTCGGCCGCATAAGGCGCGCCGGGCCGGATGAGTGCGAAGCAGTCCTCGAAAAAGCCGGCCTCTCGAGCCATGCTCAAAAATTCGCCTCCGAGCTTTCGGGCGGCATGAGGCA
Organism: Candidatus Dadabacteria bacterium; assembly: GCA_050247635.1. Classification (GTDB taxonomy): domain Bacteria; phylum Desulfobacterota_D; class UBA1144; order Nemesobacterales; family UBA2774; genus JADLGH01. Next base: position 1,383 of record JBFWTW010000001.1, on the reverse strand, counting down.
GAGGCTCTCCTTCGCGGTGGCGCTTTTGTCGAGCCCACGCTACCTCCTCCTCGACGAGCCTACGTCAAACCTCGACGCGGGCGGAAGGACTGACTTCCTTCGCCTCATAAAGGAATACAAAGAAGAGGGGAACACCGTAATATTTTCCTCTCACAGATTGGGCGAAGTGGATTATCTGGCCGACAGGGCTGTCGTCATGAGGAACGGTAAAATAGTCTTCGACGGCGAGCCCGAAAACCTGAGGCGTGTTTCCGGAGCAGGTACGAAAGTCAGCGTGAGGGTTCCCGAAGGTGATATGACGCGCGCCGAGGAGGCGCTCGCACGGGCCGGCATAGCGGTCCGTTCCCGGAACGGAAGCGGCCTCGTGATAGATGCCGAGGAGGGCGGCGCGGCCGTCCCCGTCACGGTGCTGGCGGAAAAGGGCGTCCCTGTGCTCGGGTTCGGCGTCGAGGAGCCCACGATGGAGAGCATACTGGAAGGAGCTGGCGGAAATGGAAGCTAGAAATGTTCTCATGCTCGCGGGCAGGGAAGCGCGGGAATCCGTAAAGAACAAGTGGTTCGTCCTCTACACGATATCCTTTTCCGCGCTGGCAGTTCTCATTCTCACGATCGCCCCCGAAAAGGGAGCGCTCACGGAAGGGGCGGGCTACGGCAGGACGGCCGCGAGCCTGATTAACCTCGTCCTTCTGTTCGTGCCACTCGTATCCCTCATCACGGGCTCGGGCGCGATATCCGGCGAGAGGGAAAACGGAACGCTCCAATACCTCCTCTCGCACCCTGTAACGAAGGCCGAGGTATTCGCCGGAAAGTTCGTCGGGATATTCATCCCCATATGTCTCTCTATTTCGCTCGGATTCGGGCTCGCGGGGGTAGGCGCGGCCCTCCGCGGCGGGGGCGGGGATGCATCGGGATTCCTGATGACTGCCCTACTCTCGGCTCTTCTCGCGGCGTCGCTATTGAGCGTCGGGCTGCTTGTGTCTGTGTATTCGAGGAAGGCGTCCCGGGCGACGGGCATAGCCGTCTTTCTCTGGCTCGTCTTCATCATACTGGGCGACCTCGGCGTCATGGGTACGGCGGCGGCGATGGAGCTCGGCATAAGGCAGGTCTTCGTCATGGCGCTCCTAAACCCCGCCGAGGTGTTCAAGATAGCGTCGGTGCTGGCGCTCAGCCCCCGGTACGAGATACTCGGCCCGGTCGGCGTCTACGCCGTAAGGACGTTCGGAAGGGAGGGGATGGTGCTTTTGCTGATGTCGATAATGGCTCTCTGGACGATAGCGCCATTCGGTCTGGCGCTCGCGTCATTCAGCGTATTCAGGAGGGAAGAACCATGAAATATATTCTCTTTCTTTTGTTATTGGCGGCAGCGTTCACGGCGTGCGGCGA